>DATFNV010000716.1:0-15669 GCA_035266225.1 Gemmataceae bacterium
TGATTTACATAGTAGCTATAACTGCCCGTCCATGAAAACAAATAACACGGGTCTTCAAATAACACCGTGTTTTCCGCGTAGCTGTGTTGAAACCCATTGCGCTGTACCTTGAGAGACAGCGCGCTGTACTACTAGGAAGTCTTGGCAATCCATCCACGAGACCTGCTCCACCGGGAAGCGGCGCGTGTCGCTGATGCCGGCCTCCTTGACCCGGTCTTGCGTCGGCTTGAAGTAACTCGGAGTCGGATTATCGTTCATCAAGGCTTGCCACTGTTCCTGGGTCACGGGGAACTTCGCCAGCCAGAAGCCCTTCGTCTTGAACTTGCCGCGCAGTTCCTCCGCCTCATCCGCCGACGCCTCCGACTCACCCTTCGGCGCGCCGAGTTGCGCCTCGCCAGCCGGGATCCAGCAGAACTTCATCTTCACGCTCTGGGCGATCTCGACTTCGGCAATCTCCTGGGCGATCTCGACTTCGGCAACCTCGCCGCCACCCAGGCTCCTGCTGCCGCCAACGGAGTCGCCGCCGTTGCCGCTGCCGGTCGAGTTGCCGCCGTGGTAAAGCCATCCCCCTGCACCTATCACCGCCCCAACAACGAGCAGGCCCAAGCACCCCAGGGCAAGCCCTCGACTCCCGCGGACCGCCCGCTTCGATGCCGCGGGGGGATCAACCGTGCGCCCGCTGTCTCGACGCCCGCCCTTCTCCGCGGTGGCCGTCCGCTCCGGTGACGCGGGGAGATAAACCGTCGGCGTGTTCGAGGGCAGCTTCTTCGTCGGGGAAGGCGGCACCTGCGGTTTGAAGGTGCCTTTGAGCGCCGCCACGAACGCCTGGCATGTCGGATAGCGATCCGCCGATTTCTTCGCCAGCGCCTGCTCCAGGATCTGCCGTTCCGCCCCGCTGAGCCCGTCGAGGTCCGGCGCGACGTTGGCGTGCAGGTAGGCCAACTGCGGCAGGTTTTGCGCCGCGAACGCGAGGTGGCCGGTGCGCAGGTGAACGTAGCTGGCCGCGAGGCTGTACTGATCGCTGCGCGGGCCGACGCTGCCCTCCCAGGTCTCCGGCGCCATGTACGACGGCGTGCCCACCACCGATTGCGTCTGCACCGTCTGCTGGTTCACCAGGACCCGAGCCAGGCCGTAGTCGGCGACCTTGACGTGCTGCGCCACCAGGAGAATGTTGTCCGGCTTGACGTCGCGGTGCAGCCGACGGTTGGCGTGCAGGAAGTCGATGGCCTCGGCCGCCTCACGCATGTAACCGAGCAGTTCTCCGGACGGGATGCCCGCCTGGCCTTGCTCCTGGCAGGACTCCAGCCGCGAGCACAGGCTGCCGTCGGCCAGCTCCATGACGACCAGGATCCGGTCGTCCTCGGCGAAGATCGCCTGGAGGGCCAGCAAGTAGGGGTGGCGCAGCTCGAGGATGGACTGAAGGGCAGCGAGTTCGCGCTGGGCCTCGGCCGGCTTCAGGGCGAGGGAGAGGATCTTGATCGCGACCTTGATGCCGCCGGGGGCCTCGGCCCGCCAGACCTCGCCGCAGGCCCCCCGGCCCAGCCGCTCCAGAAGGCGATAGCCGTGCGGGCCGAAAACCGTGGAAGGGACACTCGGGTTGCTCATGGGACGAACTCCGGCCGCAAAGCGACAACACGAGTGGGGATTCTACCTGCGCGCGGCTCGGCCCGCCACGGGAAAAGCTCGGTTCGTTCGACGGGGCGTGGCAAGAGTTCCGGGGGGTCTTTGGAGTGCGGCGATAAATCGCCGCACTCCAAAGACCTCACCCCGCTCCCGAAAAACTGGCCGCGCCCCTGCGCAACTGCCGGGCCAGCAGCCGATGGAAGTGATAGCCCGCAGCCTCGCGCCGCACGCTGAAGCGGCCGGTGTCGAACGAGCGACTCCTCAGCCCGCGCTGCACTTCCTCGCAAATGCCGACGTCTTCGAGCTGAATCTGGTGCGCCACCTCCCTGCTCCGGGCGATGAACGCCTCCGCGGCCGGCCCGTCGGTGTTGCGGAAGTAGAAGTCGAAGACCACGCGGCAGGCGTCGGGACCGAGCGGCAGGACGAGGTTGGTATCCATCACGCCTTCGTAGACGTTCAGCATGACGTTCGGGAAGACCCACCAGTAATAGGCGTTTTCCCCGGCGCGCACCCCGCCGACGGCGCCCTCCTCGGACGGCCGGATGGGACTGATCTGCACGGCGGTGTTGCCGGCGATTTCCGTACGGTACTGCGCGTAGTCGAGGACGCCGGCGAGACCGGGATGGACCGTGTTGACGTGATAGCCGCCGTCGAGGTAGTTATCGACGAAGATTTTCCAGTTGCACTCCAGGCGGTACTCGCGCCGGGCCACGAAGTGCAGGGAGTCGAGCTTGAGGGCCGCGGCTCGATCGGGCAGCGGGGCGAGGTAGTCGGCCAACGGTTGCTGGTGCGTGCCCAGGTGGACCCAGACGATCGGACCCCACACGGCGACGGCGACCGGGGGCAGTCCGTTGTCTTCGCGGCGAAAGTCGGCGACGCCGTCGAACTCCGGCGTGCCGCGCAGCCGGCCGCACAGGTCGTAGGTCCAGCCGTGATAACGGCAGCGCAGCCGGGTCGCGCGGCCCTCGACGTCGGCCATCACCCGCGCCGCGCGATGACGGCAGACGTTGAAGAAGGCCCGCAATTCGCCGTCGTCGCCGCGCACCACGACCAGGGGCTCCCCGGCCACTTCGGCGGTGAAGAACTGTCCCGGCTCGCGCACCTGGTCGATGCGCCCCACCGCTTGCCAGGTGCCGCCGAAGACGGAGCGGCACTCGGCGGCGTGGAGCGCGGGGTCGGAGTACCACAGGGCGGGAATCGTGTGCGCCCGCTCGAGCGGCAGGTCGGGGTCGAAGAGGCTCAGCGTGTCGTGTAGACTTGCGGACATGGATGGGGTCCATTGATCGATTTATACCCGTTTATACCCGGTTATCCAAGCTCGGAGCAATAGATCGCTATAAATCACGCCACCTTGAACACTTTCATCACCTCGTTGGCACCATCATCCGCGGCGCGACATCGCCTGGTGGAGGTCGCCACGCCACCAGGCCCGTTTTGACAGCGCCTTGACGGGCTCATGGGCGGCTCGGGGAGGAAGTCGCCTTGTCGTCGTGGGGATTTGCGCTTGACCGTTGCCGCGCCGCCCCTTACGCCAATACAGGATATCAACCGCCCCTGCCGCAAGGGAGGACTTCATGCCGAAAGGACAGATTGGCCGCCTGACGGGAGCGCTGCTCCTGGCGCTGGCGGCCGCACCGTACATCGTGGCGGCCGACGCCGGGCCGCTGGTGGCCCGCATCAAGGAAGTCGGCAGCGAAGGGGCCGGCAACGTCGAGGCCGCCAAGGCCTGGCGCGACCTGGTCGCCCTCGGCCCGGACGCGCTGCCGGCCATCCTGACCGGCTTCGACGGCGCCGACGACCGGTCGGCCAACTGGTTGCGCGCCGCCGTAGACGCCGTCGCCGAGCGCGAAGTCAGCGCCGGCCGCCGACTGCCTGCCGAGAAGCTCGAAGCCTTCATCCACGAAACGAAACATGCCCCCGCCGCACGCCGCCTGGCCTACGAATGGCTCACGCGCACCGATCGGACCACGCCCGACCGGCTGCTGCCCGGCATGCTCAACGACCCCAGCGTCGAGCTGCGCCGCGACGCCGTCGCCGTCGTCCTCAAGGAAGCCCACGAGAAGCTCGACAAAATGGACAAGGATGGGGCCAAGGCTGCGTTCAAGAAGGCGCTCAGCGGGGCGCGCGACCCCGACCAGGTCGAAGCCATCGCCAAGGCGCTGAAGGGACTCGGCGAGTCGGTGGACGTGGCGGCCCACTTCGGCTTCGTCCGCACCTGGCAGCTGATTGGCCCGTTCGACAGCACCGGCGGCAAGGGCCACGCCGCGATCTTCGAGCCCGAGAAGCACGTCGATCTCGCCGCCGTCCTCTCCGGAAAGGGCGGGAAAGAGGTGCGCTGGACCGCCTACACGACCGAGGACGCCTACGGCAACGTCGATCTGAACAAGGCGATCGGCAAGCACATGGGCGCCGCCGGCTACGCCTACGCCGTCGTGGACTCGCCGGCGGAGCGCGTCATCGAGGTCCGGGCCAGTACGAAGAACGCCGTGAAGGTCTTCGTCAACGGCAAGCTGGTCTTCGCCAAGGAGGAGTACCATCACGGCAAGTACCTCGACCAGCACGTCGCCCGCGTCACCTTGAACAGGGGCCGCAACACCCTCCTCCTAAAAGTGTGCCAGAACGAGCAGAAAGATTCGTGGGCCCAGGAATGGGAGTTTCAGGTGCGCCTCTGTGACGCCGTCGGCGGCGCCGTGCCTTTCACCATCGTGAAGGAGGGGAAGTGATGAACCGGAACACGATCGCGCGGCGCGGGCTGGCCTTCTGTCTTCTGTCTTCTGTCTTCTGTCTTCTGCCAATTGCGAACGCCGGCGACTGGCCGCAGTTCCGCGGGCCGGGCGGCGCGGGCGTGTCGGACGACACCGGCCTGCCGACGACCTGGGACGTGAAGGCCGGCACCAACGTCCGCTGGCAGGCCGACCTGCCGGCCCGCGGCGTCTCCTGCCCGGTGGTGGCCAAGGGGAAGGTCTACGTCACCTGCTGCGGCGGCTACCGCCAGGACCGGCTGCACGTCCTCTGCTTCGACGCGGCGACGGGGAAGCGGCTGTGGGAGCGGCAGTTCACCGCCACCGGCAGCACCAATTCCCACCCGAAAACGAGCATGGCCGGGCCCACGCCGGTGACCGACGGCGAGCGCGTGTTCGCCC
This sequence comes from Gemmataceae bacterium, assembly GCA_035266225.1. GTDB lineage: Bacteria > Planctomycetota > Planctomycetia > Gemmatales > Gemmataceae > DATFNV01. Next base: position 4,767 of record DATFNV010000716.1, read on the forward strand.
TCTTCGGCACCGGCGACGTGGCCGCCCTCGACAGCGACGGCAACCTGCTGTGGTATCGCGCCCTGGTGCGCGATTACCCGACGATCACCAACCAGGTCGGCATGGCCGCCTCGCCGGTGCTGTGGAAGGACGTGCTGCTGCTGCCCTTGGAGAACGCCGGCGACCAGTCGTTCGCCCTGGCCCTCGACGCCACGACCGGCAAGAACCGCTGGAAGGCCGAGCGCAAGCGCGACATCAACTGGGTGACGCCGTTGCTGCGGCCGCTCGGCGACGGGGCCGAGGTGCTCTTCCAATCGAGCAACGAATTGACGGCCTACGACGTGCTGACCGGCGAGAAGCGCTGGGCGTACAAGGCCGCCGGGCTGGGAACGGTGCCGATGCCGGTGGCCCTGGACGGGCTGATGCTGGCGACGGGGGGCGAGTCGGCGGCGCTGCGGCTGCCCTCGCAAAACGGGGAGCCGGAGGCCGTCTGGACGACGAACAAGCTGCGCTCCGGCTACACCACGCCGACCTGCTATCGCAAGCGCGTGTACGCCGTCAACGCTACCTTCCTCAACTGCGTCGGCGCCGAGGACGGCAAGCCGGCCGGCGCGCCGATCCGCCTGCGCGGCACCTTCTGGGCGTCGCCCGTGGCCGGCGACGGCAAGATTTACGTTGCCAACGAGGAGGGGACCGTCTTCGTCGTCAAGGTCGGCGACAAGCCGGAGCTGGTCGCGACCAATCCCATCGGGGAGGAAGTGATCGCGACGCCGGCCATCGCCGACGGCGCCCTCTTCCTGCGCACGAAGGAACACCTGTACTGCATCGCCCTGAAGAAGTGACCGCCCCGTTTAGCCGCCGCCCTCGGGGCGGCGCGGATTCATCGTTTCGCGAATCGATAAATCGCGGGCGGCGGCTAAACGCCTCGCCTTGCGGAGTCCTCATCATGTCCCGCCGCTGTGTTCCTCTCGCCCTCCTGCTGGCGCTGGCGGTCGTCTCCCCGGCGCCGGCGAAGATCGTCCTCCTCGCCAGCGGCACCATCCCCGGCGACGCCACCGACCTGTCCGGGCTCAAGGACAAGCTCCCCGACGGCACGCCGCACAACCAGCTCGGGTCGATGGGCTCGGGCATCGCCTGGACCGGCGACGGCAACCGCTACGTCATGATCGCCGACCGCGGGCCGAAGGACGGCGCCGTGCCGTTCCTGTGCCGCTTCCACACCTTTGACATCCCGGTCAAGACGGGCGAGGCCATCAAGCCACGTCTCCTCGACACCGTGCTGCTCACCGGGGTCGCAGGCAAGCCCTACGTTGGCCTCGCCACCGCCTTCGACGCCGGCGGCAAGGATGGCCTGCGGCTCGACCCCGAGGGAGTCCGCGTCGCCCGTAATGGCAACCTTTTCGTCTCCGACGAGTACGGTCCGTTCCTCATCGAGTTCGACCGCCGGGGGAAACAGCTGCGACTGCTCAAGGTGCCCGAGAAGTTTGAAGTGGCCGTGCCGGGAGGCACCGGGGCAGAGGAGCGCAAGAACAACAAGAGCGGCCGGCAACCGAACCGCGGCATGGAGGGCCTGGCCATCTCGCCCGACGGGGGCAAGCTCTACGGCATCATGCAAAGCGTCCTGATGCAGGACGGCGACCTCGACCCGAAAAAAGGCTACGTCACCGGCGTCAACATCCGCATCCTGGAAATCGATACGAAGACCGAGGCCACGCGCGAGTTCATCTACCCAATGGACGATCCGAGATACGGCATCAACGAAATGCTGGCGATCAACGACCACGAGTTCCTGGTGCTGGAGCGCGACAACAAGGCCGGCAAGGAGGCGGCGTTCAAGAAGCTGTTCCGCATCGACGTCGGCGGCGCGTCCGACGTGAGCAAGGTCGCGAAGCTGCCGGCGAAGGGCCTGCCGGCCGGCGTCAAGGCGGTGACGAAGACCGTGTTCCTCGACCTGCTCGATCCGACCCTCGGCCTGGCCGGCAAGGACTTTCCTGAGAAGGTCGAGGGAATGGCGTTCGGCCCCGACCTGCCCGACGGCCGGCGCCTGCTGCTGCTGACGAGCGACAACGACATGGAGGCGAAGGAGCCGACCTGGTTCTTCGCCTTCGCGATCGACAAGGACGATCTGCCGGGGTACAAACCACAGACGTTCGACAAGCGCTGAGGATCCCGGCCCGTTTAGCGGCCGCTCGCAGAGCGGCGCGGATTCATCGGTTCGCGAAACGATAAATCGAAGGCGGCCGCTTAGAAATCATTTCACTAATGGCGAGCGGCGCGGCGTCAGCCCGCCGGCTTCGGCTTCACCGGCGGGCTGACGCCGCGCCGCTCGCCATGAATGATACGGTTTCTAAACGGACAGCATCGTCAGCGGATGCTTGCGGTTCTTCAGCGGCAGTTCCGCCGTCCCCTTTAGCCGGTGCGATTCGTACACCGCGAGGATCATCTCCAGGGCCGCGCGGCCGTCGTACATGCTGCCGAGCGGCTGCCGGTCCTTCTCGATCGCCTCGATCAGGTCTTTCGCGATCCACACATTGCCCTGTCCCAGCCCGCCGTCCTTGAGCGGCTCCGGTTTGCCGACGCCGGCGCTGGTGATCTCCTGCCATTGGGCCTTCGTGCGGCCGGGGAACCACGCCGGGTCGTCGAGAAAGTACGCCGCCGGCAGGCTCCCCGTCGTCAGTTGGATGATGCCCTTGCTGCCGCGGATTTCCAGGCCGAAGCGCGTCTCCTTGTCGCTCCGATTCTTGGCGCTGCCGAACGTCGCCTCGACGCCCTTGTCGAAGCCGTAGGTGGCGTTGATCCAGTCGCCGAGCACCGGGCCCATGCCCTCACCGCCCTGGCTGACGTCGGCCTTCGTCGCCGGCTTGCCGTTCTGCCAGATGCGGGCGTGGCACCATCGGGCGTCGCCGAGCAGCAAGCGCATGAGGTCGAAGAGGTGTGTGCCGAGGACCATCAGGTCCTGTCCGCCGCCACGGGCGTCCTCCTTGCCGCGGGCGCGCAGCTCCAGCACCTCGCCGACCTTGCCGTCGCCGATGAGGTCGCGCACCACCTTGAGGCGCGGGCTGTAGCGCGTCTGGTGGGCGATGGCCAGTTTGACGTGATGCGTCTCGCAGGTGCGGACCATCTCATCGGCCTCTTCGAGGGTGCGGCAAAACGGCTTTTCGAGGAAGACGCCGGCGCCGGCCTTTGCGCAGGCGACGACCATGTCGCGGTGGGCATCGAGCCAGCGGTCGGCGACGCTGACGATCTGCGGACGCTCCTTGTCGAGCATCTCGCGGTAGTCGGCGTAGGCGTTCTTGACGCCGAGGCGCTGGGCGGCAGCGGCGCGGCCCTTTTCGTCCTCGTCGGCGACGGCGACGACCTCGACGTTGTCCAGGCCCTTCCAGACGACGTCGAGGCCGTGGCCGTAGTTGCCCTTGCCGGTGCGGCCGATGACGGCGACGCGATAGGTCTTCGGCATGACGCGCTCCCTTCACCGAGTTTTCTTTGTCCGGCGCGATCAATGCGGATACTCTACGCTCGGGGCCGTTGGCCCGCCACCCGCTCATTCCCCAGGAGGAAGACGATGCGCCGCCTTCTCGTTGGTATCGCTTTGATTGTCGGGAGCCCCGTGCTTCTGGCCCCGCTCCGCGCCGACAACCCGCCGGCAACGGAACCGGCCGCAGCGCGCACGCTGCCGGGCGTGAAGGCCGGCGGCACCACGCTGCTGCCCAACGGCTGGTCGCTCAGGCCGGCCGGCAAGCAGGTCCCGCTCGGCGACTTCCCCGTCAACCTGGCCCTTCACCCCGGCGGCCGGTGGCTCGCCGTCCTGCACGCCGGCGCCGGCGACCACGAAATCGCCCTCGTCGATCTGAAGAAACACAAAATCGTCAGTCGCGTCGTCATCGATCAGACGTTCTACGGCCTGTGCTTCTCCCCGGACGGCGAGCGGCTCTTCGCCAGCGGCGGCGAGTTCGAGGTGGTCCACGCCTTCGACTTCGCCGACGGCCTCCTCTCGAAGCACCGCGAGATCACGATCGTCCCGGTCAAGGAGAAGTTCATCCCCGCCGGCCTCGCCGTCCACGCGAAAACGGACCTGCTCGCCGTCGCCGGGCCGTGGGGCGACGCCGTCGTCCTCGTCAACCGCGACGACCCCAAACGGCTGACGAAAGTGGCGTTCGACAAGGAGAGCTTCCCCTTCGCCTGCCTCTTCGACAAGGAGGCCAGGCGCCTGTTCGTCAGCCTGTGGAACAAGGCATCCGTCGCCGTCATCGACTTGAGCGAGGCGAAAGTGACGGCGACCTGGCCGACCGAGTCGCACCCGACGGAGATGGTTCTGTCGCCCGACGGCAAGACGCTGTTCGTCGCCTGCGCCAACTCCACGAAAGTCAGCGTCATCGACACGGCGGAGGGCAAAGGGTTGGAAACGATCTCCTGCTCGCTCTACCCGTCGGTGCCCAAGGGCAACACGCCGAACGGCCTGTGCCTGACGCCGGACGGCAAGATGCTGTTCGTGGCCAACGCCGACAACAACAACCTCGCCGTCTTCAGCATCGCGGAGCCGGGCCGGGCGAAGCCGCTCGGCTTCATTCCCGTCGGCTGGTACCCGACCGCCGTGCGCTTCAACCCGTCGGACAAGCGGCTGTACGTCGCCAACGGCAAGGGCGACCGCTCCTTCGCGAACGTCCAGGGGCCGAACCCGGACCTGCCCCAGGCGCGGCAGACGCTGCGCGAGTACATCGGCCACCTGATGCGTGGCACCCTCGGCGTCATCGAGCTGCCGTCGCCGGAGACGATGGTGACTTACAGCAAGGACGCCTACGCCTGCAGCCCGCTGAGGGCCGACCAGGGCGTCACCGCGGAGCGGCCGAAGGATAACCCCATTCCCGGCAAGGCGGGTGAGAAAAGCCCGATCAAGAATGTCATCTACGTCATCAAGGAGAACCGCACCTACGACCAGGTGTTCGGCGACGTCAAGGAGGGCAACGGCGACGCGGCCCTGTGCCTGTTTCCCCAAAAGGTGACGCCGAACCACCACAAGCTGGCCCGCGAGTTCGTGCTGCTGGACAACCTCTACTGCGACGGCGAGGTGTCCGCCGACGGGCACGAGTGGTCGATGGGCGCCTACGCCACCGACTTCGTCGAGAAAGTGTGGCCGCTGGTCTACCGCCCCGACACCAAGAAGAAGATCGGCTACCCCGCGGAAGGGACTTATTCCGTCGCCACGCCGGCCGGCGGTTACATCTGGGACCGCTGTGCCGAGGCGAAGGTCAGCTACCGCAGTTACGGCGAGTGGATCGAGAACGGCAAGAAGCTCACCGACCCCGGCAAGGCGCGGGCAAAGGCGCTGGAGGGGCACTTCGACCCGATGTTCCGCGGCTTCGACCTGAACTATCCCGACCAGAAGCGCGCCGATCGTTTCCTGGAAGAGCTGAAGGGCTTCGAGGAAAAGGGTGAAATGCCGCACTTTATCGTGCTGCGGTTGCCGAGTGACCACACGTCGGGGACCAAGTCCGGCAGCCCGACGCCGACGGCCTATGTCGCCGACAACGACCTGGCGTTGGGCCGCGTCGTCGAGGCCGTCAGCAAGAGCACGTTCTGGAAGGAGACGGCGATCTTCGTGGTGGAGGACGACGCCCAGAACGGCCCCGATCACGTCGATGCCCACCGCACCGTCGCCCTCGTCGTCAGCCCGTGGACGAAGCGCAGGCACGTCGATTCGACCCTGTATTCGACGGCGAGCATGCTGCGGACGATGGAATTGATCCTGGGCCTCAAGCCGATGAGCCAGTTCGACGCGGCGGCGCGACCGATGTACCATTCCTTCCAGGCGAAGGCCGACGAGACGCCGTACACGCACGTCGTTCCGGAGGTCGATCTGACGGAGAAGAACAAAAGGACGGCGTGGGGCGCGAAGCTGTCGGAGAAGTTCGACCTGACGAAGGAGGACGCGGCGGACGACCTGCTGTTCAACGAGGTGATCTGGCGCTCGGTGAAGGGGGCGAATTCGCCGATGCCGCCGCCGGTGCGGGCGGCGTTCGTCTTCCCGCACCTGAAGAAGGAGAAGGATGACGACGATTGAGCGATTCATCGTTTCGCGCTCGCGTCATGTCACGTGAGCGCGAAACGATAAATCGCCGGAGTGTCCCCGCCAGGAGTCGAACCTGGTCCTTGACCTTCGCAGAGTCATATGCGTTTCCGCCACACCCCGAGGACGAACGAATTCAGAGACGCCGGTGGGAATCGAACCCACTTCCGCGGTTTTGCAGACCGTCGCCTGGCCATCCGGCCCCAGCGTCGTGCGAGTGTCCCCGCCAGGAGTCGAACCTGGTCCACAACCTTCGGAGGGTGGGTGGGCCGCCCCGACGAAAGCCGTAACTTCTGTACTTTCAATCCCTTGTGGCAACCGCCCGTTTGCACGAAACCCCGCTTTTCCCACCGTTTCTCAGGGGTTTACTGCAACGTTTACTGCAACTCATACGAAGGAAAAGACACGAGTTTTCTGCCCGGGTTCGCGGGAAAACTGCAAGACGGTGCTGGTCACCTGCCCTCCTGCTATCCTCCCGCCCGCTTCCCAACCTGGACCGTGCATCCGCCGGGAAGCCGGGAAGATCGTGTCTTCCCTGGGGACGTGGCTGCGGCTACGTCCCCCTTTCGCACATGGGCTCGCGTATAATGGAAAGGCGTTCATAGGGGGTCGTAGGCTTATGTGAGGGGAATTCGTATGACGGCTCAAGAAGAAACCGATCGGTTCTGGGCTCGCTCATCTGCTGGCGAAGAGGTCGAGATCGTCGAGATGACGGAATTCCATTCTTACAGTAGCAACTCGACCAAGGGCGCACTTCGGCGGATTCCCGGAAACAAGTCGTTGGTGACGGCCGACGGCATGGCAGTCAATCCTGAACCCGACGGCAGCTTTCGGGTGGTCGAAACGGAAGAGGTATTTTACCGTACCGATGACTGAGTAAGTGGCGTTTGTGCGCCGCGAAAGAGCCCCAAGCGTCAATGCCTGGGGCGGGCGTCCGAGCCTCACTTCGCCTTCCTTTTTCTGGTCCGCTTCGGTTTCTCCGGCTGCGGCTCTTCGGGCTTCTCCTCGGCCTTCGGTTCCGGCGTCTCCCACGGGAGCGGGATTGGCAGATTCTGGCGGACCACCTCTGCCCAGGGGTGTTCAGGAGGCAGACCGAGCAGGCCGCAAGCGAGCTTGCGAGCCTCGGCGCGCAGCATGACCTGCGCGAGCGGTGGCGGGTTGACCGTGAACTGCCTGTCGTAGGTCAGCAGATGCGCCGTGGCCGTTTCAACGCGGGCCTGGCCGAACCGATCGGCCAGGGGCTTGAGCTTGGTCCAGAGGTCGCGGTACAGGCAACCTTCGTAGCGAATGATGCGGACGATCTCGGTATACACCTCGTCGCCGTACATCCGCTCGCTGAGCGGCTTCTCGTGTTTCATGAATGCTCCTTTCAGGCGCAGTGCCTGCAACGGTGGTTGTCGGGCGTGTCGATCCTCTTGAGGAGGATCGGGCGGCGGGCGTCGTCGTGCGCGCCGGCCACGATCGACCGGATCAGGGCGAGGGCGCGGTCGTAGCCGAACCAACTGAACGTGATCGACTCGACCTGCAGGATGCCGTCCTCCTTGACGACCCCGAACTCGGCGGCCCCGTCCTCGTGCGTGGCGTCGTTGAGGAACAGGTAGCCTTTGAGCCGGAAGCCGGTGCAGAGGGTCCAGGTGTGGTTGGTGAGCTTCTCCGCGAGGTCTTCAGGGGAGGTGACGTCGGAGACGCACCACACGCGCTGGTCGTGCATCATGGGATGCTCCTTGGTGAAAAAGAACGGGTCTCGGACGGCGGGAGTGTACACCCGGGAGAGTGGCAATTGGCATGCAAGAGGCCCCTCGCGATGAACGAGGGGCGGTCCGAGCCGGGAGTTAGAATCAGGCGGCGGGCTTCGGCTGTTGCGACTCCTGGAAGGTCTGGATGGCCTTTCGGAGCCACTTCGCCTTGCGGCTGATGTCAGCCACCAGCTTCGGGTTCTCGACGTACAGCGGGCCGAGCCTGCGGCCTTCCTCGATCAGCTCGTCCAGCGCCACTACCTGGTAGACAAGGATGAGGAAGACGCGGGGCGGCGGGACGGTGGCAAGATTCGCGCTGCGGCCACGGTCTTCACGGTAAAGAACGCCGCTGGCGAGAAGCGCCACTTCACCGTCGCCGAGGACGGCCAGGTGGTGGAGTGTGCGAACTACGAGGCGGGGTTCGGCGAACTCTTGCTGAGGCCCCACGAAACACGCAGATTTGAGCATCAAGGCAAGTGGCATAGAACCCATAAATTTAGTCTGTGCTGGGCTGGCTACGAGTTGTACGAGCCGAAATCGGCGGAGGATCTGGCGGCTTTGAGGGCGACTCGCGAGCGAAAGAAGGAAGAACGCGCCGACAAAAAGTTCGCCGAGGACAACCCGCTCTTCACCTGGATGGGCCTCAAGCGAGAAGGGTGACGCCGGGCGTGCTAGGCTGTCGGACGTGCCAGAAGGCGGCCCTTCCCCGATCGGCGAGTCCGTGGATGAAGTGATTTTGCGGCTCCGGCCGGAGACGGCAGCTGCTTATGGCGAGTTGAAACGGGAACTGAAGGAGACCAGCCGCGACATCCGGCGGCGGCACCGCGGGGCGGTCCGGGACCGGCTGCTACGGCTGAAGGCGGAGGAGTTCGAGAGCCGCGTCCGTGAGCTTTTGCGGCAGGTGGCTCGTCACTGATCCTTCGCCGCTCCCTCTGGCTTGGCCTTCCGCTTGATGTCCAGTTCGAGCAGGTATTCTTCGACGCTGTTGATGAGCTGGACGATGGCATCTCGCACGTCGTCGTTCTCCTCAGCGGCGTGCTCCTTCTCCAGCCTGGGCAGGAGGTCTTCGAGCGTCAGTTCGGTGGGGGTTCGTTCCATGCGGACAGGGTGGCCTTACTCAACCTGGATGGCAAGGATCGCGTCTTCCATCTCCAGGCTGACCGCCTGCCCGGTCTCCTTCATCCACTCCCGCTTGAGCTTCCTCATCCGCCTGGCGATCCGCGAGCTGTTGGCGTTTCGCTGCTTGGTGAAGCCGCTGGCGTCGTCAATCATCCGGTCCAGGGCGGCCTTCGGCATGTGCTCGTTGTGCTCATGAGCGTCCGGGCGGTTTCGAGGCAGGCTTGCTGCCTCGTCTCCTCGGGGTGCTCTTCGAGGGTCGAGAGGGCGATGTCGAGATCCTGGGGATGCACACGAAGAGTATAACAGAAGTGCTATATTCCTGGCATGCCCGAGGGCAAGGAATCCCCAGGCCCCGACCGGATCGCACGAGAACGCATCCGCATCCTCCGCGAACACGCCAACGCCGTGCTGGAGGTGCGGGAGCGGGCGAAGCGGGCCTTCGAGGAGTTGCTGGCCCGCGAAGTTGAGCTTCTGGTCTTCGACGGCTTCTCGCCTCGCCTGGCGGAACAGGCGGCCAGGAACAACCTGGCCCTGCGGACGAAGGCGATCGAGGCCGAGTTACACGATATGCTGGCGCTTTATCAAGATGCGCTCCGGCGACGGATGCAGCGTCTGGCGGAAGACGTCGAGGATGGGCTGTACGGCGCCGACGACGCTGGGTAGCATCGGGATGGAGGCGAACCATGATTGCACTCACTCCCGAGCAGCGGCAGGCGGTGGAACAAGGCCAGCCCGTGCGGATTGTCGATGAGACGACGCATGACGCTTACGTCCTCGTGCGGGCGGAGGTCTTCGAGCGGATGGCGGGCGTGATGCAGACGCCGGAGGAGGCTCACGTCGAGATCCCGCCCCAGCTCCTCAGGTCACAGCAAGCCTTCTGGCGTGACCTTCCGGAGTTGCTCAAGAGCAGGCGGACGCGGGGGAAATGGGTCGCGTACCACGGGGGCGAGCGGATCGGCGTGGCCGCCACGGATGACGAGTTGATCCGCGAGTGCCTGCGCCGCGGCCTCGGGAAGGACGAATACTACCTGGACGTCATTGAGCCGATGCCCCAGCCGCCCTGGCTCCTCGTCGAGGAGGTAAGCTACGGCCTCGCGGAGTACATCGAAGAACCCGCCCCCCCTTCTTCCTGAGAGCGCATGGCACGCATTCTCGACCGGCTGCCGGTCCCAAGGCAGGACACGATGACGTTCGTGGGGCAGGAGGCGGTTACCATCCACGCCTACGAGATCCTCGTCTGGGTGAGCCTCGCCGTGCGGGACGTCATGGATCCCGCGCGGCTGCCGCGGTTCCCGGCCCTCATCGACACCGCACACACGCACAACTTCTCGATCCAGGAAGAGCACCTGCGCCGCTGGGCTGGCCTCAGCCTCGACGCGATGCACCTGGGCAAGGGGTAACGTCCGCCAGCAGGGGCGGCGGCTCCCGCTACGGGCCGCGCACCTGTGGATGCACACGAACCTGCCCAGTCACTGGGACCGGCTGGCCGACCGCCCGCCGCATCGCATCGACGTGCCGGAGGGCATCCTCGTGTACCCCGCGGGCTCAAACTTCCCCCGGCTGCCGCTCGTGGGGCTGCGGGCGATCGTGCGGAACAAGTTGGACCTGGCCGTGAAGGGCAAGAGCGGGATGGTGTCCCTGAGTCGCCCGTCGTGGTGGTGGCCGTTCAGGTGACTTCCGTACGTCAAGACTGATGAGGCCCTATGGCGGCAGAATTGCATAGGAAGTTCGTGCGGATGCAGGAGGAGTTGGGAAGACGGCTCGCAGGGCTGCGGGAGGATGGCCGGGTGTGGCTCACGCCCCTTCCCGGTGGCACTCTTGGCGGATCAGGAGGTACTGTCAAGCGACAATTGTTTCTCCCTCTCGCATTGACTCATCGATTTGGTGACCGAGAGCCGATCATTGCCTCAAGAGGATGTTACTAAACACCGGAGGCATACGATGTCCGCCAAGATCAGCAAGCAGGGCAAGCGCGAACTACTCGCGGTCCTGCGTCAGCGTTATC
>DATFNV010000717.1:0-5842 GCA_035266225.1 Gemmataceae bacterium
AATGGCGAGCGGCGCGGCGTCAGCCCGCCGGTGAAGCCGAAACCGGCGGGCTGACGCCGCGCCGCTCGCCATTAGAAACCGGCGGGCTGACGCCGCGCCGCTCGCCATTAGTGAAATGATTTCTTAGCATTCGGCCCGTCCCCGGGCGGCGAGGATGGCAAGGAGCAACTCTTCCGGCACGTCGGCCGGCGGCTCGTCCGAGCAGCCGCAGGCGATCTTCTCGATCCGCACCGTTTCTCGGTAGGTATTCAGGTAGGCGGTGCAGTCGGGGCACTCGCCGAGGTGCTCCTCGAAGACGGCGCGCTGCCCGGCCGGCAGCTCGCCGGAGAGGTAGTGCATCAGGAAATCAATGAATTCCCGGCAGGTCAGCATCAGTCTCCCCCGCGGAACTCGGGCTCCAGCAGCGCCCGCAGCGCCTGGCGGGCGCGGTGCAGGCGCGTCTTGACGGCGCCCGTCGTCAGTCCAAGCAGGCGCGCCGTCTCGTCGGTGTCCAGCTCCTCGATGTCGCGCAGCAGCAGCACGACGCGGTAGTCCTCGGGCAGTTCGGCGATGTGGCGGCGCACGGCCTCGCGCGTCTCCTGTCGCTGTAGCGCCGCGGACGGTTCGGGCCAATTGCGCGACGGCCGGGCCTGGTGGCCGTCCTCGAGGAACGTCGGCAGAAGATCCTCGATGGGCTTCTCGGGGTGGCGGCGGCGTGAGCGCAGCTTCGTCAGGGCGGCGTTGACCGCGATGCGGTGCAACCAGGTGGCGAGCGCCGCCTGCCCGTCGAAGCGGTCGATCGACCGGAACGCGGACAGGAAGGTGTCCTGGACCGCGTCGCGGGCGTCCTCCTCGTTGCCCAGCAGGCGGCGGACGACGGCGAGCAGCCGGCCGCTGTGGGCCCGCAGCAGTTCCTCGAAGGCGGCGCCGTCGCCGCGGCGCAGTCGCTCGACCAGGACGGCGTCGGGGCCTCCCGGCAGGGTCGCTGGTGTTGCTTGCGAGGATTGCATACGAGCGAGAATACCACGCGGTGCCGCCCCCAGCAACGGCTGCCGTTTCCCTTGCGTCTGGTCCCCGCCGGGGTTACGCTGGCGATATGACTACGACCCCCGACACCGCCGTGCGCGACGTGATGCTGGTTTGCCGCAACGGCCACGTCATCACCGACCGGCTGCGGAGTGACCCCGAATCGAACGTCGCTCACTGCGACCGCTGTGGTGCCCTCACGCTCGACCGCTGCCCCACCTGCGGCCATGCGCTGCCCGGGGCGGTCCACCTGCCCGGGCTGCTCCCCGTCGGCCGCCCCCAGCCGCCGGCCTTCTGCTCCCTGTGCGGCGCCGCCTTCCCGTGGACTCGCCGCCCGACGGCCCCCGCGCCTTCCGTGGCCGCCCTGGAAACGCTGCTGCGCCGGCTGCCGCACGTCATCCACGAGCTGCGCTCGCGCCACGGCGAGCGCCCGCCGTTCCGGGTCGCCGACCTGTACGACCTCGAAGACCTCCTGCGCGCCCTGCTGCCGCTCCACTTTGACGACGTCCGCCCACTGAGCCGCACGCCCTCTTACGCCGCCGGCACGTGCTCGGACTTCCTGCTGCCGTCACCGGCAGGCGGCCGCACCATCGCCCTGACGCCCAAGTGGGCCGCGGCCGACCTCGGGGAGAACGGCTTGACGGAACAGTGGGACGAGGACGTGAGGTATCACGAGGGGGAGCGTGACTGCGGCTTCCTGGTCGGTTTCGTCTACGACCCGGAAGGACGGCTGCCCGACCCCGGGGCGCTGGAAACCGCCTGGTCGCGCCCACGGGGCGACATCGAGTTGCGCTGCGTCGTCGCCTGCTACGCGGATTCGTTGCCTTCGTCGCACACCGGGGTCGTGAGGCGATGAATCCGACCCCCGCGCAACGAAGGCAACGAACCGAGCCGCCCAGCGGCTCCTGACGCGTTCGCCAGAACAAGGTATCGCCATTATCGCGGGCGCTTCGCTGGCCGCCCCTTGCGCGACCGGGTCGGCGCCCTGGCCACCAGGGTCAGGTCCTCGGCCGGCCACTCGCTTTCCATCGGTTCGCTGACGTCGTCGAGCGGAACCCGGACGCGGTAGGACCGCTTCCCCCCGACGCCGCGATTGCCTCGATCCTCAATGACGATTCCCTCGACGGGGGTGACGCCCCAGAGCAGGCGCACGCGGTCGCCCTCGCGGAAGGGGCCGGGGGTTAATGGCTTCAACGGATCCTTGAAGGAAGGAGCCGTGCGAGATTCTCCGTCCTCGAAAGGGTACGAAGGCGTCGGCATTATCGCTGGCGCTTCACCTGCCGCCCCTTGCGCGTCCGGGTCGGTGCCCCTCGCCACCAGGGTCAGCTTATCGGCTGGCCGTTCAATTTCTATCGGTTCGCTGATGTCATCGAGTCGAACGCGGACGCGATAGAATCGCTTCCCCTCGACGCCGCGATTTCGGCGGTCCTCGATGACGATCCCTTCGACGGGAGTACCACCCCAACGCAGGCGCACGCGGTCGCCCTCGCGGAAGGGGCCGGGCGTAGCAGGCGGCAATGGGTCCTTGAAGGAAGGGGCCATGCGATGTTCTCCTTTACCAGGGCGCGACGCCCGTGGCGGCCAGCAGGTGGGCGTGCCTGACATTATCGAAGGAACGGGCCAGGCCGTCACAGGCCCGCCGCCAGTCCTGCACCTCCGCTAGACGCAAGGACGGACGACTCCCCTTGTACATGTCCGGCGCAAACGCGTCGTGGGCGATGGCGTTGCGCCAGCGGTTCAGCGTTGCCAACACGTCACGGCGGTGCGCATTCTTCGCGTGGTCGGCGAGCACGAGCGGCCAAAACGACAACCCCAGACGATCGAAGTCGGCCCCGATATTGCCGGGTGTCGGGTTGCCCGTGTCCAGCTTGCGACCGAACAGCAAGTTATCCTGATAAATCTCCCTCAGCACGGGGGAGGCGACCGAGGCCACCAAGTAGTCGGCACAATCCGTGTGCAGGTCGCGGCAGAAGCCTTGCCACTGCGACGACAGCAGCAGCGCGTAAGCCTGGTTGATCTGCTGCATCAAGAAACGCTGTCCCGGCCCCGCGCCGCCGACCGACCGGTGCGCATATTCGATTTCGTCCAGCACGGCCGCACGCCGCGCCGACCATTCCTGCAAAGCGAGCGAAGGCACCCCTCCCCTCCCGAGAAAGACGGCCTCCTGTCTCCTCACTGCATTCTCGCACCACGGCCTGCGCAGGTCAATCGCGGGTCTCTCCTACCTGCCGCAGGAATCGCATCCGCCCCAACCCAAGAAAACGTGAGGTCACAGGGCAAGGCACCGCTTACTCGAACGTCAGGATGCCGCCGCTGGGGAGGTTGCTGACCTGATCGACCCCCTTGGCCCCGCCGGAATCGCGGCCGGCGCCGAAACCGGGTAGAATACCAGCGGGCCGAAGAGGACTGTCCCAGCCCTCCGTCGCCGCCGGGAGAGAATTGGTCGTTTCCGGAGAACGAGTCATGCCCAGGATCCAGTCCCAGGGGAAGTGCGAATTGTGCGGGCGCACGTTCGGCAAGGTGGCGATGTCGCGCCACCTGACGGCGTGCCTGGCGAAACAGGCGGCCGCTGCGGACACGCCCTCGACCGGGGTGAAACTCTTCCATCTCCTGGTGCAGGGTACGTACCTCTCGCACTACTGGCTGCACCTGGAGATGCCTGACACCGCGACGTTCGGCGACCTGGACGCCTTCCTGCGCCGCACCTGGCTGGAGTGCTGCGGCCACCTGAGCGCCTTCACTCGCAAGACGGGCCGGGGCGCGCCGCGCGGCGGCGGCGACGAGGTGCCGATGGAGGCGCAGCTGGGGCAGGTGCTGCGCCCCGGGATGGAATTGCTGCACGAGTACGACTTCGGCAGCACGACGACACTGGCCCTCAAGGTGATCGGCACGCGGGAGGGCACCGTGGGGAACGAGCACGAGGTGCGGTTGCTCGCGCGGAACGACCCGCCGCTGCTCCCCTGCGGGAACTGCGGACAACCCGCCACCCAGATCGACATGGAGAACAGCTACGACCCGAGCGGTTGGCTGTGTGACCAATGCGCCGAGGACGCGGGGCTCGCCGAGGAGATGATGTTGCCCGTGGTCAATTCGCCGCGGACGGGCGTCTGTGGGTACACGGGGTGAGTGACGAGTGCAGTGTACGGCTGCAGGGTCTTCCCCGTGCCCCGTTGCAGGCGAGGAGGTCGCCCGGCGGCCGGCGGAGGTACAGGCGCCGGCTGCGGCGGACGGCTCGGGCTGAAGTGAGTCCACCGTCAAGTCGAAGGTCGGGAGCACCTCCGGCAACACGCCGTCGCTGGCAGTATGCCGCCGAGCCGCCCGCGGCGCCAGGACAGAATCCTGTGATGACCGCGACTCTCGCCGCCCTCCCGTGTTCCCCGAGCCGATGAAACTCGGCGCTCCCGAGGCGGTGATGTCGATTTCGGCGAAGGCGTCGTTGAAGTTCGGCTTGTCCGTCGGGATGCTGAGGAAGAAGCCGCTCGCAAGGTCCATCTTGACGCGTATAATCAGGAGCGTGAAGTTGGCGGCACGGAGCACGGGAGGAGATGAATCATGACCTCGATCCCTGTCCAACAAACGCCCCAGACGCCACCGGCGGACACCGTCGAGGAACGCTTCCGGCGGCTGGCGGCGGCCTGGCACCAGGTGTGCCCAACGCACCCGCGCAACCCGGTCCGGTACGACCATCCCGTTTACCAGCAGATCGTCGGCCTGGGCGCGGCCATCGTGCCCCACCTGCTGCGCACGCTCCGGGAATACCCGCGTGACTGGTTCTGGGCCCTGCACGTCATCACAGGGGCCGACCCGGTAACCCCAGAGGAGCGGGGCAGCGTCAGCGGCCTGAGAGAGGCCTGGCTGCGCTGGGCGAGGGAACGCGGCTACCTGCTCGACGACGGCGGGGGCGCCAACGGAAACACCGAGCGTACCGCGCCGACCGCGAGACCAGGGAGCGGGCCGGTGCCGACCCTTGAAGAGAAGTTCCAGCAGTTGGCGGCGATCTGGCGGGCCGAGACGTGCTACCTCTCCTCGACCACGGCGATGGTCAACCATCCGGCCTACCAGGAGATCATCGGCCTGGGGCCCTCCGTGGTGCCGCTGGTGTTGCGAGAGCTGGAGCAACGGCCGGCACAGTGGTTCAGCGCGCTCCGCGCCCTGACGGGGGCCGACCCGATGGACCCGGCCGACCGGGGGAAGGTCCGCAAGATCGCCGACGCCTGGCTGCGCTGGGGGAGGGCAAACGGCTACCAATGGTGAGCAACTTGGAGGACGTCTTTCCCAGGCTCCGCGGGACCGACTACCGCATCGACAGTCCGCAGGACCCGGATGACAACTGCATCGCCCATGCGGCCGGCGACAAGCGGAGCCGCTGGTGGCCGGACCTCGGCGGACAGGATACCTGGCCGGAAGGCGTCCCTCGCGAGGAAACCCCGGAGGCGTTCGTCGCCGCCTTGGCGACGCTGGGCTACGCGGTGTGCGCGGGGGAGGACCTGGAGCCGGGCTTCGAGAAGGTCGCCGTGTTCGCCGACGCGCAGGGCACCCCTACCCATGCGGCCCGGCAAGTGGAAAGTGGCCGGTGGACGAGCAAGCTGGGAGAACTCGAAGACATCCTGCATGGGCTGCACGACCTGGAAGGGGCGGCGTACGGGTCGGTGCTGCTGGTCGTGAAGCGGCCCCTGGCGGCGGGAGGGGGAAAGAGCGCGGCTGAGGGAACTCCTTGAAGACGCCCGGGGCACCGCGGGCAGGAAGGTAGCACCACAGGCAACCGTGATCACGCTGCCAAGGGCGGAGCCACGGTTGTGGTTGTGCGCCGGCGACGCCGGCGCTGCCGCCGCGGCGC
>DATFNV010000718.1:0-3174 GCA_035266225.1 Gemmataceae bacterium
AAGGCAATGAGTTCGAGAAGGCGCCGTACGAGAGGCGTCTGCTCGGCCCCAGGGACTTGGGGAACGGTGATCCTCATACCTCTATTCTACGCAGGCCAAGCAGCCGCGCAGCTGGCCAACCCAGGACTCTTGAGCAATTACATAATCTGCCCCAATCGCGCCCGGGGGTGGCACCTTGGCGTTCTCCGGGGCGCGGCCCTGCGGTACAATGACACCCCACGGAGGGGGACGACGATGGGCATGTTCGACCAGAACGCGCGGGCGGCGGCCAAGCAGGACGGCGCCGCCTTCTGCGCCTGGCTGCTGCGCCGCTATCAGCCGCCGCCCCCGCTGGCCTTCGAGCGCTGGGACGACAGCCGCCGCCTGCCGCTGCCCGGCGGCCCCGACCGCACCGATGACCTCGTCGCTGTCCTACGCCGCACGGACGCGCCTGGCCAGGTCGTCTACATGATCGTCGAGGTCGAGTCCGAGCCCGAGCGACACTTGCTCCAGCGGCTGGGTATCTACGGGCTGCTGCTGTCGCGCGAGGTCTCGCCGCCGCCTGGCCCGGAGGACGAACCGCCAGTCGGCTGCGTCCTCATCAACTTGACCGGGGAGCGGCCGGAGGGCGGGCTGGCGCTGGCGGTCGCGGGGACGCCGCTGGGCCTGGGGGTCAAGCCGCTGGTGATGAACCTGTGCCGCGAGGAGGCCCGGCAGACGCTGACGGACATCGCCGCGAGCCACGTGGGGCTGAGCATCCTGCCGTGGGTGCCGCTGATGGCCGGTGGCGGCGAGCCGGCGCTGATCGAGGAATGGAAGCAGGTCGCCCTGCGCGAGCCGGACGCGGGGCGGCGGGCGACGTATCGCGACATGGCCCTCGTCTTCGCCGAGCTGACGCGGGAATTGATCAACTGGCAACGCGGTTTAGAGGGATGGGAAATGAAAGAATCGCAGTACATCAAGGGATGGCTGAATCAGGGCAAGGTTCAGGGCGTGGTGGAGAGGGGCCGGTCCGACCTGCTCAAGCTGCTGCGCGCCAAGCTGCACGATCCGGTTCCGGAAGAAGTCCGCCTCGCCATCGAGGGGACCAACGATCCCGGCACGCTCGACCGCTGGTACGACGCCGCCCTGCAAGCAGGAACGTGGCCCGACTTCCGCGCCGCGATGAGAAACGGGGCCTGACGTGTCGCAGAGCAACAAGCGGATGAATGTGATGGCGAACTCGGGGCGGCCGGTGCTGAGGGCTTGTGCGTGCGCATGCGGCGTACTGTGGGCCAGGTGAGCAATCGCCGCCGTGACGATGTCGCCACCTCAACTGTCTTCCAGCGTCATGGCGATGCCAAGGGAGACGCACAGATCGCGGGCCTGCTTCACCGGGGTCAGCCCACCGAACTTGCTGATCTTGAGGTTCACCACATCCATCGCCCGATCCGCATGTCCCCGAAGCAGCACGCCGAGAGAATCGATCACCTCATCGAGGACGAACGGATGATCCAAGTGTTGACGGATCGAGAGACACTCTTCATAGCTCAGGCAGGAGGAAGCGAACGCGCAGCCGAAGCATCACGGACTCCCCCTTCATCATTCCAGCGGCCGTTTGAAGTAGAAATAATACTCGTGTACTCCCATTGGAGAGGCCGTCGTCGAAACGAGTTCCCAGCCCTCCGCGCCCAGCCCGGCCAGCGTCTGCGGCCAGCTTTGCGCGTCGAACGTCTCCACCTCGGGACTGCCGTCCGCCGCGCACCGGGTGAGGATCACCTGATGGGGTTGCCAGGTCACGTCGCAGTATTCCCATCTCGTCACGGAACACCTCCGAGTAGTTCTCGCGTTCGCTGTTGCCCTTCATCCTATTCGGGGCCCGGATTCGCGGGAGAGTGCGGCCAGCGCCGGCAGGAGGCGGCCCAGGTGTTTCTCCAGGGCCGCGCAGGCGCCGCCGGCCGGCGCCAGGTTCCCGTCGCGGCCCAGGGTCTCAAGCCGCTGCGCTTCCTCGTAGGCCGCCTGCGCCCGGAAGTTGCCCACCGCGCCCTTGAGCGTGTGCGCGGCGTTCCGCAGCCGGGTTGCGTCCCCGCGCTCGATGGCGTTGCGGATTTCCGCCAACCAGCGCGGACACTGGCTGAGGAAGAGTTGGATGATTTCCGCCAGCAGCGCCTGGTCGCCGCCCACGCACTCCAGGACGGTTGCCCTGTCCAGGACCTCCTCGGCGGCGGCGCCCGAGGCCGGGGCGGGCGGGCAGACCAGCTCGTCCATCACCCGCCTGAGTTCCTGGGCCTGGATCGGCTTGGGGACGTAGCCGTCCATGCCGGCCGCCAGGCAGCGCTCGCGGTCCCCCTTGAGGGCGTGGGCGGTCATGGCGATGATCGGGACGTGCCGGCCGGTCCCCTTCTCCTTCGCGCGGATGACGGCGGTGGCCTCGAATCCGTTCATTTCGGGCATCTCAACGTCCATGAGGACCAGGTCGAACGGTTGTCGCTCCAGGGCGGCGACCGCCTCCTTGCCGTTGACGGCGACGACCGGCGTGTGGCCCCCCTTCTCCAGCAGGCGGACGGCCAACCGCTGGTTGACGACGTTGTCTTCGGCCAGGAGGACGCGCAGGGGCCGTTGACTCGCGCGCGGCGGGGGCGGCGCCGGCCCGGTCGGCCGCTCGACCTGCGCCGTCAGCCGCAGGGCGCCGCCGATCGCCCGCAGCAGGTCGGACTGTTTGAGCGGCTTCATGAGGTACGACGCGATGCCCAGTTCGCGGCAGCGGGCGACGTCCCCCGGTTGGCCGCCGGAGGTGAGCAGGACGAGGGTGGTGCCGGCGCTCTGCGGCGTCTCCTGGATGCGCTCGGCGAGCGTGAAGCCGTCCATGCCCGGCATGTGGCCGTCGATCAGGGCCAGGGCGAACGGCTCGCCGTTGCTCCCGGCGCGTTCCAGGGCCGCCAGCGCCAGCCGGGCCCCGTCCACCGCCGTCACCTTCATTTGCCAGTGGCCAAGGACCTCTTCGAGGATGCGGCGGTTGGTGGCGTTATCGTCCACCACCAGCACGGGCAGCCCCTGCAGCGTCACCGGCGGCGGCGCCGGCCGCTCGGCCCGGGAGCCGCGCGGCCGGGCGAACGTCGCCGTGAAATGGAACGTGCTCCCCCGGCCGACCTCGCTCTCGATCCAGATGCGGCCACCCATCATTTCCACCAGGCGCTTGCAGATGGGCAGCCCCAG
>DATFNV010000719.1:0-7974 GCA_035266225.1 Gemmataceae bacterium
GCCCGACCTGCTATGGCCTGTCCGCGGCCGACAAGCACGAGGCGTGGAAGGCTTTCTTCAAGCGCCTTCTCGGCCGACGAAAGGAACCCACAATGGCTTATCAGGACGAATTCGCCCGAGCGAAGAGGGCGGCAGGGGCCAAGATGGCATTCTACGTCCACCTGGCGGTCTACCTGCTCGTGAACGCCCTGCTCATCGCCATCAACCTCCTCACCTCCGCCGGGCACCTCTGGTTCCAGTGGCCGCTGCTCGGCTGGGGCATCGGCGTTCTCGTTCACGCCCTCGTGACCTTCGTGCTGCCGAAAGGGGCGGGCATGAAACGGCGGATGATCGAACGGGAGATGCGGCGAAGCGCCTTGAAGAAGTCCTAGGCTGCTGCGGCGAAGCGACGGCCACGGCAGGACTTTCCCTCGCACGTCGCACGGCACGGGGCGCACGTCTTGGCCAAGAGGTCCAGCCGGCGTGCCGCCATCGCTCGCCGGCAGGGATGGCCAGGACTGCCCATTAAGAAGGTGAAACAAGGCAGTAGACGTTGGGAGTGGAAAAGCGCCGGGGGCGCTTGCAACGCCACTTCCCCGGAGTATAATGGAATTAGCTAAGCCAGTCCAAACGTGAGCCTCGGTCCCGGAGGTTGTTGCTCGGTGGCATCGGCTTCTACGGCCCTGGACGGCACGGCGTCTTCGCCGTGACAACCCCCCAGGAATCCCGATAAGTAACTCCCGATCCCACCGCAGCGGCGGCTTCCAGGGCATCAACCGAAGGAGGTACGCCAGTCGATACTCTAACGCAGCAGAGTGGCGGAACCTGTGGCCGGTCGGATTTCGGCTCATACGGCCTTGGGTGGCTCCGGCTCCCCTCGTGGGCTGTTCCCCCAAATGCTTGAAAAGTAACTACCGATCCCACCGCCCGAACGGGTTCCGGTTCGTCCCACCGCAGAAGCAGCCCGCAGCGCCAAGAAGGGCCTATCTGGCGCTGCGGGTTGCCTTGTTCTTGTCTTTCTCGATGCCCGCCAGTATCGCTTCGACCACAAGAAGACCGCCTTCCACAGAAGCAAGGCTCAAATTAGCGGTGGTTTGTTGGGCTGATGTCCCATCGTTCAATCCCGCTTCGTGCCGACTAGAACCTCAACGAGGTTCGGGAATTGGGGCCGAGGTGACGTTCAGCGTCAGACGCCCACCTGAAATGTCCAATTCATAGTCCACGACGAGCTTGCGGAGGTGGGGGAACAGCTTTTCCCGCCGTTCCGCCATGAGGTCCATTAGCGGCCGCCCTCGGGGCGGCGCGGATTCATCGTTTCGCGAAACGATCAATCGAGGGCGGCCGCTAAACGCTCTCAATACTCGCGAGTGCTGTTATGGATCCGCTTCAGCGCCTCGGCGGCGGCCTGGCGGGCGTCGAAATTCTCGTCCTTGAGCAGGAACACGAGATTGGGGATGGCCTCGTCGGTGTAACGCTTGATCCGCCCGAGGGTGCGGGCGGCCTGGGTGCGGACGTTCGGGTCGGGGCTCTTCAGCGCCAAGGTCAGCGGGGGCACGGCGGTCTTGGGAGTGAGCAGGGCGATGGCGTCGGAGGCGTTGGCCCGGACCACTTCGTCGGAGTCCTTGAAGGCGTCGATGAGGGCGTCGATGACGTCGGCGGACTGCAGGTTGTACTTCAGGGCGAAGGCGGCCGCCCGGCGCACCTCGACGCTCTGCTGACTCTTGTTGAGCAGCTTCGCCAGATCGGCCGCCGTGTTCTGGGCCGGCGCCACCCCCCCGAACCAGCCGAACAACAGCGTGCCAAGGGCCAACGTCAGAAACCGCTTCATGGCTAAGGATCCTCCCGGGAATCGCAAGGGTCGGCCAGGGGCGAGTCGCGGATCGACCCACCCACCTTGAGAGTAACCCGCGGGAACGGCACTCACAAGGAAAGCGACCAGATTCCCGCGCCGGCCGCGGCGCGACTTGCCGTCGCTGCGGCTTGTGACGGCTCGCACTTCACGACATCTTCCCCAGCCGGCGGCGGGCGAGGAGGAGGAGCGTGTCCTTGACGGTGCGCAGGACGCGCATCTTGCTGGCGCCGGCCTTCTTGTCGTAGCGCAGCACCATCGGCACCTCGTTCATCACCAGCGCCGGCCGCGCCGTCCGCAGCTTCAGCAGGATGTCCACCATGCACGAGAAGCCGCGCTCGCTGACGAAATTCGCGTGCTCCTTCAGGGCGCGCTGGAGCACCGGCACGCGGTAGGCCCGGTAGCCGCAGGTGTAGTCGCGGACGTTCCGGATGGGAAAGAGAAGGCGAAACATCCACGACGCGCCGACGCTGAGGAAGCCGCGGAACCGCGACAGGCCGAGTACCCGGCCGCCGCGCTGGTAGCGCGAGGCGATCACCACGTCGTGCCCCTCGCCGACCAGTTGCAGCATGCGCACGATCAGGCCGGGCGGGTGGCTATTGTCGCCGTCCATCGTCACCAGCACGTCGCGCGGCCCGCCCTGGCCGGCCACGTGCGTCAGCAGCGTCTTCATCGCCTCGGCCAGGCCCTTGTTGACCTCGTGCGGCACCAGTTCGATCTGCACGCGCGGGTAGCGCTTGCGGTCCAGCCCGGCGGCGAAGTTCCGCACCACGGCCGCCGTGTCGTCGGCCGAGCCGTCGTCCACCACCACCACGGTGATGTCGCGGTGCGGCAGCGACTCCTCCGCCAGCCAGCAGATCTCCCGCAGCAGGAAGGGCAGGTTCTTGCCCTCGTTGTACGCCGGCATCCCGATGAACAGCATGGTTCCTGTCATCCCCTCCTTGAGCCGCCGCCCTCGGGGCGGCGCCAGCGCGAAGCTGCAAGCGGCGCGGCGGCGCACCCGGAAGGGCTTGCCCCCCCGGGCCGGAGTCGGTTTAATGTCCCATCTGTGCCACGGACGGCTCCGCGGACAAGGAGGTCCTTCATGAAAACGGCCATCGTCATTCCCGCCCGCTACGCTTCTCAGCGCCTGCCGGGCAAGCCGCTGCTGCGGCAGACCGGCAAGTACCTCGTTCAGCACGTCTACGAGCGCGCCTGCACGTCGCGCCGCGCCGGCGCTGTGATCGTCGCCACCGATGACTCGCGCATCGTGGCGGCCGTCGAGGGCTTCGGCGGCCGCGTCGTCTTGACCCGCCGCGACCACCCCAGCGGCACCGACCGCGTCGCCGAGGTGGCCCAGCAGCTCGACGCCGACGTCATCGTCAACCTACAGGGCGACGAGCCGCTCGTCGATCCGGCGGCCCTCGACCTGCTGGCCGACCTGCTCGGCCGCGACCCCGGGGCCGACATGGCCACCCTGGCGGTGCCGATCGCCTCGGCGGAGCAGTGGCACGACCCCAACTGCGTCAAGGTGGTCTGCGACGCCGCCGGCCGGGCCCTGTACTTCAGCCGCAGCCCCATTCCGTACGTCCGTGACGGCCAGCCGGACTTCGCCGCCCGCCCTGCCCGCTTCCTGCAGCACCTGGGGCTATACGCCTACCGCCGGGCCTTCCTGCTGCAGCTGGCCCGCCTGCCGCAGCACCCGCTGGAGGAGACGGAAAAGCTGGAGCAGCTCCGCGTGCTCGCCCTCGGCCAGCGCATCGACGTCGGCGTGGTGCCGCACGCGGCCCGCGGCGTGGACACCTTTGAGGATTATCAGCATTTCGTCCGGTCGTACCGGCAGGAGGGGCTCGGGCGGGCGGCGTAACGGCGGTGGTGGGCGGCGGCGAGAGTGGTAACCTGTTGCGCGGGGCTTCGCCACGTTCGGAGATACGCCGCGTGTGACAGGAGGACAATCGTGACTCCAACCCAACTTTCCGCCCTCCTGGTCGAGTTGCTCGCCCTGCCGCACGAGACGGAGTGGGTCGAGTGGAAGCACAACAACGCCAACCCGGAGCTGATCGGCGAATGCCTGTCGCCCCTGGCGAACTCGGCGGCACTGCACCGGCGCGAGATGGCCTACATGATCTGGGGCATCGAAGACGCCGCGAAAAACGTCGTCGGCACAACATTCAAGCCCCGCGCCGCCAGGAAGGGGAACGAGGAACTCGAAAACTGGCTGATGCGGTCGCTCCACCCGCAGGTCAATTTCCAGATTCACGAGTGGCCCCACCAGGGCCGGCCCCTCGCCCTGTTCGAGATTCCCCGGGCCACCCATGCTCCCGTGCGCTTCGGCAGCGAGGAGTTCATCCGGGTCGGCAGCCTCAAGAACAAGCTGAAGGACTACCCGGCCAAGGAAGCCGAACTCTGGGCGTCGTGCTCGAAGCAGCCGTTCGAGCGAGGCATCGCCCGGGCCGACCTTCCCGGCGACGAGGTGCTTGCCCACCTGGACTTTGCGTCCTGCTTCGATCTGCTCAACATTCCGCTGCCCACCGATCAGAAAGGCATCCTGAGCCGGTTGGCGGAAGAGAAGCTGATTGTGCCCCGGCCGGGTAGCCGGTTTGACGTGACCAACCTGGGCGCCATCCTCTTCGCCAAGAACCTGAATCCGTTCGACCGGCTGTCGCGCAAGGCGCTGCGGGTCATCAAGTACAGGGGGATGGGTCGCACGGAAACGGAGCGGGAGTGGCGCGACGCGCCGTCGCAGAAGGGGGTACGCCGTGGCGTTCGACGCCGCGCTCGCCTTCATCAGCTCGCAGCTGCCGCAGAACGAACCCATCGGCCAGGCGTTCCGCACCGAGGTTCGGATGTACCCGGAGAAAGCCATCCGCGAACTGGTCGCCAACGCCCTGATCCATCAGGACTTCACGATGACGGGGGCGGGGCCGATGGTCGAGATCTTCGCGAAGCGCGTGGAGATCACCAACCCCGGCGAGCCGCTGGTGGACACGCTCCGGTTCATCGACGCGCCGCCCCAGTCCCGCAACGAGGACCTGGCCGCCCTGATGCGGCGGAGGAAGATTTGCGAGGAAGGGGGCACGGGCATCGACAAGGTGATTGAAGCCGTCGAGATGTTTCAGCTGCCGGCGCCGGACTTCATCGCCACGCTGGGCTTCACGAGGCGGCCGCTAAACAACCGGAGCGGTCGTTGCACGGGGTGGGGAGACCGGTGCGCCGAGCGCTCGCGGCACGTCGGCGCGTCACGTCTCGGACTTCGGGACGCGGACCCTGAAGGCATGGCCGGCGACGTTGAGGACGTCACCGTCTTTGAGCGACGCGCTCTGGATCGCCTCGCCGTTGACGAAGGTGCCGTTGGCGCTGCCGAGGTCTTCGACCACCACCGCGCCCCCCTTCCGCAGGAGGCGGCAGTGCTGCTTCGAGACGTCGGCGGCCTTGAGCCGGACGTCGCATTCCGCGGCGCGGCCGATCGTGCTCACGGGCTTGGTGAGGCGGACCTGCTTGCCGGTCTTCTCGACGACCAGGGTGATCGCCGTCGGGGCCTCGGGGGCGGATCGTTTCTGCGCGCCGAGCGGCGGGTGACTGGCGCCCTCGGTGACGGCGGGCGGCTGGTTGCGGACTCGGGTCAACTCCTGGGTCAGGGCCAGGGCCAGGGCCTTGGCCGATGGGTAGCGCTCGGCCGGGGACTTGCTGAGGCACTTCATGACGAGCTGCTCAAGCCCCGCCGGCACCTCCGGCCGCAGGCCGCGCACCGGGGGGGGCAACTCGGGGGAGATCACCTGAACGAGAGTGCCCAGGGTGCTCTGCGCCACGTAGGTCGGCCGCCCGGTCAGCAGCCGGTACAGGATGGCCCCGAGGCTGTAGACGTCGCTGAGCGGGCCCACCTTGTCGGGCTCGTCGCCGGCCTGTTCCGGCGCCATGTAGGCCGGGGTGCCCAGGATCGCGCCGTGTAGCGTCAGGCCGGTGGACTGGCCGATGACCTTGGCGATGCCGAAGTCCATCACCACCGGCCGCTTGCGGACGTCGATCATGATGTTGGCCGGCTTGAGGTCGCGATGCACGATGCCGCGCGTGTGGGCGAACGAGACGGCCTGGGCCACCGGGATCATCACGCTGACGGCCCAGAACAGTGGCATCGACCGGCAGCGGCCGTCGCGGACCGTCAGCTCGTCGAGGTCCTGGCCGTCGATGAATTCCATGACGAAGTACTGGCCGGCCGAGCACTGGCCGACCTGGTAGATGCTCACGATGTTCGGGTGGCTGAGGCCGGCCGCGGCGCGGGCCTCGGCCAGGAAGCGAGTTCGCAGGGCGGGCTTGGTGAAATGCTCGTCGCGCAGGAACTTCACCGCGACCAGGCGGTCCAGACTCTTCTGGCGGGCCTTGTAAACGACCCCCATCCCGCCGCGGCCCAGCTCCTCCAGCAGGACGAAGTCCTCGAACTCCAGGCCGACCAGCGAAGGCTCGCGCGCGATGGGTTCCGCGGCGGGGGGAGGCCGCCAATCCACCGTTTCCCCCAGGGGCGGCCCGGGCGACTCGGGCAGCACGGTCGGCGCCTCCGAAGGCGGGAGTGTTTTGGCAGGCGCAGGCCGCTTCTCGTCTCCCGCACCGGGAGGCAAGGTACGCGCGTCAGCGGAGGAACGGTCAGCCATGGGCGCAACCCGGGGCAATGACAGGGAACCAATCGTGCCCCGACGAAACGTTCCCGGGGCATCGGTGTCGATTCCTGAGGGCGATTGTACCACAGCCGATGCCCCTTGCAACGACCATCCCCACGTCAGCAGGGCGGGGCTCGAATGGGTTGGCCAGGTCGGGGGACCGGATACCTCGGCGCCAGGGAAGTGATGGGCCGTTGGGAAGGGCCCCTGCGGGGGTCACGACGAGCGCCGCCGGGCGACCGCTAGCACGACCGCGCACAGGGCCAACAGTGCGGCGGCCACCCCGCCCACGAGCCAGTAGGCGTCCCGCAGGATTGTTTTCGCCCGCTTCGCGTCCGTGTCCAGGGGGCGAACGATCACCTGGACCCCGCGAACGTCCCCCAACGCCCAGGGCCTGGTCCTCTTCTCCTTCAACGTTTCGTCAAGGATGCTCCCCTCCTCCACGTAGCGGTTATGGCAGGCGACACACTCGTTGCTGTCCAGCCGAATGGCCCAGGCGTAGTGCAGCGCCGGGCGGCCCTCCTGGTCCTCGCGGACCTCCGAGTAATCCTCCGCTTCCCCGTCCCTCAACTTCCGCCAGGCCGTCGCCTCGAACTCCCCCTGCGGGCCCCGAGTCTTCGACTTCTGCCATACGAACGGGTAACCGCTGTAGAGGCGGAGCTGCATCCCGTCGCCGGCCTGGTGTTCCGCGGTGATCTTGTCGCCCAGCGCGGTGATAAATTTCGCGGGGTTCGGGATCGCCTTCTCGTGGGTCTTGTAATCGTGGCGCACCTGGACGTCCTGGGAGCCCCGGACCCGATCGACCACTTCGTCGGAGTAGTGGCCCCAGGCGGCGTCGATCACCTTGGCCTCCTGCTTGGTGCCCTCCAGGGCCGTGGCCATCACGATCCTGTCCTGGACCCGAGAGAGCTGCCACAACCCGACCGCCAACAGTGCGGTCACGGTGAGCAGGAGACTAGCCGGGACCGGGTTGCGCAGGCACCACCGCCAGGCCAGTTCGGCGCGGCCGGGCGGGCGGGCCTGGAGCGGCTCGCCGTTAGAGTACCGTCGCAGGTCCTCGGACAGGGCGAGGGCGCTGGGGTAGCGATTGCGAGGGTTCTTCTGCAGGCACTTCAGGCAAATCGTTTCCAGGTCCCGGGGCAGTCCCCGCCGGAGCTGACGGGGCGGCCGGGGCTCGTCGGACGTCACCTGGCGGAGGACTTCGAGGACCGATGCGGACTGAAACGGCGGGCGCCCCGTCAGACAAGCGTAGAGGATCCCTCCCAGGGCGTACACGTCGGCCGCCGGCCCCACCTCGTTCCTCTTGCCGCCGGCCTGCTCAGGCGCCATGTAGGCCGGCGTCCCCATGATGGTGCCCGAGGCGGTCAGGCTGGCGTCGTCGAGTTTCTTGGCCAGGCCGAAGTCGGTGATCTTGGGGGTGCCGTCCTCGGTGAGCAGGACGTTGGCCGGTTTGAGGTCGCGGTGGACGACCTTCGCCTCGTGCGCCGCCTGCACGGCCTCCGCCAGCCGCTCCAC
>DATFNV010000720.1:0-19541 GCA_035266225.1 Gemmataceae bacterium
CGGCGGCCTCGATTTCTCCTTGGGTTTTCATCGTGCCGGTAACTCCGAGACGGTCGCCAAGATTTCTTGCACTTTGTCGAAGTCTACGGGCTTGACCAAGTGAGCGTTGAACCCCACTTCCTGCGAACGCTGACGGTCTGCATCCCGTCCGTACCCCGTCATGGCGACCAGCACGACGTTGTGGAGAACTGGTTGTTGACGTATCCGCTTTGCTACCTCATAACCATCCATTTCCGGCAAGCTGATGTCCAACAGCACCACGTTCGGCCGGTAGTCGAGGGCCGCTTCCAGTGCAGTCGGCCCGGTGTGAGCCATGCGAACCTGATGGCCGGAAACCTGCAACAGCATGGCCAAACTCTGAGCCGCATCCACGTTGTCCTCCACGACCAAGACCCGCAAAGAGGGTCCGGTCGGCTCGGCGGTTTCTTTGGGGGGCAATGGCGGCTGCGCTGCGGGAGACACCACCATCGGCAGACGCACGACGAACTCACTGCCTTGCCCCAAAGCACTGTAAGCCATGACCGTTCCCCGGTGCATTTCCACGAGCCGATGCACCAAGCACAGGCCGATGCCCAACCCGCCTTGCGAGCGGGCCAATGATCGTTCCGCCTGCGTGAACAGGTCGAAGATGCGGGGCAGGAGTTCCGGGGTGATACCGATGCCCGTATCTCGCACCCGCAACACGCACGCATCGTCCTCTTGTTGGACGGTCAGCCAGATATGACCGCCTTCGTCGGTGTACTTGGCGGCGTTGTGGAGCAGGTTCACCACGACTTGTTTCAGCCGGGCGGCGTCGGCGTACAGCCAGATCGGTTGAGGCGACAACGACACGGTGAGTTCATGCTTGTGTTGGTCGATCAGCGGACGAACCGACTCCACCGCACATTCCACGATGCCGCTCACGGCGACCCGCTCTTGGCGAAGCCGAACCCTGCCGGTGGTGATGCGGGAGATTTCCAACAGGTCATCAACGAGACGTGACAGTTGCCCCACTTGACGCCCAATGATTTCTCTGGCTTGTTGCTGGATGGAGTTCTCGCCTTTTTGCAGACGGAGGACATGGACGGCGTTGGCGATGGGAGCAAGAGGGTTGCGCAGTTCGTGGGACAGCATCGCCAAGAACTCGTCCTTGCGGCGGTGCAGGACCGCCAAAGCTGCCGCCTGCTCCGTTATCTGCTTCTCCAAGAGCCTGCGTTCGCTGATGTCTCGAATGTTGCACTGAGCGATGGGCCGGCGGTCCACTTGATAGACGTTGCTGACGAACTCGACTTCGGCCCGCTCGCCGTGCTTGGTTTCGAGCGGTAAGTGGTCGTAGCGGATATAGCCTTTCTCTTGCAGTTCTTGGTAGGCGGCTTGACTCGCCCGTTCATCCCCGAATAGACCGATCTCCCACAGTTCCTTGCCCAACAACTCGTCGTGCGAGTAGCCCAACAACTCCGTCATAAACGGGTTGGCGTCGATGATTTTCAAGGTGTTGGCGTCGAGGATGAGGATGCCGTCTTTGGCGGTCTGGAACAGCCGCCGATACCGCACTTCGGAAGTCTGCACGGCGACTTCCGCTTGCTTGCGTTCGGTGACGTCCTCAATGGCGAGCAAGATCAGGTCCGGTTGGCTGTCCACCGACTCGAAGCGGCGGGCGTTGAGCAGCATGATCTTCTTGCCAATCGCCGGGAAGTCGTGTTCCACGCCGAAGTCGTGGATGGGATGGCTGTTCGACAGGACTCCCTCCAGCAGCGTCAGCAGGCCAGGAATGTTCCACTGGCCGTTGCCCAATTCGTAGAGGTAGTGGCCTTCGGTTTCCTCTTGTGTGACGTGGAAGGTCCGGTAGAAAGACCGATTGGCCGTCTTGACCCGCAGGCTCTTGTCGAGGACGAGGAACGGCTCTCGCATGGTCGCAATGATGTTGTCGGCGTAGGTGAGGGCATCCTGCACCTGCTGCTCGTGCCGCCTCCGTTCGCTGGTGTCTCGGAACACCAGAACGACCCCGGCGACTTCGCCTTGCTCATTGCGGATCGGGGCGGCACTCTCGTCAATGGGTCGTTCCGTGCCGTCTTTGGCGATGAGCAGGCTATGGTTCGCCAGCCCGACGACCACGCCCTCCCGCAAGGCTCGGACGGTGGGACTCTCGACCGGCTGGCGGCTCTCTTCGTTGATGATGCGGAACACGCTGTCGAGCGGTTGGCCTGCCGCTCCTTCCAGCGTCCAGCCGGTCAAGGACTGAGCCACCGGGTTCAGAAAGGTGACGCCGCCGTTGCTGTCGGTGGTAATCACGGCATCGCCAATGCTGGCGAGCGTGACACGACACCACTCCGGTTGGAAGTACAACGCTTCCTTGCTCTCCGGTGAAGGGTTGGTCATCCCCTCCCCCTTTCCCTCTGATCGGATGTTCACAATTATTGGCCGCTGTTACTGCGTCGGAAAGCCGTTTCGTGAGCGGCAACCTGGCGAGCAGGCGGTTTCCGGGCGGCGCAGAAGGCGGTCGCTACGGCATGGATGATCCGTTGCCCTGCGGCGCTCACGGGGTTTCTCGTTCTGTCTGCTGGCATACCATAACGTCTTTCTTACAGCCCGCTTGCAAAGTCGTCTGTACGCTATCCGACAGACAGGGAAGGCCCTGGAGGAATTCCTTCGTCGGTCCTGAGCCTTCCCTTCGAGTTCAACCGAACAGGCACACGAATTCCTCGTTGATCCTCCGGTAGCACTCGCAAGAACCGGCCTTCAGGCCCTCCCGGTCGAGGACGGTGCATTTCCCCCGGCTGTAGCGGATCAAGCCTTCCTCTTGAAAGGGTTGGAGAACCTCGGAGACGGTGGAACGGCGCACGCCGAGCATCTTGGCCAGGAACTCGTGCGTCATCGGGAACACGTCCGAGTGCGCCCGGTCCTGGGTCATCAACAGCCAGCGGCAACAGCGCTGGTGAACCGAGTGCAGGCCGTTGCAAGCCACCGCCTGCGAAACCTGGGCCAGAAAGGCGGTGTGGTAGAGGACCAGCAACCGGCGCAAGGGGCTGTCCCGGCTGACCTCTTCCCGCAGCACGTCCTCAGCCATCCGCAGGGCCTCGCCGGGAACCTGCACGATCACCCGGTTGGCCGTCGTCTTGGCCCCGACGAGGAGCGGCAGGCCCACCATGCCCTCGTCCCCTACCGTCGCTACCTCGATGGCCCTGCCGTCTTCCATCACGGTCAAAGCCGAGACGACACCCCGGTTCGGGAAGTAGGCGTAGTCGATGAGCGACCGAGCCTCGTAGAGGACGTGCTTTAACTCCAGCGGGACGAGTTGCAGGCGGGGGAGGAGGCGCTGGTACTCCTCCGGGGGCAACCGGGCCAGGAGGCGGTTGCCGTGCGGCGCAGCAGGCGGTTGGGTCTTCGGCATGGCTCACCACCCTCCCAGCGCCCCCGGCAGTGTCCCCAGGGCGAAGGCCGAGTCGTACAGCGGGCGCACGAACTGAACTCGTGGGGCCTGGGACACGGTTCCATCGGGCCTGACGAGCGGGTGTCGGTCCGGGACGGGGGTGAAGACGTTCGCCGTAGGTAGCACGTCCCCGTCCACGGTCTGCTTGGCCATGAGCGCCGTGCGGCGGCTCAGGATGTCGGCCAGGAGGCTCGGCTGGTCGTGGCAAAGGCGCTGGACGACGAGGACCGAGGCGGGGAAGTCCGTCGGCAGTCCGGTAAGGAGGTAACTCCGGGCCTTCAGCCCACCGGCTGACGCCGCCAGCGCCATCACGTCGAAGGCGCTGTTCGGGCGGTGCCGGGAGCGGCCCCGTTGCTGCTCGGTTGCGTTCACGTCTGGTCCCGTAGCAGTGGTCCGTGAAATAGCCCGTCTGTCTGTCAGCAGACCATTCTATCCCTTTGTCTGCTGGCAGACGAACGGCGTCTGTACGGTTTCCGACATGACGGCAAGATTTTCTTTGCGATAATAGACCAAGAAGGACAAGGGCCGGGGCCTGGTGCGGCGTACCTTTCGGCCCCGACCACAGCGAGGAAGCGTACGATGGCTAAGCTCCGCAGAATCCACGTCCTCGGCGAAAACCGCCTCTTGGCTGCTTTGCCGAGGGACGAGTACGACCGCTTGCTCCCCCATTTGGAGAAGGTGTCCTTACCCTTGAGGGACATCCTCTACGAGGCGAACGGGCCGATTGCGCACGTCTTTTTCCCGCTCAACAGCGTGGTTTCCCTGGTCATCATGGACAGCGGCTTTACCCTCGAAGTGGGCCTCATCGGCAACGAGGGCCTGGTGGGCACTCCGGTCTTCCTGGGGTCCGACCGCAGCCCTACCAAGGCGATTGCGCAGATTCCGGGCGAGGCCCTGCGGATGGAGGCCAAGGTCTTTCAGAAGGAGATGAAGCTCGGCGGCCCGTTGCACGGCCTGGTCCAGCGGTACACCCAGGCGATGATTAACCAGATTTCGCAGTCCATCGTCTGCAACCACCGGCACTCCGTCGAGAAACGCATGTGCCGCTGGCTGCTGATGAGTCACCACCGGGCGGGGGCCGACGAGTTCCCGCTCACCCATGAGTTCCTGGCCCAGATGCTCGGTGTGTGTCGCCCCACCGTGACGGCCGTGGCGGGCACCCTCCAGAAGGCTGGGCTGATTAACTACCACCGGGGCAGAATTACCATCATCGACCGGAAGGGGCTGGAAGCGGCTTCCTGCAAATGCTACGAAGTGGTCGCAATGGAGTTGGACCGCTTGCTCGGCTGACGCCGGGAGCCTGCCGACCAGCCTTCGAGCCGCATGGCGAAAGACAAGACGGGTTCGCCGGACCCAGGCAGCGCACGCCGTAGGCGGTCGCCATCAGGCACACGTTCAGCGCCAGCTTGCTCCGGGCGTAGCCGTTCACGCCTTGGGAGACGATGGGGGGGATCGCGGTCTAGGATGGAGGGCATGTCGGATGCAGCTGCTACCGGCTGTCCCGAATGCCAACGCTTGCGAGCGCAGCTGGATGCGATGCAGGCGCATTGGTCAGCTTGGGTCATACTGATCTCATAACGTGAACGCTAACGCTTGCCGTTCGCGTTAGATTGTTTAAAGACTCCGATAAGTCATTGATTGCCTCAACAGAACCATAAGCCGTTTTTCTGCAGCTTGCGGCTACGGCGCCGGCCTGCCATAGTAAGGGCATCCCGATCCCTCACCCCCGGAGTCGTCTTGCCAATGCTGACCCCCGCCGAAGAACTGGGGCTGAGCGGCCTGAGCCTCGCCGGCCAGGTGCGCCAGGCGTTCCACAAGCTTCCCGAGCCGGCCGTCCTCGATCTCGTCCGCCGCATGCGCGAGGAGGCGTTCCGCCGCCACCTGATCTACCTCCGCGACGGGGTACCCGACGCCATCCATGTCCTCCCCTGCCCGCTCACGGTGCTGCCGGACCAGCTCGCCTACATCCATTTCGTGTCGCTGACGATCCTCAACGCCCTGAAGCGACTGCCCGACCTGTACCTGCAAGACTTCGCGGTGCGCGAGGTGCTGCGTATCTCGCCGGAAGAGGAGGAGTGGGTGTGGAAGTGCTGGGGGCCAAGCCAGCGTGAGAACAACCCCGTCTTTGGCCGGCTCGATGCCATGATCGATTTCACCAGCCCCATGTGGAAGGACACGTTGCGCTTCGTTGAGCCGAACCTGAGCGGCATCGGCGGCCTGCACCTGGTGCCGACCGCCGAGGCCATCGTCGCCGACGTCGTCGTGCCGGTGCTGCGGCGGCAGGACCCGCGCTTGCAGCTCGAGGTCGGCAAGGACATCCGCGAGCTGCTCATGCAGGAGGCCATCGACCACCTCGAGGCGCTAGCCCGGCGCGGGCGGAACGTCTGCTTCATCGAGCCGAAATACGCCGGCAGCGGGCCGGACGAGCAGGAGGCGCTGGCCCAGTACTTCCACGAGCGCCACGGCATGAAGGTCCTGCACGCCGACCCCAGCGAACTGACGTTGCGCGACGGCGAGGTGTTCTACGATGGCCAGGTGGTCGATCTGGGCTACCGCGATTACGCCGTCTACGACCTGCTGGCCCTGGAGCGCGAGGGTACTGACGTGGAGCCGATGCGGGCGCTGTTCAAGCAGAACCGCATGATCTCGTCCATCAGCGCCGAGCTGGACCAGAAAAGTTGCTGGGAGGTGCTGACCGACCCGCACCTGGTGCAGAAGTACTTCAGCGCCGAGGAGCGTCAGGTGTTCCGCCGGCACATCCTCTGGACGCGCATCCTGTCGGAGCGGCGGACGGCGCTGCCGGACGGCACGACCGGCGACCTGCTCCCCCACGCGCGCGCGGAGCGCGAGGCGCTGGTGCTGAAGCCGAACCGCTCCTACGGCGGCGAAGGCGTCGTCATTGGCCCGTCGCTGTCGCAGGAGGAGTGGGACGGCGCGCTCGATCGGGCGCTGGCCGACAAGGAGCGCTGGGTGGTGCAGGCGCTGGCGAACATTCCAGTGTCGCTGTTCCCGGTGGTCGGGCCGGACGGGGCGGCGCACGTGGAGCCGTTCTACACGGTGATGGGCTTCGCGCCGAGCAAGTACGGCCTGGCGATCCTCGGGCGGGCGTCGCAGAAGCAGGTGGTCAACGTGGCGCAGCGCGGCGGCATGTGTGCGGTAATGGTTGGCCGGCCGCCGGCGCGGCTCGTCGGCCCCGGAACCGCGTAAAGCCAGGGGGACGCTGACGGAGAGGCGGAATGTAGGGGAAGGAACACTCGGTGGACAGGTCGGAGAGTGGGAAAATCGAGTCGGGATGGCCTGCGCAGCTGCAATACTGAAGTGTCCCCGGCGGACACACGGGTGCGGGCGCTAGGCCAAGGACCGATAGGTTACGGGGCCTGCCACACCAAACCGGCAGTAAGCCGGGGCTTGTCCCGATTTCCCTCTTCAATGGGGCCACGGTCATTTGACCGTGGATACATGATCCGCCGGGAACACTCCTCCAACGACGATAACCTCACGCTAGAGGCGCGTCAAGGCATTCACGCCCTCTGCAGCGGCATTTCCGGTGTTTCCTCCCCATCCTGTCTCCATTCGTTACGCCTTCCCTATCCGACCTCGTCCAACCACAGCGTCCGTACTCGTCCTGCCTGGTTCGCCTGCCACAGGCGCCCCGTCATTACGTCGAGGCAGGTCAGCCAGCCGTTGCCGTAGGCCCAGGTGTCGATGCAAACCGCGTGACCCAGGTTCAAGGGCAGGCCGCTGCGCTGCTGCGTGTGGCCGCAGACCAGCACCTTGCCCGAACAGTGGGGCCCCGAGTTGTGTTCGCCGATCGATTCCCACCGGAGCATGTAGTCGGGCTGTTCGTCCATCGGCAGATCGGGGTAGACGTTCGCGTGGACGAAGATGTGCGTGTCGGTCTCGTACCAGGCGACGCAGACATTTTCGAGGAAGTCCCAGTGCTCGTCGGGCACGTCCACGAGTTTACCCCCGTCGCCCAGCGGCGAATAGGAGGCGAGCGCTTGCTTGCCGCCGCAGTCCAGCCAACCGCGCAGCGCCTCGTCGCTCTTTCGCGCTTCCAGCATCATGTCCTCGTGGTTACCGAGGAGCGCGATGAGGCGACTGCTACGGTGCAGGGCGAGCAGTTGCTCGATCACGCCGTACGAATCGGGTCCGCGATCGACGTAATCGCCGAGGGTGATGATCCGATCGTCGGCAGTCGGCTCGACCCGGTCGAGCAATGCCCGCAGCGCCTGGGAGCAGCCGTGAATGTCGCCGATGGCAAGGGTTCGCATGGCACCCCATTATAGCGCCCGCGCCACCTGCGCCGCCAGCCGGGCATTGGCCACGATCAGCGCCTGGTTGGCGCGCAGCGTCCGGCCGCCGGTGATCTCGGCCAACCGCGCCAGCAGGAACGGCGTCAGCGCCGGGCCGCGGACCCCCTGCCGCGCGGCTTGTCGCTCGGCCTCGGCAAGCGCTGCCTCAAATTCTTCCCACCCCAGCGCCAGGGTATCGAGCGGCCGCGCCAGCACGACACCAGCGCGGCCAAGCGCCCAGTGCGCCGACAGCAGGGCGGCCGCCTCGTCCGGAGAATCAACGCGCGCCGGCAGCGGCAACCCGCTGGAACGGACATAGAAGGCGGGGAATTCGTCGGTTTCATAGCCGACCACGGGCACCGAAAGCGTTTCGAGCATCTCCAGGGTACGCGGCAGATCGAGGATGCTCTTCGCCCCGGCGCAGACGACGGCGACCGGCGTGCGGGCCAGTTCCGTCAGGTCGGCGGACACGTCCCCCGTTTCGGCGGCGCCTCGATGAACGCCGCCGATGCCGCCCGTCGCAAACACCTTGATCCCCGCCCGGTGCGCCAACCACATCGTCGCCGCCACCGTCGTCGCCGCGGTGCGCTTCTTCGCCACGGCGGTTGCCAGGTCACGAGTGCTCGCCTTCAGGACGCCGTCCGCCTCCGCCAACTCTTGTAATTCCGCGGCGCCCAGGCCGATGGTCGGCACGCCGCGGAGCACGGCGATTGTTGCCGGCACCCCGCCCTCCTGCCGCACCACGTCCTCCGCCAGTCGCGCCGTCTCCAGGTTGAGCGGCCGCGGCAGGCCGTGGGCGATCAGCGTCGATTCCAGCGCCACCACCGGCCGGCTGTCGCGCAGTGCCGCCGCCACCTCCGGGCGCACGTCGAGCAACTCGCCCCGCATCGTCACCTCCCGCCGGCCAGCGCCGCATAATCGATGGGCCTGTTCCTGTCCAGGCGCGGCAGGTCTAGCGGCACCGCTTCGGGGTACTTCTGCGCCGCGCCCGTGTTGAAGACGACGACCTCCTCGTCCGGCCCGACCCGACCCTCCTTCACCAGAGTTTCCAGACAGTCGAAGCAGACCGCCGTCTCCGGACAGATCGCGATGCCTTCCCGGCTCGTCACGCGCCGCATCCACTCGCCGATGCGCCCCTCGCGGCCGGCCACGGCCAGCCCGCCGCTGCCGCGGATCGCGTCGAGCATCATGAAATCGCCGACCGCCGCCGGCACGCGCAGGCCGCTGGCGATGGTGCGGGCGTTTGCGAACGGCTCGGCAAAGCGCTGCCCCGACTCGAAGGCGCGGACAATGGGGGCGCAGCCCTCGCTCTGGCAGGAGATCAGTCGCGGCACGTGCTCCCCCTTTAGCCAGCCCAATTCACGCAGTTCGGCGAACGCCTTCGCCATGCCGATAAGTCCGGTGCCGCCGCCGGTCGGGTAGAGGATCACGTCGGGCAGCCGTCCGCCGAGCTGCTCAACCAGCTCCAGGCCCATCGTCTTCTTCCCCTCCAGGCGATACGGCTCCTTGAGGGTGGAGACGTCGAACCAGCCGAGTCGGTCCGTCCCCTCGCGCACGACCCGGCCGCAGTCGGTGATGAGGCCGTTGACGAGAAACACCCGCGCCCCGGCGAGGTGCGCCTCCATCTGGTTGATGAGGGGCGTGTCCTCGGGCATGAAGACAAAGACCTCCATGCCGGCCCGGGCACCGTAGACCGCCAGGGCGCCACCGGCGTTGCCCGCCGTCGGGATCGCCAGGCGGGTCAAGCCGAAGTGCTTCGCCATGCTGACGGCGACCGTCATGCCGCGGCTCTTGAAACTGCCCGTCGGCAGCTGCGACTCGTCCTTGACCAGCAGGCGCGACAGGCCAAGCTCACGGCCGAGGCGCGGGCACGGCAGCAGCGGCGTCATCCCCTCGCCGAGGGTCACCGGCTCCTCGTCGAACGGCAAGGGCAGCAGTTCGCGGTAGCGCCACAGCGACGGCGGACGGCCGGCGACGTCGGCGGGCGTCACGGCACGGCGGACCGCGGCCAGGTCGTAGCGGACCCAGAGCGGCCGCCCCTGGTGGACGGTCTGGACGGCATCGGCGGGGAGGCGTGTGCCGTCGAGGGCGCTTTCGAGGTGAGTGACGTATCGGGTCATGGCGGGGCCAGGTTCGCGGTACGGGCTGAGATAGTGATACGGAGCGCCGGTCGAATTGCCCCCGCGGATGTTGCCCGGCCCGGTTTTCCCCCTGTCCGAGCGGGAGGCGTTCGCGCACAATTGACCCCGCGGGCCCATCGGGAGTCCCTCCCGGATCAGACACGATGGACCTGCTTCGTTATCGCCCCCGGCCACGCCACGGTGCCCCGTGGCGTCACCCTTACCCCCGAGGACACTCCCATGAAACGCCTCCTCTCCCTCGCCGTGGCACTGCTCGCGGCGCTGCCGGCCGTCGCCGAGGACAAGACCAAGTCGGAAACTATCAAGCTCTTCGATGGCAAGACACTCGACGGCTGGGAAGGACACGAGGACCTCTGGTCGGTCAAGGACGGCGCCCTCGTCGGCAAGAACTCCGAGGAGGTGAAGGTCAGCACCTACCTCGTGACCAAGAAGAAGTACAAGGACTTCCTGCTCAAGAGCCAGGTGAAACTGGTGGGCCCCAGCCGGATGCATTCCGGCATCGCCGTCTGGGGACACGTCGCACCGGAGAAGGGCGATAAATACACCTACATGGGCCACCTCGTCATGTTCCCCGGCGGCTGGGGCATGTACGACCTGCACCGCCGCCAGGGCCTGCCGCCGAGCGGCGAACCGGCCAAGAAGGTCGGCAAGGAGAAGGACTGGAACGACCTGTGGATCCTGACGAAAGGCGATCGCATCCGCGTCGCCGTCAACGGCACCCTCGTCGTGGACTGGACCGACCCGAAGCCGGAGCTGATCGAGGAAGGCGTCATCGGTCTGCAACTGCACTCGAACAAGGAGGCGCAGGAGATCCACTTCAAGGACCTCGTCCTGACCACGCACCCCGACGACAGCGCGTGGGACGTCAAGGTGGGCGAAAAACTCAAGACGGAGAAGTAACGCCGAACTTCCAGCCCAGCCCTGCGACCGCTTGCGGCTTCGCACGACCTGCGAAGCCGCAAGCGGCTTTTTTCATGCCCACGCTTGACAGTTGCCGATAAAGACGCTAAAGTCCTTTGCGGGACAAACCTATTTGTGGAGGATGGAGGGATGGACGCGCGGCAAGCGGCCCAAACCCTGGAAGTGATTCGCACCCTCATGGAGCGCACCTGTCAGTATCAACTGCTGACGGCCCGGGCGAGTCTTGTGGCGGGCAGCCTGGCCGGCGCCGGGGCGCTGGCGTTCTTCTGGCTCGATGCCGCCAACCCGTGGCACTTCGGCCTGGTATGGGGGATCGTCTTCGCCGGCTCGCTGCTGGCCACGACGGCCGGGACGGTGCTGCGCGGCCGGGCCAGCGGCGAACAGGTCTGGTCGCGGCAGGCGCGGACGGTGCTGCTGGCGCTGACGCCGTCGCTGGTCGCGGCGCTGGCGCTGACGGTCTTCTTCTTCGCGCAGGGCTGGCAGCAGTGGCTGCCGGGCGTGTGGATGCTGTGTTACGGGCAGGGGGCGCTGGCCACGTCGGCCTACGCGCCCACGTCGATCCGCTGGCTCGGTATCGCGGTGCTGCTGCTGGGCGGGGCGACGCTGGCGCTGGGCTCGGTTTGGTCGATCTGGGCGATGGGGGTGGTCTTCGGCCTGGGGCACCTGACCCTCGGTGCCGTCTTGCTGGCGCAAGAGAGGCGGCAAACTCAGCTGCGCCTCCACCGTTCCGTCGCCTGACCCACCCTCTCCCCTCGCCCCGGTGCTCCGGGGAGAGGGGTTGGGGGTGAGGGGTGCCTTTGCGGGGCAGACCAGAAACCCCTCACCCCCAACCCCTCTCCCCGGAGTACCGGGGCGAGGGGGGAAGGAACCTTTACCCCTGAGTGGTCTTCGTGAATGCTTTCAAGCAACTGTTCGCCGACCTCGACCCGGTGCTGCACGAGCGCGGCCGGCTGGCGATCGTGTCGGTGCTGGCCGCGGTCGAGTCGCTGACCTTCACCGAACTGCGCGACCAGCTGGGGATGACGGACGGCAACCTGAGCGTCCACCTCCAGAAGCTGGAGGAGAAGGGCTACGTCGCCATCGACAAGCGCTTCGTCGGCCGCCGCCCGCAGACGACGGTGAGGCTGACCCGCCCGGGTCGCGACGCCTTCACGCGCTACCTCGACCACCTCGAAATGATCGTGCGCCAGGGGCGCGGGCAGCAGGGCGCGTGAGCGCCTCGGTTAACGGACGGCCCGTCCGGCGGTTACACGAAGGATGGGCCCCAGGGAGGAGAGCGAGTATGGAAGTCCGACTGGCGGAGCACATGGGCATGTGTTTCGGCGTGCGCGACGCCATCGAGTTGGCGCTGCGCCTGACGCGGCAGGGACCGCTGACGATCCTGGGCGACCTCGTCCACAACCCCGACGTGGTGGCGCGGATGGAGGCCGCCGGCGCCGCCCGGGCTCAGGCGCCCGACGAGGTGCAGACGCGGGCCGTGCTGCTGACGGCGCACGGCACCGCTCAGCAGGTGAAACTGCGCCTGCGCGACGAGGGCCGCCAGGTCCACGACGCCGCCTGCCCGCTGGTCAAGCGCGTCCACCTGGCCCTGGTGAAACTGGTCAGCGAAGGGCGCCACCCGGTCATCGTCGGTCAGGAGAACCACGTCGAGGTGCGCGGCCTGACCGGCGACCTGAAGGAATCCACTGTCATCCTGCACGAGGCCGACGTGGAGAAGTTGGCCGGGAAGCGGCGGCTCGGCGTGGTAGCGCAGACGACGCAGCCGCTGGAGCGCGTCGAGGCGCTGGTCGAGTTGATCCGGCGGCGCTTCCCGGAGGCGGACGTCGCCTTCATCGATACGGTGTGTCAGCCGACCAAGGACCGCCAGGAGGCGATGCGGCGGCTGGTGGAACAGAGCGAGGTGATCGTCGTCGTCGGCGGGCCGGACAGCAACAACAGCCGCAAGCTGACGGAGTTCGCCCGCAGCCGCGGCCGCACCGCCTACCAGGTGGCGCGGGCCAGCGAGCTGCGGCCGGAGTGGTTCGACGGGGTCAGCGTGGTGGGGCTGACGGCCGGGACATCCACACCGGAGGACGTGATCGAGGAAGTGCGGGCGTGGCTGGCGGCGCATTGAGCAGTCGCTTGCGGCTTCGCATGGCATGCGAAGCCGCAAGCGGCCGCGGCAGTCAGCTCAACTTCCACGGCGCCCGGTACTCGTAGCTGAGCATCTTGTTGGCCTCGTCGTCGTTGGTCACCCGCTCGGCACGCGGGTCCCACGCCAGGTGCTGTTTGCGCAGCAGCGCGACGCGCGCCAGCAGCGTCGCCGTCGTCGAGCGGTGGCCGACCTCGACGGGGCAGTTGGTCGCCTTGCGGCTCTTGACGCAGTCGAGGAAGTTGCGCGTGTGCAGCGCCGTATCCGCCTTGCCGCTCTTGCCGGGCAGCGAGTCCATCGCCGTCTTCACCGCCCGCGCCTGTTCCGCGTTCTCCTTGCGGGCCAGCGGGCTCAGCGCCGGCATCTCCTCCGTCCGCTGGCTCTCCGCGAACACGACATACCCGCTCCCCTCCTGCATCAAAAGCGTCCCCTTGGTACCGCGGAACTCCAGCTCCCAGCCGCTGCGGTTGCCCGGCGAGGCGTTGGCGTTGAACTGCGAGAAGGTGACCAGGGCGCCCTCGTACTCCCAAACCGCCTCCAGCGTATCCGGAATCTGGCGGTTGTCGCGGACGGCGAAGCGGCCGCCGGCGCAGAAGACGCCGCGCGGGGCGTACTGGTCGAGGGCCCACTGGATGACGTCGAGGTAGTGGGTGCCGAAGTTAGTGAGCTGCCCCCCGGAGTAGTCCCAGAACCAGCGAAACTTATACAGGCAGCGGTTGCGGTTAAAGGCGGCCTTCGGTGCCGGGCCCAGCCACATGTCCCAGTCCAGTCCCTCGGGCGGGGGGCCGTCCTGCGGAGTGCCGATGCCCATCGGCGACTCGTTGCGGAGGTGGTACGCCTTGGCCACCGTGATCTTGCCGATGCCGCCCTCGCGGAGGAACTTGACCGCCTCCTCGATGACCGGGGCCGAGCGCCGGTGCAGGCCGACCTGCGTGACGCGGTTGGTCTTCTTCGCCACGTCGGCCATGGCGCGCCCCTCGGCGACGGTGAGGCTGAGCGGTTTCTCGCAGTAGACGTCCTTGCCGGCGCGGCAGGCGGCCACGAATTGCAGGGCGTGCCAGTGGTCGGGGGTGGCGATGACGATGGCGTTCAGGTCCTTGCGCTCGATCAACTTGCGGAAGTCGCCGTAGGTGTCCGCCCCGTCGCCGACCTTCTCGTGGGCGGCCTTGAGGTAGGGTTTGTAGACGTCGCAGAGGGCGACGACGTCGCAATCGTCGTGGGTGCGGAAGGCGTCGAGAAGCTGGTCGCCGCGATTGCCGACGCCGATGACACCGAGCTGGACGCGCTCGTTGGCGCCGAGGACGCGCGAGACGGAGGCGGCGCTGAGCGCGGTCAGGGCGCCGGCGGCGGCGCGGGTGAAGGTGCGGCGGGTGATCTTCGAGGGCATGAGTGGTGTACTCCACGGGTCGGGGAGGCGACGGAATGTCCTGATGATACCTACGGCACTCCCCGGTAGGAAGGGGGGCGAAGGGGGCGGCAGGATTTCGTCGGGAATGGAACCGGCATGGCCGGAGGGCATCCGGTACACTTCGCGCTCGACAAGGCTGACCTCGCCGAGGCCGGCACCCTCCCGGCCTCCTCTTCTTCTCCGTCTACTTCCCCTGCTCCCAGACGACGAGGTTACGGGCGTGCCGGAGCATGGAGATCACGTGGCTGAGCCGGTCGCGGTCCAGGCTCTTGGCCAGCGCGAGGCAGTCGTCGATCTGCTCCTCCAGTTGCTCCAGCGGTGAGGTGGGGGCGTCGTTCGTCGCTGCCGTCTGTTTCGGGGCCGAGTGCTCGGCCATCTGTGCGCCGGTCGGCTCGGACGTCGCGGCGGTCTGCTTCGGTCGTCCGCCCTTGCGGGCTTCCTGGCGCAGGAGGCTCTTGACGTTCGACAGGTTGGCCCGCACCTTTTGCGGGACTTCCGTCTCGTGGGGGTGGTCCTTGAGCCAGCGGTCCAGCAATACCTGGTTGCTGCGGCCTTGCAACAGCTTGGGATTCTCCGCAAAGACCCTCCTGAAGTAGCCCGACACCGATTCGCCATTGCCCTTCGCCTTCGCCATGTTGCATCTCCAGAAAGGGCGACGTAGTTGGTGACGATTGTATGGCTGGCGATTGGCACTGCAACTACTCCTTTCAAGGAAGCAGAGAT
The DNA here is from genome assembly GCA_035266225.1 of Gemmataceae bacterium. GTDB lineage: Bacteria > Planctomycetota > Planctomycetia > Gemmatales > Gemmataceae > DATFNV01. The sequence continues at coordinate 15,029 of DATFNV010000720.1, forward strand.
GAGCCGCACGTTTGCTTCCGACCGTGACGCGCCTCCGCACAGGAACCAGTTGTTGGGCTAGGCTCGTCCGGCTCGGTCGCGGATTTGCCTCCCTCACGGTCCCGGGACGTGGCACGCACTTTTTTTGGCAAGAACTCTTGACGCCGCGGTGGGCGTGACGGTAGACTCACTCCACCTAACCTATTAGGTTAGGTGATCCTCATTGCCCGGCCAGCCGCCCTGGAGTTGTACCTTGCCTGAACCGTCCCCGAGCGAGCGCGAGCTGGAGATCCTCAAGGTGCTGTGGGAGATGGGCTCCGGCAGCGTCCGCGAGGTCCACCAGCGCCTCTGCCCTAACGACGAGCTGGCTTTCAACACGGTCCAGACGACGCTCCGCATCATGGAGGACAAGGGCCTCGTCGCGCACCGGAGCGAGGGCCGCACCTTCGTCTACTTCCCCCAACACAGCCGCGAGCGCGTCGCCCGGCGCTTCCTCAACAAGGTCTTCGACGGCTCCCTCGACCAACTTGTGCTGACGCTCCTTCAGACGGAGGACACCACCCCGGACGAGCTGAAGGAGCTGGAGCGACTCATCGCGCAGGCGCGGAAAGAGAAGCAGCCGCGACCGAAGAAGGAGGGTGAATGACATGACCTGGCACCTCGCCGCCTCCACCTGGCTGGCCCACGCCGCATTGGGCGGGTCTGCCGTCCTGCTCGTCGGATGCCTGGCGCTGCGGCTATGCAAGCAGCCGGTGCGACGCCTTCGCGTCATCGAGCTGACCCTGCTGGGCTGTCTGCTCGTGCCGTGGGTCGCGCGGCTGTCCTTCGTGCCGCACTGGTCGGCGGGACTGCTGGGCGGCGGCGCGCCGCCGGCGGAAGTCGCTACCGACGCCGGCCGACCCGAAGGGACCGCCGACGACGGGGACACGAGTACGCCCCCCGACGCGCCCCCGACGCCCCACACCGTCGCCGCGCCCCGCGAGCCGGCCGACACCCCGGCCGTCGCCGTTGTGGCGCCGGCGGCCGCCCTGGCGTCGTCGCCGGGCGAGGAGCCCACTCGCCCAGCGGCGCTCGAATGGCCGCCGCTGTCGCTGCTGGTCGTCGTCGCCTACTCAGCGGCCGCGGCCGTCCTCGGCGGGCGCTGGCTCGTCGGGCTCGCACGGCTGCGGCGCCTGTTGCGCGGCGCGGAGCGGGTGCCTCCTCTGGTCGCCGCCGTGTTTCACAAGGTGGCCGGGCCGGGCGGGTTTCGCGTCGAACTGCTCATGAGTGACCGCTGCGGCGTGCCGCTGACGTTCGGCGTGCGTCGGCCGGTGATCCTGCTGCCCGAGGGGATGTGCCGGGGCGGCAACACCGCCGGGCTGCGCTGCGCCCTCGCGCACGAGTGGTCGCACGTCGAGCGGCGCGACCTGCTCCGCTGGCACCTGGCCGCCCTGGCCGGCGTGTTGTTCTTCTGGCAGCCGCTGTTCTGGTGGCTGCGCCGCCGGCTGCGGCTCGAGCAAGATCACCTCGCCGACGCCTTGGCCGTCGGTCAGGCCGGCGGGGCCGATGACTACGCCTCGTTCTTGGTGGGCCTCGCGAAGCACTCCGCGGGCCTGCCGGCCGAGTGCGCGCTCGGCATCGGTGACCGGCGCTCGAACCTTTACAGGAGGGTCCTCATGTTGCTCAACAACCGCGAGCCGCTGCAGCGACGCTGCCCCGGCCTCTGGAGCCTCGTCGCCGTCCTGGCGGCTGTCATCCTCATCGCCGCCGCCTCCGCCGTGCGCCTCGACGCCGGCGACCCGCCCCAAACTGACAGGGACACTCCGAAAAAGGAGCAGCCGAAGGAGGCCGAGCACCCCGAGGGGAAGAAGCTCGATTACACCGGCGTGGTGACGGACAAGGACACCGGCAAGCCGATCGCCGGCGCCCTCGTCACCGTGCGCCGCTCGCTGTACGGCGACCCGGAACTCAAGCCGGAGGACTGGAACCTCCGGGAGACGAAGCACACGACCGACAAGGACGGCAAGTACAGCTTTACCATCCCGCCGGAGCAGTCGTCGAAGAGATACCTCTACATCGAGTTGGACGCGGAGGCCCCCGGCTACGCGCCGCAGAAGGGCTTCGGCTACGCGCTGAGTATGATACTCAAGAACGAGAAGATCGGCGGCCGGCCGTTTTTCGAGACGGTCACCCTGCGGGCCGGCAAGGAGATCAGCGGGGCCATCGAGGCGCCCGACGGGAAGCCCGTCGCCGGCGTGAAGGTGTTGGCCTACTCCGTCACCAGCAAGCGCGGCCAGGGCGAATTCGAGTACGGCTCGTTCGCCGACACGAAGACCGACGCCAAGGGCCGGTTCGCCCTGACGGTCGTGACGCCCGGCGACGCCGTCTTCTGGGTGCTGCCGACCAAGTACGCCCCCTCGACACACGCCGTCAAGGACAACAAGCGCGGCGACGTCGGCAAGATCGGCTTGCAGGAGGGCCTCGTGCTGCGCGGCAAGGCGGTGGACACCCAGGGCAAGCCGCTGGCCGGCATGTACGTCGCGGCCGAGAAGGAAGGGCGCGACGAGGCGCTGGCGAGCCTGGCCGTCGCCGACAGCATCGCCCGCTGCGCCCTCACCAACGACAAGGGCGAGTTCGAGCTGATGCCGCTGCCGCCCGGGACCTACCGCGTCCACCCCAGCGACTACAACAGGGAGCCGTCGCAGGACACCCGCCGCTTCACGCACCGGCCGCTGCCGGCGGTGTTCCTGCCGCAGAAAGTGACCCTGAGCGCCGGGCAGAAGGCGGAGCCGATCGAGGTGCGGGCGGTGCCGCACGTCGTCGTCGAGGCGCAGTACTACGACAGCAAGGGCAAGACGCGCCGCGGCCATAGCCCGTTTCTGTTCGGCCAGATCGACGGCCAGTCGTGGTTCGCGGAGGCGAAAGCCGATGCCAACGGCAAGGTGAGCGTGCTGGCGCCGCACGGCCTGGAGAACACCCAGTTGCAGCTGAGCACCAACGAGCACAGCGCGCTGCGCTGGCGCAAGGCCAAGGGAGACCAGCTCAGCCGGGGCCGCCAGATCGCCCTCGGCACGCTCGACAAGGACGTCAAGGGCATCGAGATCGTCCGTTACGAGGCGCCGATCCTGCTGGTAAAGGTGACGGCGAAAGAGGGTGGCAAGCCGAAGGGCGCGGCCGTCACGGCGCTGTATCCCGAGGAGAAGGGGCTCCAGGAAGGGGGCTTCAGCGTCAAGAACGGCCGGCGCAGCGACGTGAGCTTTGAAGAGCAGGAGGACGGCCGCTTCCGCTCCAGCCAGCTCTTGCCCGACGAGGAGGTGACCGTCGCCGCCCACGCCGAGGGCTACCAGGACGCCACGGCGAAGGTGAAGCTGGCCGAGGGCGCGACGAAGGACGTCGAGATCGTGCTGGAGAAAAAGTGACGCCGCCGCGGGACGCTCCCGGCTAGACGAAAAGTGGACTTGGTGTGAGGCTCGGCCAATGCGCGCGCGTGGTTTGCGGCTAAGAAACTGTAACAAGAATGTCTTCGCCGCTTGCGGCTGCGCAATCGTTCCTGCGAAGCCGCAAGCGGCGAAGACATTCTTGTTACGGTTTCTTGTCCTGGCGTGGATCGCGGTGCCCGCGGCGCAGGCCGCCCCGGTGCGCCTGCCCGGCGGGACAGAACTGCCCGCGGTGGACTTCGAGCGCCACGTCGCGCCGCTGCTGATGCGCTCGGGGTGCAGCGCGGGCGCCTGCCACGGCTCGTTCCAGGGCAAGGGCGGGCTGCGGTTGTCGCTGTTCGGCCACGCCCCGGAGAGGGACTACCTTGCCCTGACGCGCGACGCCCTCGGCCGGCGCATCGACCACCTCGACCCCGACCGCAGCCTGTTGCTGCTGAAGCCGGCCGCCCGCGTCACCCACGAGGGCGGCCGCCGCTTCGCCGCCGACTCGTGGCAGTACCGCGTGCTGCGCGAGTGGGTGGCGCAGGGGGCGGGGTGGCTGCCGGGGAGCGGGGCCGTCAAGCGGCTGGACGTTACGCCTCGCGAGCAGGTCTTCACGAAGCCCGGCGAGTCCGCCGCTCTGCACGTGACGGCCGAATATGCCGATGGGACCCGCGCCGACGTGACGCCGTTCTGCGACTTCCGCGCCAGGGACGAGGCCGTCGCCGAGGTGTCGCCCGAGGGGGCGGTGCGCGGCGTGCGGCCGGGCGACACGGCGGTCGTTGTCTCCTACCGCGGCAACCTGACGACGGCTCGCGTCCTGGTGCCGCGGCCGGCCGCAAAGGACTTCGTCTACCCGCTGGTCCCCCAGGCGAACTTCATCGACCGCGAGGTCTTCGCCAAGCTGCGCCGCCTCAACGTCGTGCCCTCCCAATTGTCCGACGACGCGACTTTCTTGCGCCGCGTCACGATCGACGTGGTCGGCACGCTCCCGACGCCGGAGGAGGTGCGCTCCTTCCTCGGCGACGCGCGTGCCGACAAGCGCGTCCGCAAGATCGACCAGTTACTGGCCAGCCCGATGCATGCGGCGCTGTGGGCGACGCGCTTCAGCGACGTCACCGGCAACAACGTCGATGTCA
>DATFNV010000721.1:0-2833 GCA_035266225.1 Gemmataceae bacterium
CTACTTTCCCCGCCTCGTCCACCTGGCGCGCAAGCAGCTCCAGGGCCTGCCGCGCCGCGCCGCCGACGAGGAAGACGCGGCGCTGAGCGCCTTCGACAGCTTCTGCCGTGGGGCAGAAAAGGGCCGCTTCCCGAAACTGGATGATCGCGATGACTTGTGGGCGCTGCTGGTCGTCATCACCGCGCGCAAGGCCATCGACCTGCACCAGCGCGAGAACCGCCAGAAGCGCGGCGGCGGCAAGGTGGGCGGCGAGTCGGTGCTGGACGACCTGCTCGGCGACGAGGACGGCGCGGCGGGGATTGGCCAGGTGGTCGGCGACGCACCGACGCCGGAACTCGCCGCCCAGATGGCCGAGGAGTTCCAGCGACGCCTCGCCCAACTGCCCAGCGAGGAGCTGCGCTCCGTCGCGCTGATGAAGATGGAGGGATACACCACCGCGGAGATCGCCGATAAGTTGGGCTGCGCCCCGGTGACAGTCGGACGACGACTGGATCTGATCCGGTCCCTGTGGAACGGGGTGGAGCCGGTCTGAGTCGGCGCTGGCCTTCGGCGACTGGTTGCGAAATACTGAGGAAGGAAGCGGCCGTTTGCGGATTACCCAGGAAGAGGCGTTCGTCTTACCCGGGCCGATTGAGGTGCATCGATGAGCGAGTCAGTGCCTGTCTCGGTGAAACTGCGTGTGGAGGCCATTTGCACGCGCTTCGAGGTTGACTGGCAAGCGGCCGCGCCGGACGGAGTCCCGCCGCGCTTCGAGGGCTACCTCGGCGAGGCGACCGGGCCGGAGCGCCAGGCGTTACTGGCCGCGTTGCTGCGGCTGGACGTCCATTACCGGCGGGGCCGGGAGGAGAACGTCGCTGCGGCGGACTACGAAACCCGCTTTCCCGACAACGGCCCCCTGATCCGAGAGATCCTGGCCGAGGCCGGGATCGCTGAATCGAGCCGAAGCGCCCGCCCCGACACCGACCGCAACCTCCTCTTCGCCGTCCTCGCCCTCCAGGCTGGCCTGATCGACCGCGACCGGTTCATCCAGGCCTGTACCCTGTGGGCGACGCACAAGGACGTGCCCATCGCCGACCTTCTTGTCGAGCAGGGCTGGCTCGCGCCGACGGCTCGGAGCCTCGTCGAACAACTCCTCCAACTCCAGATGGCAAAGCACGCTGATGATGCCGCTGCGAGTCTCGCCGCGGCCGCCGGTGCCGAGGCCCGCAGCGCCCTCGCTTCTGTCGCCGATGCCGGCGTGGAGCAATCCCTCACCAGCATCTCCGGCCGTGCCGACCCGCCCGCGGCCGCTGACGATCCGTTCTCGACGGTGCTCCCTACCGAGGAGGCAGCCGGTCGCAACCTCCTCTACGAGGAGATCGGTCGCGGCGGCATGGGTCGCGTGCTGCGCGGCTGTGACCCCGCCCTGCGCCGCGACCTGGCCGTCAAGGTGCTGCACGAGGAATACAGAGACAATACGGAGTTGGAGCAGCGATTCGTGGAGGAGGCGCAGATCGGCGGGCAGTTGCAGCACCCCGGCGTCGTGCCCGTCTACGAGCTGGGCCGTTTCGCCGACCGCCGACCATTCTTCACCATGAAGCTCGTCAAGGGCCGTACCCTCGCCCAGCTGCTGAAGGAGCGGTCGGACCTGCGCCACGACCTGCCGCGCTTCCTGACGATCTTTGAGCAGGTGTGCCAGACGCTGGCCTACGCCCACAGCAAGGGGGTGATCCACCGTGACCTGAAGCCGGGCAATATCATGGTCGGGGCGTTCGGCGAAGTCCAGGTCATGGACTGGGGATTGGCGAAAGTGCTGCCACGCCCGCAGCGGGCGGCGGCGGCGACTGGCGAGACGTCGGTCCTCACGGCTCGCGACTATGGGTCAGCGGAGGACGGCCGCACCGGCGTGATCGGCACGCCCGCCTTCATGCCGCCGGAGCAGGCGCGCAGCGAGGCAGTCGATGAGCGAGCCGATGTGTTCGGGTTGGGCGGCCTCCTGTGCGTCCTCTTGACCGGTAAGCCGCCGTTCGTCGGCGCCACGCGCAAAGAGGTGATGCAGAAAGCAGCGGCTGGCGACGTGGCGGAGTCGTTCGCCCGCCTGGAGGGGTGCGGGGCGGACGCCGAGTTGGTGGCCCTCTGCAAAGAGTGCCTGGGACCCGAGGCCGGGCAACGTCCGCGGGAAGGGGGAGAAGTAGCGGCGCGGATGGCCGGATATCAGGCGGGGGTGCAGCAACGCTTGCGGCAGGCGGAATTGGAGCGAGCTGCGGCCGAGGTGCGGGCGGAAGAGGAGGCCCGCACGCGCCGCGTGGCCGAGGCCAAGGCGGCGGTCGAACGGCGGGCGCGACGGCTGACGGTCGGGCTGGCGGCGGCGGTGTTGGCACTGCTCCTGGTGGGTGCCGGTGGCGGGTTCGTGGTACAACACCAGGCGGCGGAGCGCCGGGCGGACCAGGCGCGGCGGGAGACCGAGCAGAGTCAGACGGTCGAGTTCGCCCTGGAAAAGGCGTCGGTTCTGCGTCAGCAGGCGCGCTGGGGGGAGGCGGCGGTAGTGCTGGAGCAGGCGCGACAGGTGTTGGGCGATGGCGGCTCCGCCGGGGATTTACTCCGGCGGCTTGACGTGGCCGAGGCCGAACTTGCCTTGGTCAACCGGCTGGACACGATCCGATTGCGCCGCTCGAACGTCGGTGCCGGGAGCAAGTTTGATAACCAGACGGCGGAAAGCGATTATGCGAAGGCGTTCCAGGAGGCCAGGCTGGGGGCACTAGTTCTACTGTAACCGATTCGCAGACCCGTGAAATGCTGAGCCTGAGCATTACACCTGAGAAACTCGAGGAAGACCGAGCATGAGCTTGAGCAT
>DATFNV010000722.1:0-5651 GCA_035266225.1 Gemmataceae bacterium
ATGAGGTCGAGCAGGGTGAGGACAAGCGGGGTGCGCTCGGATTCGGGGATGTCAGGCAGCGCCAGGGTCATGCTCCATTCTACGCAGCAGAAAGCCCGGCGCAGCTGCTCTCCCCCAGACTTATTGGGCTGATACGGACACCGCCCCGAACTCCCCCATGGCGCGGGCGTTGCACAGGATGACGCCGTAGAGCACGCCCCATTTGATGTTCGGCAGCGTCACGCGCCGGAACATTTGCCAGCCGCTCGCCCCCAGGTTGACCGCGGCCAGTTCCTCCTCGGGGCCGACGGCCTCCATAACCGGGATCAGTTCGCGGGCCACGAACGGGAAGGTCACGAACGCCGTCGCCAGCACCAGTCCCGGGGTGGCGAAGATGATCTTGAAGCCGTGGTCGCGCAGCCACGGGCCGAAGTACCCCTGCAGCCCGAAGAGCAGCACGAACACCAGCCCGGCCACCACCGGCGACACCGAGAACGGCAGGTCGATCAGCGTCACCAGCAGCGTCCGTCCCGGGAAGCGGAAGCGGGCGATGGCCCAGGCGGCCGACACGCCGAAGAGCACGTTCAGCACCACCGCGATCGGGGCCACCGTCAGGGTGAGCCGGATGGCCGCTCGCGTGTCGGCGTCGAGGACGATCGTCTGCCAGTAGGTGCCGAGGCCCTGGGCCAGCGCCTGGGAGAAGACGTTCACCACCGGAATCACGATCAGCACGAACACGACGGCCATCGCCGCCAGGGTCAATCCCCAGCGGACCAGGGGTGGGTCGTTCTGCCCCCATCGGTCCTGTTCCCTGCCCGTGCCCGTGCCCGTGCCCGGTTCAGAATCGGGCACGGGCACGGGCACGGGCACGGGCACGGGAGTGGTGGTCTTAAGCCCCATATCGTCTCCCCCATCGCTCCAGCAGGTTGATGCACGCCAGCAGCAGGAATGAGGTCACCAGCAGCACGCCGGCGATGGCCGCCGCCTCCGCGTAGCCGAACGCCTCCAGGCGGCGAACGATCAGCACCGGCGCGATGACCGTCTCGCCGCGCTTGTTGCCGGAGATGAAGATCACTGAGCCGTACTCGCCGAGGGCGCGGGCGAAGGCCAGGGCGAAGCCGGTCAACAGCGACGGCGTCAGCGCCGGCAGCAGCACCCGGCGGAACGTCTGCCAGCGCGTCGCCCCGAGCAGCAGGGCCGCCTCCTCCACGTCCGCGTCGAGGCCCTCCAGCACCGGTTGCACCGTCCGCACCACGAACGGGAAGCCGGTGAAGGTCAGCACCAGCACGATCCCCAACCGCGAGTAGGTCGCCTCGATGCCCCAAGGCACCAGGTACTGCCCCAGCCAGCCGTTCGGCGCGTACAGGCTGGAGTAGACCAGTCCCGCCACCGCCGTCGGCAGGGCGAACGGCACATCGACCAGGGCGTCGAACAGCCGCTTGAGCGGGAAACTGTAGCGGACCAGCACCCAGGCGACGAGCAGCCCCAGCGCCGCGTTGGCCACGGCGGCGGCCAGCGAGGCGCCGAACGTTAGGGCGTAGGCGGATCGCGCCCGCTCGTTCCAGACCGCCGCCCAGAACTCGGACCACGTCAGCGACGCCGCCTTGAGGAAGCACGCCGCCAGCGGGATCAGCACCAGAGCGCTGAGGGAGAACACGGCGTAGCCAAGGCTCAGCGAGAACCCCGGCAGGATGCGCCGGTTGACGGTGCTCATGCCACCGCCTCCGCCGCGTCCACCCACAGGCGCGGTGCCAGCGCTGCGGCGGAGAATTCGTCGGCCAGTACCCGGCGCAGTTCGCGCCACAGGGCCAGTTCCACGTCGATGAACGGTGCCTTCAGGCCGTGACGCAGGGCCACGGAGTAGGCCGCGGTCGTCAGGCGCGCCAGCAACTCTTCGCCGTCAAGTGCCACGTCAACTCGGGGGGCAACCATCGGTCGGATTCTCCCAGATTATGCTGTTTAGCGGCGGGTCGCAGACCCGCGGGTCTGCGACCCGCCGCTAAACAGAGAAGGAATTGACGGAGTTCGGCGTCACTTGCGCGGCGTGTCGATCTGGTCGAATACCGCGCCCTCGGCGAAGAATTTCGGCTGCGTCTCCTGCCAGCCGGCGGCGACCGCTGTGACCGGGAACAACGTGATCGGCGGCAGTTCCCGGCCGTGCCTCGCCAGCACCTTCCCGTCGATCGGCCGGTAATGGTGTCGGGCAATCGTCTCCTGCGCCTCCTCGGTGTAGAGAAAGCTCAGGTACGCCTCGGCCCGCTCGCGCGTCCCCTTGCGGTCCACGTTGGCATCGACCACGGCGACGTACGGCTCGGCGCGAATGCTCGCCGCCGGGTAGACCACCTCCAGTTTGCCACCCGACTCCTCCGCCTCCAGGTACCCCTCGTTCTCCCAGGTGAGGTGAACGTCGCCGATCTCTTTTTGGGCGAATGTGATCGTCGCGCCGCGCGCCCCGCTGTCGAGGACCGGCACCCGGCGGTACAGATCGGTGACGTACGCGCGGGTCTGTTCCTCCGTCCCGCCGCCGGCAAGGACCGAGCCCCACGCGGCCAGGAAGCTCAGCCGGCCGTTGCCGGACGTCTTCGGGTCGGGTGTGATGACCTTCACGTCGCCGCGGACCAGGTCGGGCCAATCCTTGACCCCCTTCGGGTTGCCCTTGCGGACGACGAAGACGATGGTCGAGAAGTACGGCAGCGCATGGTGCGGCAGGCGCTCCTCCCAGCCGTCCTTGATGAGACCCTTCTGACGGATGGCGTCGGTGTCGGACCAGAGGGCCAGCGTCACCACGTCGGCGTCGAGGCCGTCGATGACGGCGCGAGCCTGGCTGCTGGAGCCGCCGTGCGACTGCCGGATGGTCAGCCGCGTGCCGGTCTGCTTCTCGTAGTCGGCGATGAACTGCTGGTTGAGGTCCTGCCACAACTCGCGCGTGGGGTCGTAGGAGACGTTGAGCAGCTCGGTGCCGGAACCGGACGGATTCCGTCCGACGGCCCACCACGCCCCCAGCCCCAGGACCCCAACGGTGGCGATGACGATCAGCGTTTTACTTCCCATGACTTTTTCCGGATCGAGGGTGTTCGGATGGAAACGAAAACGGCCCGTGAGTCGCACTCTCCCGGGCCTGAAGAGGGGCGCCCGTCGGCGTCAACAGAGCCGGGCCGGACAGCCCCCGTGGGGACAGGCGGGAGACGAGAGCGACAAAGGACAACAGCAACGCCGGTGAATCATGTCAATGTTCATCATGTTTAGCATTATCGGTTTCGGAGGTTGACTTGTCCAGAGGAAAATCGAGAAAAATCTCGGCCGTTGGCGGCCGCGAACGTCAGCGCGTCAACTTGAGAGCGGGAATGTCATTCTCCCCTTCCTGGATCCGCACCGTCAGGCCGGAGGTGTCGAATCGGCCGTAGCGGGTCGGAAGGACGTTTCTGGGCAGGCCGCTCCCCTCGACCTCCACTGTGTTCGGCCTCACGAACCATTGCACCAGCACCTTGTATTCGCCGGGCGGCGCCCCATCCTCCTTGCCGTAGGTTCCCAGGGTGAAGGAGCCGTCATCCTTGACGACGGCGCGCGGCGCGGGAAAGTCCGGCGTCTTCGTCCAGATCGGCTCGAGGAGAACGTTGGCGTTGGGCGTCGGTTTTCCTTCAAAAAGCACCTGGCCGTGGGCGGGATGGGCGCGGACGTGATGCGCCGTGCCGAGGACGGAGTACCCAAAATAGAGGAGCACCAGGATGGAGATGCCGGCGGCCACCGCGCCCGGCTTCTGCCATCGCTTCAGGAAGCCCTCCGGCTTGTCCGCGTCCAGTTTCGGCGCCGGCCGTCGGGTCCGCGTCGGGCGGTAGAGAGGCCGTGCCGGCGCGGCGGCGGCCGGATCCGCCACGTTGGCCGGAGAGGGGGTCGGCGGTGCCCCAGCCGCGGGGCCGTTTGACCCACTGTCCGGCGACGGCTCGGCCGCCGCGGGAGGTTCGGGAGAGTCGGCGAGCAGTTCGTCGATCACGCTCTCCACCGTCACCGCCGCCGCAGCCGGCGCGGCCGACGCGCCGGCATTCGGCGCCGCCGGCTTGTGGCGTCGGGTCTGCTTCGCCGGTGCGGGTGAACCCTCCACGGTGGTTTGCTCAGTCGCCGCCGGCTGGGCGGCCGTCTCGTTCGGTTCGGCCGGCGCCTGACCCGGCCGGGGGCGCGCCGGCGCGACGACGGCCAGGGGCGGCTGGAGCACGATCCGGTATTTGTCCTGCGGCGGGGCCTCCGCGGCCGACGCCTCGTGGCGCAGGCCGTCGATGTAGTCCGCCAACCGCTGCGTGGTCTGCAGGCGGGCGTTCTCCCCCGGGCTCGGGGTCCACCCGGTCATGAGGCAGCGGGGATCGATCTGCATCGCACGGCTGTAATCGACCAGGGCCCTCCGCAGTTTTCCCTGGAAATGATAGACGATGCTGCGATTGGCATACGCCTGGGCGTTGCCCGGCTCCAGGGCGAGGAGTTGGTTGCAATCGACCAGGGCCCGGTCGTACTCCCCTTGCAGGGTGTAAGCCGTGCTCCGCTCGGAGTAGGCCAGCGCGAAGCGCTGGTCCAACCGGATCGCCTCGGTCAGGTCGTCGATCGCGGGCGCGTAATTCCCCATGTGGCCGTGGATGACCCCGCGGATCAGGCGGGCGGCCGGCGAACGGGCGTCCAGCTCGACGGCCCGGGTGCCGTCCGCCAACCCCTCCGGGTACTGCCCGCGCCGGTCGTAAATCACCGCCCGGCTCAGGTAAGCGACGCCGAGCGTGGGGTGGAGGGCCAGGGTTTCCGTCAGGTCGGCCAGGGCCTCGGCGAAGCGGCCCTCGCTCAGGAAGATCTTGCTACGGTGGTACAGGGCGATCCAATTCTTCGGCTCGCGGCAGAGGGCCTCGTCCAGGTCGGCCCGCGCCCGGCCCAGGTCGCCCCGGCCCCGGTACAGCACGCCGCGGCCGCAGCAGGCACGGGCGTTGTCGGGCTCCAGCCGCAGCACCTCGGTGTAGTCGGCGAGGGCCCGCTCCGCGTCGCCCTTGAGCCGATAGGCCAGCGCCCGGCCGGTGTAGGCGAGCACGTTGCCGGGATGATGGCGCAGCACCTCGCTGTAATCGCGGACGGCCGCGCCGTGGTCGCCCCGGCAGCGGTGGGCGTAGCCGCGCTGCAGGTAGGTGGGAACGTGATGCGGATTGAGCGCCAGGACGCGGTCGAAGTCGGCGACGGCCCGGCCGTAGTCGCGCCGGTCGCGGTAGAGGACGCCGCGCTGGTGGTGGGCCTCGGCGTCCTCGGGGGCCAGGGTGATGGCCGTGGTCAGGTCGGCCAAGGCCAGGTCGGCGGAGCCCAACTCGGCATACGCGGCCGCGCGGATGCGGTAAGCGGTGGCGCTGTTCGGACTGACCTCGAGGGCTGCCCCGCAGTCCGCCACGGCCCGCTCGTGTTCGCCGCTGAAGTGGTAGGCGATGGCTCGGCTGACCAGGCCGGAGGGGTTCACCGGGCTCAGGCGCAGGGCCGCGTGGAAGTCGGCGATGGCCCGCTCGTATTCGCACTGCAGCCGGTAGGCGTCGCCCCGGTGGGTGTACACGCGGGCGTCGGTCGGATCGATCTTCAGCGCGGCGGTGAAATGCACCGCCGCCTGCTGATACTCGCCGTGGACGTACCGGGACAGCCCCAGCTGGAAGAACTGCTCCACC
>DATFNV010000723.1:0-2868 GCA_035266225.1 Gemmataceae bacterium
GATGCCTGGCATGGTCCCACCCTGGCCCTCGCCACAGAAGCCCCTCCCGGTCCCGGCCGCGACGGAAAGGCGAGAACCGGACGGCAGTCCCCCTGCCCTCGGTGCCCGGCGCGGCGGGTCGCTGACCAAGACGTGATGCGAATGGCACACCGTCGGGAGCGTGACCCGACGGCGACCGTCGAGAGGGATTAACCCAACTATATACCTGAGAACGTCAGCACTATATCCTATGAAGCGAGCCTCAGCAAGGCGCGACGCTGGAAAAAATGCCCCGGGGGTACCAGGGAGACAGGCCCGCGGGCCGCGGCCCGCGGGCCGACGGGGTTACTTCTTCTTCTTGGCGGCCTTCTTCTTGTCCGTCTCGGCCTTGGCGGCGGACTCGTCCTTGTGGTCCTTGTCTTCGGCCTTATCCTTCTTCTTGCCGAAAATGGCCTCGTAGCCCTCGGCGAAATGCTTGGTTTCGGCCAGGCCGACGCGAATGATGCTCACGAACATACCTCCGTCACTAGGGAACCCCCCGGCTCGGCGCCGGGGCGAACACGTCTACCGTGGATCCTACCAGTGTAAATCGATCAGCGGCAGATGTCGAGAGGTGCGCCGGATCGTTGACACGGCGCGGGGCCGACCCCATCATGGCGGCTGGTATTCCCGCTGTCTACAAAGAAAAGGCGCCGCCGCAAATGATCGAGAACGCGGCGCGCTGGCTTGCTGGGGCATGAGTGATGCCTGAGCGGCAGCGCGGGGGGAAGATCATGAGGGACCTCGAACTGCTCATCCCGTTAATCCCGGGCTTGGTGCTGGCGATTCGCCCCCAGGTGTTCCTGAAAAAGACTGCTGGGAATGAGATAGAGAACATCACCAAGACGAGGCGGCTCCGTCTCTGTGGCTTTGGCCTGCTGGCTGCGACAGCGCTTTTGGCCGCGAGTAAGGTGCTCAGTCCCCACCCCTGAAGGGTGTGGTTGGATCCGGTCAGATGGGGATAATCAGGCTCATCATACTTATTAACTCTCCTTAGCTCGCGCCTGCCCCCGCAGGCGCTTCAGCAGCGCCGCCATATCGGCCGGCATTTCGCTGTCCCACGTCATCCGTTTCCCCGTGGCCGGGTGGTCGAACCCCAGCCGTGCCGCGTGCAGCATCACCCGCTTCGCCCCGCTGCCGTCCGGCAGCGGTCGCCCGTTGATCGGCCGATCGTAGACGCGCTCGCCGCACAACGGCGTCCCCGCCTCGCCCAGGTGGATGCGCACCTGATGGGTCCGCCCCGTCTCCAGCCGGCACTCGACCAGGGTACACACGCCAAGCTCCTCGACGACCTTGACCTGCGTCACGGCCCGCTGCCCCTCGCCGGACGGCCCGCTGCCGCGCCGGCCGTCGCCGCGGTCGCGCACCAGCCACGACTCGATCCGCCGCGACACGGCCTGGCCGCGCACCAGCGCCAGGTAACGTCGCTCGATCGTGTGCTCCCGGAACTGCCGGCCCAGGCTCGTCTCGGCTTGCGGCGTCAGGGCGAAGACGACCAACCCGCTGGTCTCCTTGTCGATGCGATGCACCGCCCGCAGGGCGGGCGCTTTCCCCGACTGGCCGCGCGCCAGCAGCGGCGGCAGCAGGTCGGCGAGCGTCGGCGGCAGGAAGCGCTGCGCCCGTTTGCCGAACTCGGCCGCCTCGCCCGGGTGGCGCATCGTCGTCAGCCCCGGCGGCTTGTCGGCGACCACCACGGCGGCGTCCTGAAACCGGATGACGATGCCTGGCGCCGGGTGGGGGACCGGGGCCGCGTCGCGCACCTCGACGCGCTCGCCGGAGGTCAGCCGCCGTGCCGGGTCGAGGCAGGGGTGGCCGGCGACGTGGACGCACCGGTCCCGTACCAGGCCCCGCGCCGCCGACCACGAGAGCGACAACCGCGCGCGCAGCGCCTCGGCCAGGGGGCGCCCCGACTCGGCGCGCGTCACGACGAAGGTGCGGGTGGACATCGCGCTATTGTGACCGGGAACCGGCCGGCGGACAACGGGGCGGCGCGGCCTTCAGATGCCGAAGCCGTCGGCCGCGGGTGGGTTGGGAGGGATCGATGAAGTTTCGCCCGGGTCGTCCGGTGGCGGGAAGGATAGTGTCACCGTCGTGCCGTGCCCCTCGGCGCTGGTGACGTGGAGGGCGCCACCCTGGGCCTCGATGATTTCGCGGCACAATGCCAAGCCGATGCCCAGGTGGCCGAACGACTTGGTCGTGAAGAACGACTCGAACAGGTGCCGGCGGACCTCGGGACTCAGGCCGCAGCCCGAGTCGGCCACCGACAGGCAGCGGCGGGGCCCCTCGTCCCAGGCGCGCAGCGTCAGCGTGCCGCCGTCGGGCATGGACTCGGCCGCGTTGCTGACGACCTGCTCGAGTACGACGTGCAGCAGTGCCTCGTTGACGCGCACCGGACAACGGGAGCCGGTGAGGTGCTGGAGAACTCTCAACGTCGGGTATTCGACGGCGGCGCGGTGGGCGGCGTGCTCGGCGGCACCGCGCAAGCACACCGCCGATTCCCGGCGCGCTTCCGGGCGGCGGGCGAAGGCCACCATGCGGCGCACCCGCTCCGCCACGCGCAGGGCACAGCGCAAGCCGTCACTGAGGCGGCCGTGGAGGGAGGAGCCCGGCTCGGCCTCGCGCAGGGCCAACTCCAGGTAGCCGATCACGCCGGCCAAGGCGTTGTTGACGTTGTGAGCCAGGACGGCCGTCACGCGACGCAGCAGCTCCGCCGGATCCCGACCGCCGACGGGCGCGGCCGGGCCGGCTTCGCCCGGCGCGGTTTGATGGTCGATCCGGTAGGCGAGTATTTTCGCGGGAGGCATGGGGCGCCACCTATGGCATGAGCAGGTGGGAAGGCCGCGGGAGGGA
>DATFNV010000724.1:0-27557 GCA_035266225.1 Gemmataceae bacterium
AGCTGGCCGAGGATTCGCCGGTCGAGCCGATCGTCCGGGCCTTACTGGACCGGGCCGTCCACCGGCTGCACCTGCTGTGCGCCACGCTGCTGCACCGGAGCTATCCGCGTTTGACGCATCCGCCGTTGAACTTGCAGGCGGACGAGTTGCTCGGCGCCGTGGCGGAACGGCTGCTCAAGGCCCTGCGCGAAGCCCGCCCCCGGACGGTGCGCCAGTTCTTCGCGCTGGCCAACCAGCACATGCGCTGGGAACTCAATGACCTGGCCCGACGCTTAGAGTCTGTTCCGGAAGCCTCCCCTGAGTACAGGGGAGGCTTCCGGAACAGACTCTAGATGAACGGCCCGACGCCGTGGAGCTGCGCGAAGGGTTGGTGACGGCACCGGCCAGCAGCGGCAGAGCGGGCCGTCCGCCCATTGCTCTGCCGAGCCATTGGCTGGCACCTGCGATGCCCTCCCGTGAAGCGTGCCCCGCCTGAAATCCGCAAGACGGTGCCTGTGGAGGGTGAAGTGGGATGTAGCGGGATCCGTTGGCCCCGCCGTGTGGCCAACCCAGGTTGGCCACACGGACTGACCGCGTTTCGTCTCATCGTCTGAGCCGCCGACAGAAGACCAAGCCGGCCAGGCCCGCGCCGAGCAGCAGGAAGGACGCCGGCTCGGGGACAGTGTTCTGGGTCGGGGACGCCTGGGGGAAGATGACGCTCTGGCCGCGCGGCCCGATGACGTCGCCCGGCGAGGCGTCCAGCCAGGTCCCCGTGGCGGTGAACAGATCGGCCTGGCCGAGGAAGAAGTTGGCCCAGTCGGCCGCCGTGGCGTCGTAGCCGAACGTACTGGAAAGGTACTCGAAGTTCCCCGTGTTCAGGGGCGTGTCGCCGTCGGTCACCAGCTTCCAGATCGCGATCTGCAGGCCGCCCGCCTCGTCGGCGTTGCTCAGCGGCGCCTGGCCGTAAGTGTTGTAGAGGTAGGCGATCTGCGGACCGGACATTAGCCCGGTGTTGGTGGAAGTCGGCTGCACGGCGTAGGTCTCGGGGGCATGAATGACGTGGCTGGGGTCCACGCAGAAGCCCTCGAAGGACGGGCCGCCGACGATGTGCATGTTGTACTGGCCGGCGAACGCGTAGATGTCGTTACCGAAATAAGTGACCGTCGTCAGGATGCCAGTGCCGCGGCTGTCGTAGGTGACGTCCACGACGTCGGCGGAGGCGCGGCCGGCGCCGGCCAGGGATAGCAGCGCACAGGCCAGGGTCGCCGCCAGGGCGCGGCCGCGCCGCACTGTTGAAGGAATCATCATGTCTTCTTTCTCTTCTTACGACACGCGCGGCGGGGCCGGCGTGTCGGCCGTCGGCTCGGGGTGGTGGGTCGGGGTGGTCTCCTGCGGGCGAAGCCGGGCCCGCTAGCGGCGGCGCAGCCGGTGCATCAGCAGGATCGCCCCGCCGCTCAGGACGGTCAGGGCGCTGCCGATCGAGCCGGCGTCGATTTCCGGCGTCGGACACGGGGGCGGATTCCCCCAGGCCAGGGCGGGGGTGGCCACGGCCGCCAGCACCAGCGCCAGGCCACACACCTTCACCGCAGACCGAGACAGGGCAGTCAGACACGACAGGATCATCCAAAGTCCTCGCAGGGGAGAACGTGATGGCAGGCTGTTGACCAGGGGCAGTCGGCAGACGGAGGGTAGACGGCCGGGCCCCAATGATGAAGGAATTATCGGGTCTTCTTTTTCGTCGAACGACAGGCCCTTGGGGGCGCCGGTCGTGCGGCCTCCGGGCGCCCGGGGCGCGGGGGACCGCGTCTGGGATCCCGCGCCACGGCGCCGAGGCGGGTGCGCTAGCGGCGGCGCAGCCGGTGCATCAGGACGATCGCCCCGCCGCTCAGGACGGTCAGGGCGCTGCCGATCGAGCCGGCGTCAATTTCCGGCGTCGGCAACGGTTGCGTATCCATCGCCAGGGCGGGGGTGGCCACGGCCGCCAGCACCAACGCCAGGCCGCACACCCTCACCACAGACGGCAAGAGGGCACTCAAGCACGACCGGATCATGCAGGATCCTCGCAAGGGAGAACGTGACGGGAAAACGTCTAAAAGAGACAGTCGGCAGCCGAAGAGAAGACGGGAGGCGCGGCGCTTGCTGTTGGCGCCGGACCTGCCGCACGTGGGGAGGGGATATTCGTTCCGGTGGGGTGAACTGACTCTGTTCCTATGGGAATCATTTGCAACTCGCGTGCCGAGTTGTGATCGACCCGGGAGATTCTCGCGGCCATTGTTCGTAAGTCGTTGCGCCATAACGTTTTTCGATTAAGGATGTCTTCGAGGTCAGAGGGGAGAGAGGCTGGAAGAGTGTTAAGCACGGGGGAGGGGGTTGACACAAGGGCGCTAACCAAAGCTAGCGCCGCCCCGGCCGGGGGACGTCCTCACATCCACAGCGACCAGCGCCCCGCGCCGAGGACGGAGGCCGCGATCAGGGCGTTGGCGACGGCATGGGCCAACACCGAGTTGGCCAGGCGCCCCCGACGGCGGAGGAGGAGCGCGAACACCATCCCGCTGAGCGTGCCGGCCAGCCAGCGGCCGTGCAGCAGCCCGAACGCCAGGGACGAAACGAGGAACGAGAACCAGGTCAGCCGGCCGAGTGGCACCGCGCCGAAGTCGGCGGCGATGAGGCGGCGGCTCAGGTAGCCACGGAAGGCCAATTCCTCCGCCAGCGGCGCCGTCACGACCGACCCGACGACGCGCAGCAGCAACCAGGCGACGGCCCACCCCGGCGGCACCGACCCGAGGGACGCGGCGAACTGCGCCTCGGCCCCCGGGTCGGCGGCCGGCTCCAGCGCCAGCCACAGGCCGAAGACCAGCACTCCGGCGCCCGCGGCCAGCCACGACCAGGACCAGCCGAGCCCCTGGTACTGCTTGCGGAAGTGCCAGACCACCGCCCCGACCGCGGCCACGCGCAGCGGGTACAACCAGTCGAAGCCGGCAGTCAGCGCCGCCGTCGCCATCAGCGTCAGCGTCAGCGTCACCAGCGGCAGGAGCCACGGCAGCGGGTCGCTCGTCGTCGCGGAGTCCGTGGGGCGAGCCGTAGTGCGGAACATCCGCTGGGTGAAGGCGATGGTGCCGAGGGCGACGGCATTGAACGCCAGCCACCCGGCCTGGGAATGGAAGCCGCCGAGGGCCACCTCGCGCGACCCCCACGTCCCCAGGGCGACCAGGGCCGCGATGCGCAGCGCGTTGGCCAGCCAGATCAGCACCGTGGCGGCCGGGACCATCACCAGCGCGGCGGGAAAGCGCAGTTCCCGACGGTTTAGCCACAGGTAAGCGCTCAGGAATACCCACACCAGGCCGATGCCCTCGTAGCCGGAGCATTCCGGGGCGATGCTCACCAGAAACGTGGGCGTCCCGAGGACCAATTGGGCCGGCTCGCAGACGACGTCGGCGGTCCCCAGGCTGAGGACACCACGGGCCACCCAGAACGTCGAGGCGGCCAGCGGCGGCCAGAGGCGGTCGGTGAGTTGCCCCGCGCCCCAGGCCGCCACCCCGACCGCTCCCCCCACCAGCAGCGCCCCGGACGCCCGCCGGGCCAGCGGTAGCCAGAAGTTCACCGGCAGGGCGACGGCCGCCCAGGACGCCAGAGTGGCGGTCGCCAACCCGACCCAGGCCACGGCCCATACCGCCGGGACGGCCGACTCGCGCACGTCGCCGTCCAGCACGTAGGTCGAAACTCCGCTGAACAGCGCCAAGAGGATGAGGTGCGCCACCAGGAACGGCCAGGTCGGCAGCACGGCCTGGCGGTCGGCCACCTGCTCCCAACCGCGTCGGAGCCGGCTCCCGCCGAACAGGACGACGGCCGAGGCGATCACGGCCGCCAACCGCGGCACCTCGCTGGAGTGGCGGAGTGCTTCGGCCCACCAGCCGCTGACGGCCTCCAGGCCAACCGTATCGAAGCGGACGGTCAGAACGAGTAACTCCCCGACGAGCAGGGCCAGCAGGCCGGCCCAGCGGGTCAGGGGCAGGCGGTGCGGCAACGGTAGGGAATGTTCGGCGGTTGACATGACGACCCTTCTCCCGGATGACAGACGGCCAAGGACGGCGGCCGGGGAGAAGACGCCTCTCTCATTCTCTTGTTCCGCGACGTGAGGGGAACAAGATCTACTCGCAAGTGCTGTGCCGCAGCAAGACGTGAAGAAAACAGCCGAAAAGTGGCCGGCGCCGCCGGTCGCCGGCCGGCGCTGGGGGGACGATCCTTTACACGGGCAACGTAACCGCGCTAAGAGCGCTTAACAGACCCGTGGGGCAGGCCGCCGGCCTGCCGTTACCCCCAGGCAGGCCGGCGGCCTGCCCCACGTTGGCGAGGGGAGAAGCGAACGCCCCCCAAATTCGTCTACCTTTCCCCCGACGATCTGTGTAAGTTGCGCCCCCTGCCCGACGGATCGGGCGCGGTTGCCCTGTGTCCCTGTGCGGAAGGGATTCGCTATGTTCGGCGGCAAGGACGTCTCTCGCCTCCTGCTAGTGATCGCCGTCGGCCTCCTTTGCGTGGGTTGCCAGAATGGCCCGGACCGCAATGCCGTCGCCCGCGGCCGGCGGCAGCCGCCTCCTTATCCCGACCAACCCGCAGAGGGCGCCGTGCGCGCCGCCGCGCCGCTGCGCATCACCGAGCCGCCGACCGCGTTTACGGAAAGCCCCCGCGTTGCCCCACCGGCCGCCACTGCCGCCCCCCAGGACGCCGTACCCAACGTGCCGGCGGACCCGGCCGAGAGCCCGCTGCGCCGCATCCATCGCCTGGCCGCCGAGGAGTACGCACGCATCGACGGCTATTACGTCCGCCTGACGCGGCGCGAGCAGGTCAATGGCAAGGACAATCCGAAGGAGGTCATCCGCCTGAGCTTCCGCAAGGAGCCGTGGAGCGTCCATTTCGTCTGGCTCGAGGGGGAGACCAAGGGCCGCGAGGTCATCTACGTCAAGGGACGTTACGACGACAAACTGCACACGCGCCTCGGCCCCAACGACCACTACCCGTTCTTCCCACCGGGCAGTCGCCTCGCCCTGGACCCGGATAGCTCGATGGTGCGCAGCTCCAGCCGGCACCGGATCACCAACGCGGGCGCCGGCTCGCTCATCGACCGCTTTGGCTCGCTCGTCGTGGCCAACGAGAAGGGTGACAAGCGCTGGGGCACCCTGACCTACCTCGGCCCGCAGAAGCGCCCCGAGTTCGACGGCCCCGTCGAGGCGGCCGAGCAGGTCATCCCGCCTGGCGCCGAGAAGGACCTGCCGCGCGGCGGACGGCGCCTGTGGATGTTCGACACCGTCAACACCCACCTGCCGGCCCTGCTCAGCACCACCGACGACCGCGGACACGAGGTCGAGTACTACCTCCACGACCACTACTCCCCGACTCACTTCGAGGACAAGGATTTCGACCCGAACGCCCTCTGGGGCAAATCGTGAGCGGCAAACCCGTTGTGGCGCGGGGCCGGCGTACACTTCTTGTTTGCCTTTGGTAAAATGCCGCGGCAGGTTCTTGTGGGAGCGAGCCATGGTGGACTGGGCCAACGTCTACGAGCGGCTCCGGGCCCGAATCGAAGCCTTCGGCGTCTGCGTCCTCGCCCGGCGGCTGGGTCTGGAAACGACCGGCGTCTTCGACGGCCTGAGCATCACCACCAACACCGCCTACGACCTGGAGACGCGCTGCCACAACATCGCCCACGCCCTGGGGCACGTCGCGCAGTGGAGCCTCGACTACTCACGGCAACAGCGGTTGTACGACGACCTGCACGCCGCCAAGGCGAACAAGGCCGCCGACCCCGCGGCCCTGGAGGGGGCGCTGCAGCGTTTTCGGTCCTACGAGGAGGAAGCGTCTCAGTATGCCGCCTGGCTGCTCGCGGCTTGCGGCCCGGCCGGCGCCCTGCCGGCCTTCACCAACTTCGCCCGCGCCGACATCGAGGCCATCGTCGCCTTCCACCGCGACGGCAGCGCCCCCGTCTGGCACGAATTCTTCGCGCGCTGGAACCGGGAGGTGCGGGCCGGCGAGCGAGCCCTGGTGCCGTTCGCGCCGAAGCCGATCCCGCCGTTCACGCCACGCCCCATCGAGCCGCAGGAAGTGATCCAGTCCGTGGAGGAGAACTCGTGAGGCGCGCCGCTCATTTCTTCGCCGTGATCGCCTGACGCTGGAGCATCTGCGGCACCTCCTCCTCGACCGCCAGCCCGGTGGCGAACTGCAGCTCGTTCATGGTCCGTTCCGTCTGCACCATGCTCGACGCCACCTCGTCCACCTGGTGGACGATGTAGTCCGGCTCCTGGCGGTTGATCGCCATCTCGCTGAGCGACTGGATCTTGTTCTCCAACCGGTCGATCTCCAGCTGCACCAACTCGCTGTTGCCGCGCGCCTTCTGGAGGTTGGCCAGGCGCTCGCGGCTGGTCTGGATGTTGTCCTCCAGGGCCTTGCGCATCTTCTGCTTCTGCGGGTCGTCCGGCCCCGCCGACTGGGCGCGCAGGGCCTGCTCCAGGTTCTTGATGGTCTTGTTGATCTGCTCTTCGTCGGCCCGCTGGAAGAAGCGCTCCAGCATGTGCTGCGTGAACAGCAGGCGCAGGAAGGTCCACAGCAGGCGGTCCAGGCCAGCCAGCTGCAGCTCCTCCAGCGGCATCGGCGCGTCGGCCAGGCTCGGATCCTTCAGGCCGACGGCGATCTGGCGCAGCTCCAGGCAGCGCGACTGCAGGGCCTCGAATCGCTGTACCGCCTTCGGCGGCAGGGCTGACAGGATGCGCTGCAACCCGCCCTCGGCGGTGGCCTTTTCCTGCTGGCGCTGCTGCTTGGCCTTCTGGGCGGCGACGTACTCCTGGAAGCGCGGGTGCGTCCCGAGGAAGGTGAGGTACGCCGCCTCCGCCGCCAGGACCAGCGGCACACAGACCCCCGCAGCACCGCTCAAGAAGGCAAAGCCCAGGGCGCCGCCAAACGCCAACAGGTTCCAGTGGTACAGGAAGGCCGTCTTGATTGACCGGAAGAGGTTCACGGGAAGACCTCGTTATCGTTCGCTAAGCCGCAAGCGGTATTGATCGCTCACGTCCCGGCCCGGCGGCTCTCCTCGAGTTGGCTGATCAGGTCGCGGACGTAGAACACCGTCTCCTGGAAGCGCGGCAGGCGCTGCATTTCCTTGGAGGGCCGGTCCGACGGCTCGACCTTCAGCTCCTTGAGGATCGTCCCCGGCGCGTTGCTCAGGACGTAGATGCGGTCGCCGAGGAAGACGGCCTCCTCGATGGAGTGCGTCACGAAGAAGACGGTCGCCTCGATGTCGCGCCATAGGCCGAGCAGCAGGTCCTGCATGTGCATCCGCGTCTGCGGGTCGAGGGCGCCGAAGGGCTCGTCCATGAGGATGATACGCGGCCGCAGGATCAGCGTCCGGGCGATGGCCACGCGCTGGCGCATGCCGCCGGACAGTTCGTGCGGGTACTTGTCCTGGTCGCGAGCCACGTCCAGGCCGACGCGGCCGATGAAGTGGCGGCCCAACTCGTAGCGCTCCTTGCGCGGCACGCCCTGGCACTCGAGGCCGAAGACGACGTTGTCGAGCACGGTGCGATGATCGAAGCTGGTGTAGTCCTGGAAGACCATGCCACGGTCCGGCCCCGGCTCGGTGACCGGTCGGCCGAAGACCAGCACGTCGCCCCAGCTGGGCGGGTGCTGCGGCGGCAGGGCGGCGATCAGGCGCAGGATGGTGCTCTTGCCGCAGCCGGACGGCCCCAGCACGCAGACGAACTCGCCCTTGCCGACGATGTCTTCGACGACAAAGGTCACGTCGCGGATGGCCACGTAAGCGTTGGGCCGGCCGGCGTTGTAGGTCTTGGTGACGCCGCGGAACTCGACGACCTTCGGCAGTCGCACGTCTTCCGGGCGGCGCACCTGGTCGAACACCGAACTCATGCCGACGGCCTTGGCGCCGGCGGGGGGAGTCGGGGCGGGGGGGGACGCTACTTGGGTCATGACTGCTTGTGCTCCGGCACGCGGTCCGCGCGGGGCTCGACCGTGACGGGCGCCGCCTTCGGCCGCCACAACAACGACTTCAAGTCTTCCCAGCCGCGGAGCAGGAAGCGGAGCGCCTCGTTGAGCACGCCGCTGCCGCCGTAGCGGTACGGGAACAGCTCCTTCTGGACCCAGAATAACAGGCGGTCGATGCCCAGGGCCAGGACCGGGATGATGAGCAGCAGCAGGTAAATGTGCTCGCGCGGACCGCGGCGCTGCGACATGTTGATGATGTACCCCAACCCGCCTTGCTCCTCGCCGCTCTTCATCACCTCGGCCAACATGATGTAGCCGAACGCCAGGCCGAAGAGCAGCCGCAGCGAGTTGAAGACGCTCGGCATGGCCAGGGGAACCAGCACCTTGAGGATCACCTGGTAACTCCTGGCGCCCAGGGTGTAGGCGGTGTCCACGTACTGGGCGCCGACCTCGGCCACGGCGCGGGCCGTGTCGGAGATGATGAAGGCGACGCAGGCGATGAAGATGAACATCACCCTCTGCTCCTCGTCACTGCGGCTGAAGACCAGCATCATCAGCGGGATGAGGGCGGCAATGGGGATATTGCGGCCGAAGATCGTCACCGGGTTGAGGAAGGCCTGGACGCGCGGAAAACAGCCGCACAGGACGCCGATCGGGATCCCGACCAGGGCGGCCAGGCCGAAGCCGAGAGCCAGCCGCCGGAGCGTGGCCAGGGTGTTCAGCGTCAACTCGCGGTCGATCCACAGGGCGGGGTAGAACTTTCCGAACGTTTCCGCCGGGCTGGGCAGCGCGTAGTAGCCGACGATCCGGTCGTCCTCCTCGCCGCGCGTCACGAACCACCAGGCCAGGAACACCACGGCCACGCAAAGCAGGCCAAGGAGCAGCGCTTCCCAGGGCTTGATCTCCTTGCGGAGGACGAGAACGCCGCGGAAGCGACCGGCCGAGCCGGCGACCGGGCGCGTACCCCCCGGCGCCTGGGGGCTGGGGGCGGGTTGGCTGGACATCAGACCTCCTCCGCGGCAGGCGCGGGGCCGGGCCGGCCCCGCGCCTGCCGGCTACTGCTTCTCGGCGGTGTAGACGGTCACCTCGACGCGGCGGTTCTTGGACTGGTCCTTCTCGTCCGCCGGCCGGTCCCAGCCGACCCCCTCGACAGCGAAGCGGTTCGGGTCGAGGTCCTTGTACTTCTGCAACAGCCCCTCCTTGACGGCGTTGGCCCGGTTCAGCGACAGCTCCTTGACCAGCGTCGCCGGCACCTGCCCCTGCATGGACGTGTCGCTGTGCCCCTCGATGACGATCCGCGCCGCCGCGAACTGCCCCGACAACTTGGCGATCTGCTCCAGGGCCGCGTCCACGGTCGGGTCGTACAGATCCTCCACCGTCTTGCCGTTCACCTCATGGCTGACCTTCTTGTACAGGTCCCAACTATTCGGGGCGAACTTGACGTAAATGGTGTTCGTCAGGATGGGCTTCTCCGCCCCCTTGGTCTCCTTGACCGTCTGCGGCGTGAACTGGACGTGGTACTCGTTCTTCTGCGACTTGTACTTGTCCTCCTGGCCGAGCTTGTCGATGACGGAGAAGTCCATCACCTGGTTGAACGGGACCGGCTGGTGGTCGATGTTGCCGACCCGGCGGTAGACGAGGTAGGACTGGTTCCAGATGCGCTCGAAGTTGGTACTGTTGCCCGGATCGAGGAAGAAATCGTGGTTCTCGGCCCAGTTGGTGTTATGGGCGTCGTTGAGCATGTCCATCGCGTCGGTCAACTCGATGCTGTAGCCCTTGGCCATCAGTTCGGCGGCGTGCTTCTTGCCGGCGTCGCCCTTCAGCTCCTGCATGGCGTCGAAGATGCCGCGGACCAGGCCCTCCATGATCTCGGGGTGGTCCTTGGCGAAGTCGGCGCGGGCGAACCAGACGTCGGCGATCAGCTTGTTGGCCTGCGAGGTGGTGACCAGCATGCGGTTGCCCTTGACCTTGGCCAGGTTGTAGATGTCGGGGGACCAGGAGACGCAGGCCGAGAGTTCCTTGCGGGCGTTGAAGGCGGCGGCGGCCTGGAAGGCGTCCGGGTAGTAGGAGAACTCCACCTCGGAGGGCTGGACCCCGCCGAAAACCAGCATGGTCAGGGCGAAGTAGTGCGACGGGGAGTTCTCGGCCAGGGCGATCTTCTTGCCGCGCAGATCGGCCACGGTCTTGAGGTTCTCGCGGACGACGATGCCGTCACCGCCGTTGGACCAGTCGATTTGCTGATAGACGCGGGGCATGATGCGCGTGTCCTTCGGCTTGCCCTCCTTGTCCACGAAGCGCTGCAAAAAGAGCGGCACCATGTCGAGGGTGGCCCAGCCGACGTGGTAGTCGCCGCTGGCGTAGGCGTCGAACATGTGGATGGGGTTGTCGTCCATCACCAGTTCGACCTTGAAGTCCGTGCCGTCGCCCCCCTTCCAGACCTTGCCCGGTTTCATGCCGTCGTTGGCCAGGAAGATCGGCGCCCAGCCGGCCCAGACGTTGATGGCGAAGCGGACGGTGTTGTCGGTCATGGGCTTGTACTTGGAGGCGCCCTTGACCTCGGGGAGCTTGTTGCCGTGAATCTCCTTCCACTCCGTGGCGGAGAGCTTGGGCTTGTCGGTGCTCTCGGCCTTCTCGCCGAGTTCGAGCGGGGGCCCGCCCGTCCCGTCCTTGTTGGTCGGCGCGTGGGGCGTGAGGACGCCCTTGTAAAGCGCAAAGCCGATGAGGGCGACCACGACCACGCCCGCGACGATGTAGAATGCGGGTTTCGGCTGTCCGGCGGCCATGTTGGTTGTCTCCGGTGATGGGCTGAGCCGTCCGCGCCCGGTGGGCGGGCGGCAAGGGTTGTCGTGCCGCTTGCGGGCACGGGTCACTTCTTGTCGGGGGACTCTTCCTTCTCGGCGAGGATTCGCTGCTCGTAGATCTTCGCCAGCTCCGCCTGGAGCTGCTCGCCGTTGGCGGCCTGGACCACCTCGCCGTTGACCTCCTTGAGGAAGTGGAACTGGCTGGCCGACGTGTCAAAGGCGACGAACTGCAGTTCCACCTCCCCCTTGGTCTGGGCGAAGAGGCCGCGGGCGACCCAGTCGGGCTGCGGCCCGGAGGTGTTCTCGCCGTCAGTCACGCAGACCACAAACTTGCGAGCGCGCCCCGAGCGGTACAGCGCCTTGAAGCCTTCCTCCAGTGCCCGGCCGATGGCGGTGCCTCCCGCGGGCGCGGGGATCTTCTGCAGGGCGGCCTTGGCCTTGGCCGGGTCGAAGTCCCCCATCGGCAACACCTCGCGGACGTCGCTGGAGAAGTTGTAGACGGCCAGCTGCAGCGCGCGGTCGGGATGGCTCTTCTTCCAGTCGGCGGTGCTGCTGACGATGTGCTCCAGCGCCTCGCGGGCGATCTCGCTCTTGGGCCGCTGCTTGCCGCTGCGGTCGGGCACCGTCTGACCCATGCTGCCGGACGTATCGACCAGGACCACTACCGCCGTCCCGGGCCGCGCCTCGGCGGTGGGCAGGTCGATGTGATAGGTGGAGCTGCCCTTGACCGCGACACCCGACGTCCCCGGCTTCGGGGAGTGCGTGGGCGATTCGCCGCAGCCCGCTACCGCGAGCAGGGCGACGAGGGCGATGGGGAGAGTGTGGGGCGCGCGGAGTCGGGCGCCCGGACCATAGCGCTGGGGTACACACATCGACGGAATCTCCGCACAGGGGTTCGTGGATCTATCCCGCCGCTTGCGGCTTAGCGTTCGCGCTAAGCCGCAAGCGGCTCTAGTCGCGCACCAGGCGCCGCAGTGCGCTCAAGCGCTCCTGCAGGCGAGTGCGACCGTCACCCTCGGCCACCTTGGCCCGCCAGTCCGGCGGCAGGAAGTGCAGCTCGGTGCATTCCAGCACGGCGGCCAGTTCTTGCATCTCCTTCTCCACCCGCTGCGCCGAGGGGATGAAGTTGCTGAACGCCTCCTCGACGTCCGCGTTCTCCACGGTGTCGCGGCCGGCGGCCAGCCCGCGCCGCCGGGCGGCGATGACGATGCTCTCGATGTCCGAGCCGCTCAGGTGCCGCTCGGCCTTGAGCGGCGGCAGGGCGTCCTGGGGGAAAGGCACCTTGTTCTTCTTGGCCATCACGCGGAACATCTCGCGCACTTCGGCCTCGTCCTGGGGGTAGAAGAGCGGGATGTGGACCTCGGCTCGGCCCTGGCGCTTGAGGTCGATCGGCAGCAGGTCCGGCCTCGAGGTGAGGAGCATCCAGACGATGCGGCCGCGGTAGCGGGTGTCGCCCATCTGGGCGGCGATCATCGAGAAGACGCGGCTGGAGGTGCCGGAGTCGCCCTCCGCCTCGCGGGTGCCCAGGGCCGCGTCGGCCTCGTCGATGATGACCGCCACCGGGCCGAGCGAGCGCAGCACCGTCAGCACCTGCTCCAGGTTGCCCTCCGTCTCGCCGACGTACTTGGAGCGGAAGTTGCGCAGCGTCACGCACGGCACGCCGACGCTGCCGGCGTAGCACTCGGCGAGGAACGTCTTGCCGGTCCCGACCGGGCCGCACAGCAGGTAGCCCATCGGGGCGGCGTCGAGCACGCCCCTGGACAGCAGGGCGGCGTCCTGTTTCAGGCGGTCCTTGGCGGCCTGCTGGCCGACGACCAGGTCGAGGGTGTGCTTGGGCTCGACGAACTCGAGCAACCCGCGACACTGGCGCTCGATCATGGCCTTTTTCAGGAGGCGGAAGCGGCCGGCATCGACACGCTGACCGGAGCGCTTGCCCTGGGCGAGCAGCACTTGCAGGTTGAGCAGCGTCAGGCCGTTGGAGACCTGGGCCAGCTGCGGCGGCGTGAAGTCGGTCTGGCGGGCCAGTTCGTCCGGCCGGCCGGCGGCCCGGCGGGCGAAACGCTCGCGCTCGGCCTGGTCGGGCAGCGGCACCTCGACGGCGGCGACGTGGGCGCTCTGCACCAGGCGGTCGTTGACCTCGTTGAGGCGGTCGGCGATGAGGCAGAAGGCGATGTTGAAGCGCTTGATGTAGGGGTTCTGGGCCCAGTTGAGCAGGCGCACCAGGTTCGTACCCTGGCCGCGCGCCAGCGCGCCGAGGTCGCCGGCCGGCACCAGGTACTGAGCATAGTCGAGGAGAATGGCGACCTTCTTGCGCCGCGTCGCGTCTTGCTCGAGCAGCATGCGCTCGATCATGCGGTCCAGCGCCAGCAGGAGGTTTTCCGGGTCGCGCGGCCAGGCGGCCGGCTCGCCCCCCTGGGCGGCGAGGTACTGCGCCATCGCCTGAAGCCGTTTGCCGTCGGCGCCGGCGAGGGGGCGCAGGCCGCGCGCCATGTCGTAGTGCAGGATGACGTCCCAGGAGCCGAAGAGCTGCGTGGCCAGGAACTCCGGCAGGCTGCGGTAGGCATCGCCGTCGCCGTCCGGGCAGCGCACCAGGTCGTGGACGTTGCCGTGAAGGACGAACAGGCAGGTGGTGCCGGAGAAGTACAACTCGGCCAGGTCGTGGGCCCAGGGCGGGTACCACGAAGGCAGCTCCGGCGCGCCGCCGGGGGGCGCTGGCGGGTCCGGGAGGTGGGGCGACTCGGGTGCGGGAGCCACGGGCGTATCTTTCATCAGTCCGGCGAGCGGCGGGGCGTCAGCCCGCCGGTGACGAAGACCGGCGGGTGACGAAGACCGGCGGGCTGACGCCCCGCCGCTCGCCGGGGGACGAGGGGGTTCAACTCTGCGGCACCGTCTCCTTGGCCGGCCCTAACTCCTTGGTTTCGGGGGCGGCCTTCGTGGTCTCCGGAGTGCGCAGGCCCATCTGGGCCTCGAACTGCTGCAGGGCCATTTCCGCCTGGGCCTTCTCCAGGGCCTGCTCCTGCTTGACCTGCTCGACGCCCTCACCGGACAGGTCGGCGGCGACCCGGACCTTGGCGCGGTTGAGGCCGATCTTGTCCTGAATGACCTGCTCGATCTGGCCGAAGTCGGTGCTGACGTCGAAGTTGAAGTCCTGGGCGAGCTTGGCCATCTCGGCTTCGGCCTTGCTCATCTTCAACTCGGCGTCGTACTTCTGGATCTTCTCCCTGACCTGGGCCAGCTTCTTCGAGGCGTGCTTGACCTTGGTCAGGTTGTTGTTGTACGAGTCCTCGTGCATCTTCAGCTGGGATTCGTTCTCGGCCAGGTCCTTCTGGGCGCGCTGGAGCTGCACGGCGCACTCGGCGGCAGCCTCGCGCTGGCCGGCCTGCAGCAACGCCTTGGTCTTGGCTTCCAGCTCGGAGACGCGCGCCTTGCCGGTGGCCACCTGCCGGCCGACGCGATCGACGAGGGCCCGGTACTGCTCCAGGCCTTGGCGGCCGTCCTTGAGCTGTTCCACGGACGTGTCGTACTCGTACTGCATCTGGGCGATGGGGTCGGCCGTCCAGAAGAAGTTGGCCAACTTGTTGAGCTGCGCCCGGAAGGCGCCCCAGACCTTGCCGAAGATCATGGTCTACCCGGCCTTTCTGGTCAGAAGGTACACCGACGATGTCAGTTCTCGAAACGCAGAGAGGTCGCCGCGCCCGCCGCCGGAACGGGAACGGGCCGGCTCTCCCTCTATTATCTTCGCAACTGGGGCCTGTCAATTAGATAATGGCGCGCGGAGCGGAAAATGGGGCGCCAGCCACGTCGCTGGACGCACGGCCCGCCGGCGTCGGATAATGGCGCCTGCTGGGGCGCTGTGCTGGCTGCTCGTCCGGCCCGACGGCACCATCTACAACCAGGACCTGTTTAACCGCTTGACGGAGTGACCGCCATGCCTCACGTTGACACGCCGCACAGTAGCTGCCGCTTCGGGATTGCCCGCGGCGACATCACTCCGCCGGCCGGCATCTATCACCGCATGTGGGGCGCCGCCACGCACGACCAGGCCACCGGCGTCCACCGTCCCCTCACCGCGACCGCCGTCATCTTCCAGGCCGCCCACGGCACCGTGACCGCGGACACCGAGCAGGTCGTCGTCGCCGTCGATCACTGCCTGCTCTGGGCGACGGAAATGGAACAACTCCTCGCGGCCGTGTGCGGCGGCACGGGGCTGGCTCCGGGACAGGTGATCGTCGCCTTTTCCCACACGCACGGCGCCGGGCTGATGGGCCTGGAGCGCGTCGGCCTCCCGGGCGGCGAATTGATCGCGCCGTACCTCGACGAGTTGGCCCGCCGGCTGACCGGGTTGGTGCGTGAGGCGCGGGCGTCGGCGCGGCCGGCGACCGTGACCTACGCGACGGGTCGGTGTGACCTGGCGGCGCACCGCGACTTCTGGGACGAAGATAGCAGACAATTCGTGTGCGGCTACAACCCGCGGGGGCCGGCCGATGACACCGTCCTGGTGGCCCGGGTGACCGACGCGGCAGGTCGCACGGCGGCCACCTTCGTTAACTACGCCTGCCACCCGACCACGCTGGCCTGGGAGAACACGCTCATCAGCCCTGACTACCCGGGGGCGATGTGCGAGGTGATCGAGGGGGCGACGGCGGCGCCGTGCGTCTTCCTGCAAGGGGCCTCAGGCGACCTGGGGCCGCGGGAGGGGTTCGTCGGCGACCCGGCCGTCGCGGACCGCAATGGACGGCAATTGGCCTATGCCGCCCTGGCGGCGCTGGAAGCGCTGCCGCCGCCGCAGACCCGCTTCGAGTACGCCGGTCCGGTCATCTCGGGGGCCACCCTCGGCGCCTGGCGGCACGTCCCCCTCAGCGGGGAGCAGATGCAGCGCAAGGGCTCGTGGCGACTGCGGCGCTGGACGATTGACCTCCCGTATCGGGCGGAATTGCTCGCGCCCGAACGGATCGAGGCGGAACGGGCGCGCTGGCAGGCGGAGGAAGCGACGGCACGTCAGGCCGGCGACGCGGCGCGGGCGCGCGACTGCCGTGCGATGGCGGAGCGCATGACCCGCTGGCGGACTCGCGTGGCGGCACTTCCGCGGGGCGACGTGTTTCCGCTCCCCGTGACCCTCTGGCGGATGGGTGACGCGCTCTGGTTCGCGGTCGAGGCGGAACACTATCAGCACTTGCAGCGGTCGCTGCGCCAGCGCTTTGCCGGGGTGCCGATTGTCGTGATGACGCTGGCCAACGGCTCGCGGCCTTCCTACCTGCTGACCGCAGATGCCTACGGCAAGGGCATCTACCAGGAGTCGATCGCCGTGCTGGCGCCGGGCTGCCTGGAGACCCTCAGCGACGCCGTCGCCGGGACGATGGCCGAGTGGCTGGCCGACACCGAGGACACGTGAAGTGCCAATTGGAAATTGCTGGTAAGCGCCGCGCCCCGAGGTAGAATGGGGCAGTGGTTGTCCCATCCGCGCGGAAAGGAGCGTGTCATGCGTCACGTCATCGTCGGACTGTCGGGGTTGTTCCTCCTGGCGGCGGTCGCGCTGCCGGCCCGGGCGTGCATCAATGACCGCGAAGTGAACCGGTCCGAGCGCGAGTTCAAGTCGCAATACCTGCAACCGCCGCCGGCACCCGCCTCCGAGCCGTCCAGCCCGCAGAGCCAGGGGTTGCCGATGGCCTTCCTGGGCGGCGGCGCCGTCCTGCTGCTCGGGGCCACGGTCACCGTCCTCAACGTCCGCAAGCGGCCGGACCCCGCGTGAGGTGCCGGCCATGAGCGCCCCCGTCAGCCGCGGGAAAGGGTGTTTTGCCATCGCCCTCCTGGCGATCATCGGAGGATGCGCCGGCCTTTTCGGCGGCTATCACTATCGGCTGCCGGGGCAGCGTCCGCGCACCGAGATTCACGAGTACCCCCTGCCGCACCACATCCCGAAGTACGAGGGCGGCGTCTCCCTGCGCTTCGCGATGGTCCACGACGTGATCCACGAGCGCTTCCCGCGCCACGGCGAGACATACTACCAGGAGCGCAACCGGCTCGCCCGGAAAGCGCTGGCGGAGCAGAAGGGGCAACAGGACGAGGCATACTTCGCCCTGTTCGACGACCTCGGCGCCGGCCTCGATTACCTGAAACAGGACGACGAGGCGGTACCCTTGCTGCGCGACAAGCTGCGGCAACAGGAAGCGCTCGGCCTGAAGGACCGGCAGCTCTACACCACCTACGCCAACCTCGGCACGTTCCTGATCCACGGCAGCGCCCGCGCCGGTCTGTCCGGCGACGCCAAGGCGAAGGAACGAATGCGCGAGGGGTTGTCGTTCATCCGCAAAGCCATCGAGGTCAATCCGGAGGCGCACTTCGGTCGTGAGGTGTGGCAGGCCGTCGCCGTCGATTACATCCTGGCGGTGAGCGAGGACCCGAAGTTGCTCCTGCGCTTCGACATGATCGGCGACGGGCTGGCCGATGAGGTGGACCCGCGCCACCAGCGCAGTTACCAGCCGGGCTACGGCATGGGCGGCTCAGATCGGAGGGCGGAGGCTTACTTGAAGGGCGAACGCTCGGAATGGGACAACGCGGCTAGGTTGCGCGAATCGAACGTGACCCTCGTCGGGGCCGACCCCGGCTGGAAGCACGCGGTGCCCTCCGCGCAGGGCCAGCCGGTGCCCTTCGACGAGCCGACCCTTGGCATCATCGGCATGTGGCGGCTCGGCGGCGGCGCGAGCCCGCATTTCGCGCTGGCGCTCGGCGAGATCATGATGCGCGTCGGCCAAAGGTACATCGCCTGGTGCGCCTACGAGCGCGCCGCGGCGATGGCGGACCGCGCCTGGCCCGACGCCAACGTCCAGCGGCAGTTCGCCGAGCACTGCCGCCGCCGTCAGCGCGTCATCGAGGAGCAGCTGCCGGCCGAAGAGGTGAAGGAACTGCGGCCGCGCTTCGAGGCGGAACTGGCCTACGGGCAGCGCTACCAGAAGGAGTATCAGGAGTACGAGGCCGAGCGCATCCGCGCGGGGGCCTCGCTCGACGACGCGCACTTCAACGACGACTTCAACGCCACGCACCCGCCCATCGCGTCGCCGGTCGGCGCCGAGGAGAAGTTCGTCGCGGAGAAGGGGGATTACCTACTGTTCTTGAACTGGCCCGTCGCGGTGTTCGCGGCCGGGGTGAGCGCCTGCCTCGGGGCGTGCGCTATCCGCCTCGCGGGTCGGCGCGAACGCTAAGCCGCAAGCGGCTCAGATGCCGTAGCGCTTCAGCGCCTCGCGGTTCAGCTCGATTCCCAGCCCGGGCTTCTCGGGGATCGTCAAATACCCCTCCGCGTCGGGCTGGAACGGCTCGGTAATCAACTCGTCGATGTACGGCGTCGGCGTCAGGTACTCGACGTAGCGCGCCACCGGCAGTGCCGCCACCAGTTGCAGGTCGGCGGCCAGGCCGACCGCGGTGTTCCAGCCGTGCGGCACCAGCAGCACGTTGTGTTCGTAGGCCATCCAGCCGATGCGCCACGCTTCCGTCAAGCCGCCGCACTTGGTCGCGTCCGGCTGAATGATGTCCACGGCGCCGCGCTCGAGGTACGGCCGAAAACTCTGGCGGCGCGTCAGCACCTCGCCCGTCGTGATCGGCAGCGGGGCGTGGCGGCGCAGCTCGATGAAGCCCTCCAGGTCGTCCGGCGGCAGCGCCTCCTCGAACCAGACCACATCGTAGCTCGCCAGCATCTTCGCCGTTTCCAGGGCCCATTTGTAGCCGTGCGGCCAGAACTGCTCGCTGCCGCCGGCATCGACCATCAATTCCACGTCGGGGCCGACCGCCGCCCGCGCCGTCTTGATGAGCAACTCGTCGGTCTTGTGGTCGCGGCGGCCGAAGGGGCGCCAGCCGAGCTTGATCGCCCGGAAGCCGCGCGCCACCGTGCGCAGCAGCTTGTCGCGCAGCGGGCCCGGCTCGTCGAAGAGGATCGAGCCGTAAGGCTTGATGCGGCTGCGGTAGTTGCCGCCGAGGAGGCGGCCGACGGGCTGATTGCAGACCTTGCCGAACAGGTCCCACAGGGCGATGTCGATGCCGCTGATGGCGTGCTCGACGCTGCCGCCGCGGCCCTGCCAGAAGAGACTTTGCCGCAGCTTCTCGGTGACGCGCGCCGGCTCGTCGCCGCGCTCGCCCTGCCAGAGCGGCTTCAGCAGCCGCACCGCCGCCTCGGTCAGCGACCGGCCGGTGAAGGCGCTGCCGACGCCGGCCAGGCCCTCGTCGCTCAGCACCTCGACGACGGTGTGGACGTCGTCCTCGGGCTTGAGGTCATCGACCCAGCCGCCCTCGACCGTGCCGCCGGCGAGGCCGGTGCAGCGTATGTCAACGATCTTCATGGGGAGTACTCCGGCCGTCACTTCGGCAGCTTGTCGAGGGCCGCCTTCGCCGCGTTTTTGACCTTGGCGTCCTTGTGGTTGAGGAGTTTCTTCAGGGCGGCCTCGTTCTCCTGGGTGCCCCAGCCCTTGGTAATGGCGCGAAGCGCCTGGTCGCGAGCGGAGTTGTCGTTCCCTTCCAGGAGCGGGTTGAGCGCGCGGGCCACCTCGTCGTGGTGGGCATCATCGACGTCGCGTTCGGCCAGTTTCTTGGCGGCCTCGGCCTGCTTCTTGGGATCGGGATCCTGCAGCTGGGTGAGGAGCGGGCTAATCGTGTCGCCGGGCGGGTTCTGCGGCCCCTGCGGCCCCGGTTGCTGCGGTTGCGGCTTCGGCTGCGGCAGGGCGAACGCTGCCTTGCTCTTGTGGAGCATGAAGCCGGTGAAGGCCGCGACGCCGCCGAGGAAGAGTGGGAGGACGATGGCGCCGACGGTGAATCCGATGAGGCGCGTCTTGTAGTGGCGGACCAGGTCCTCCTCGTTCTTGTCGGTCACCAGCAGCGGGTTGTCGCCCTTGTAGAAGCTGGCCGTGCCGCTCTTCTTCACCTTGCAGTGGCCGACGACGAACACCTTGGCGCCCTGCTCGATGACCGCCTCGGTGTAGCGCATGTTCTTGTTGAAGATGAGGCCCTTGCTGGAGACGCCGTAGCGCTTTTGCAGGGTGCGCTCGATGTCGGCGGGCACGCTCTTGAAGGTGCCGGACGTGGCCTGCATCGCCTTGAGCGTCAGTTCGGCCTCCTTGAGATCGACCAGTGCCTCGCCGGTCTTGTCTTGCACCGCGGTCGTCACCGCCTGCACGTCGGTGACGATCGGGTGCCAATAGGTCTCGGTGCGCGTGACCCGCCGGTTGCCCTCCATGCGGGTCACCGTCCGCGTACGCTGTTCCTCGACCACGAATTTGAAGAACACGCAGCGCGTCTTGGTCATCGGGCTGACCAACAAGTCCTCCTTGTCCAGGGCGACGATGGTGCCGCGCATCTTGGCCAGGCCGGTGATGAGCTGGTCGGCCTTGCACCACGGCGCCGCCTGGATGAGCCGGATGCGGTTGCGGGCCTTGACGGCGAAGATGAGCATGCCGCCGGCGAAGAAGAAGGCGAAGAGCAGGATCACGCCGGGAATGACGAGTGCGAGCAACATGGGAGTTCTCCCGAATGATCGGACCGTGGTGCTGGTGGGCGTCGGGGACCGGGCGCCGCCTATGGCGCCAGGTTGCGGAGCGCCTCGTCCGCGGACATAGCCTGGAGCTTATCCTGGCCGCCGTCGCGGACCTCCTTATCGGGGTCTCCGAGCAACTCCTTGACGGCCCGCGCCACCGCATGGCGCGCGGCTGTCCCCATCATAGAAACCGCCGGCCGTGCTAGGAACCGTGGTTTGGGGAAATTGTGTGGGCCGGAGCGGTAGCGCGGGCGTACAATGCGACCGTTTCATCTCGGGGCGAGCCGGACCGAGCGTCCCAACCCGTCGGATGGTCCGGCCGCCGGCGTAACCCCCTGTCTCCCCTCGCCCCGGTACTCCGGGGAGAGGGGTCAGGGGTGAGGGGCGATTCATTGCATTCGTTGCGCACGGCCGGTGTCGCGCAACGAATCCCGCGCCGCGCAATGAATGCAACGAATCCTGCTCCCTCAGAACCCCTCACCCCCGACCCCTCTCCCCGGAGTACCGGGGCGAGGGGCGAATGTTATGGAGGACCGGCCATGATCCGTCACGTTCCCATCCACCGTCTGGCCGGCAGCGCCGCCGTCGCGGTCCTGCTCGGCCTGGCAGTTCTCACCGCCCCGGCCGCCGACCCAGCCGGCGAGCGCCTGACCAGCCGGCCGCGCCCGGCCGTCACCGACGTCAAGCCGGCCGCCGTCGGCGACGAGGTCCGTACCGACGCGACGCAGCGCCGCCGCCTGCGGCTCAGGGACGGCACCGTCGTGCTCGTCAACCGCGATACGGCGCTGAAAGTGGCGGGCGAACGGCGGCTGCACGTGACGGCCGGAGAGGTCGTCGTCGTGGCGGCGCCGGGGCGGGGGGATGACGCCGCCTTCGTCGTGGTCACGCCGAAGCGCGAGCTGAGCGCCCCGGCCGGCACCTTCGCCGTCCGGGCCGCGAAGGACGGCACCGGCGTCCTGGTGGCGCGCGGCCGCGTCTCGATCAGCGGGCTTGACGAGGCCGTGCGCGCCGGGCAGCAGCTGACTGCCACCGCGGAGAAGCCGACGGCGGCGCCGCGGACGTCGCACCTGCTCGACTGGGCGCGC
Source organism: Gemmataceae bacterium (assembly GCA_035266225.1). Taxonomy (GTDB): domain Bacteria; phylum Planctomycetota; class Planctomycetia; order Gemmatales; family Gemmataceae; genus DATFNV01. Next base: position 21,366 of record DATFNV010000724.1, read on the forward strand.
GAGCTGATGGCGTCGGCCGAGTCGCCGCTGGTGCCGGCCAGCCAGTACGGCGGCGGCGCCATCATCGCCGTGGATCCCGACGGCCAGGAGGCCAAACTCAGCCTGCGCAAGTATCACATTGACGTCCACGTCGAGGACGGCTTCGCCCGCACCACCATCGACCAGACGTACTTCAACCACACCGCCGCCCGCCTGGAAGGCACCTTCTACTTCCCCTTGCCGCCGGACGCCTCCCTGTCGCGCCTGGCCATGTACGTCGATGGCAAGCTGATGGAGGGCGGCATGGTGGAGCGCGACTTCGGGCGGCAGGTCTACGAGAAGATCGTCACCAGTCAGCGCGACCCGGCGCTCTTGGAGTGGCTGGACGGCAGCACCTTCAAGATGCGCGTCTTCCCCCTCGAAGCCCGACAGGAGAAACGGATCATCTTGTCGTACGCGCAGCGGCTGCCGTCTCTGTACGGGGACATGCAATACCGCTTCCCCGCGGGCCACACCCTCGACGCAGTCGGCGACTGGTCGTTCCACGCACGGGTGAAGGGGGGCGCGGACTTCAACTGCGTCAGTCCGTCGCACGACCTGCATCGAAGCAAGGACGGGGCCGATCTGCTCCTCGACGCATCTGAGAAGAACGTCAAGGCGAACCGTGACGTGGTGCTGACCTTTGGCGAGGTCGGCGAGGGGCAGGAGGAGGCCGCCCGCTTCTCGTCGTTCGAGCAGGACGGAGCGAAGTACCTCCTGCTGCGCTACCGGCCGGCCCTGGATGCGCGAAACGACCAGCGCGCCGAGGGGCGGAATTGGGTGTTCCTGTTCGAGTCGTCGGGCGACCGCGACCCGCTGCTGGCCCGGACGCAAATCGAGGTGATCCGCGGTCTGCTGGCCAATGCCGAGCCGGACGATACCTTCGCCGTGCTGGCGGCCGGCACGCGCGTCCGCGCCTTCGCCGACAAGCCGCGTCCGGTGACGCCGGAGAACGTCGCCGAGGCGCTGGCTTTTCTCGAACAATCGCACCTGATCGGGGCGCTCGACCTGGGCCAGGCGTTGGCCGCGGCCGAGCCGTTCCTGAAGGCCGGAAAGGACGCGCACTTGGTCCACGTCGGCAGCGGCGTCGCGGCGATGGGCGAGAGGCGCGACGACGTCTTGGCCAAGCGATTGCCGGAGGGGGTGCGCTACGTCGGCGTGGGCGTCGGCCGGCGCTTGAACCGCAACCTGATGAAGCAGGCCGCGGAGCGCACGGGCGGCTACTTCACGCAGATCAACCCCGACGAAGTGGTTGGCTGGCGCGCCTTCGACCTGTCGGCGACGCTGAACACGCCGCGCTTGCTCGACGTCAGCGTGGCGGACAAGACGGGCCAGGCGACGTTCCTGGCGTTCACCAACATGGCGGCACAGGGCGAGGAGTTGTGCGCCGTGGCCCGGGTCGGGTCCGGCGAGGCGCTGCCCGAGATGGTGGCGGTGCGCGGCCGGCTGAACGGGGCCGCCTTCGCGCGCGACATCCCGGTGAAGGGGGCGAAGGGAAACGTCGGTCATCTGCCGCGGACGTGGGCGAAGCTGGAGATCGAGCGTCTGCTTGCGGAGGACGCGCGGAAGAACCGTGAGGCGATCGTCGGCTTGAGCAAGGCGATGTACGTGATGACGCCGTACACGTCGCTGCTGGTGCTGGAGAACGAGGAGATGTACCAGCAGTACAAGGTGGACCGCGGCCGCAAGGACCACTGGGCCTTGTATCCCTGCCCCGAGAAGGTCGAGGTCGTCTACGAGCCGCTGGAGGGGATGCCGCCTGACCCGAAGGCGAAGGGAAAGCCGTCGGCCAGGGACGTGTCGCAGACGGTACTCCTCCGTAGCGAGAACCATTACTCGGGGCCTATCGGCGGCGGCGGCGGCGGTAGTAGCGATGACGGTCGCAAACTCGCGCCGCCGCTATCCCCACTGCTTTGGGCTGTGGACCAGCGAGAGCATCGACCGCTAAGTGCTCGAAGTAGAAATAAAAGCGAGAGCTTTATTGAACTTGTCCAGACTTCTCAGGATGGTGCGGTACTCCGGTCCCCCCGAGTGCGCGCCGGCCTACCTGACGATCCGGCGACGCCGGAGAGCGCTCGGTTGGTAGCGCAGTGGCTGCGCCCCCTGGGCGAATCCACCAACCCAAGCACTCCGCAGAATGACTCCTTCGGAGGTACCGGTTCCGGCCAAGGGTTTCTCGACGATCGGAAGTTGGCGGCGCGGCTCCCGATGGATCTTGCGGAGGCGTCCATTCCGCAGTCACTGAGCCTTGAGACGGGCAAGCCTGACGATTCGGCCTCCCTCCCCTACCGGCGGCCGCGCTTCCCTGGCGAAGACCGCCTCTTCTTTGACCTTGTGTCCTACGCCTCCGGCATGGATACCAGCCGCGCCGACCTCCTCGCCGTGGTGGAGGCCGAGGCGACGCCGTCCGCGATGAGCAAGCCCGGCGACACCACCACGGGAGCCCAGCGCCTGTTCGACAACGCCCGGCTGCACGGCTGGAAGACGATCACCTACCCCACCGCGGGCGATCAGCCGGCCTTCAGCATTACCTTCGACGGCACCGGCCGCTACTCCTACGAACGTACCGTGCCGCCGGGCATCCGCGAACGCGTCGTCTGCGATGGCAAGACGCTGCTGCACCTCTACCCCGATCTCGGCCTCGGGGCGAGGCGAACCGTCAGCCGCTTCCATCGCCTGGAGTTCGCCCGCGCCGTGCCGTGGGGGGTCCCTGCGGCAGAGGACGTGGCGCGCGGCGCCGACCTGAAGTTGGTCGGCGAGCGCACCGTCGCCGTCGTCCCGCACGGGGCCGACGGGCGCAAGGACGCCGACGGCAAGCCGCTACCTTACGCCACCGTCCAGTACGTCTTCGCGGAGGAGGGCCGGCTGGCCGAGCGTCGGGTCGTCGAAATGCCCACGAAGAAGGTGGTTTATCGCCAGATGTTGGGGGCCGACGGCAGGATCACGGGGACTGATGCCGACGGCAAGGAGCTGGCCGTCGTCAAGGCGACGCTGCGCGATGCTCGAGAGCCCGACCTGAAGGTCGATGCGAAGGGGCTGGTCGTGCTGCCGCTTCCGTACCGCGACGTCGCCACGACCCGCAAGGCGCTCGGCATCGAGAAGAAGCCTTTGAACGCGTTGACTTTCGACGAGGCGCGGGCATTGCTCGCAGCGGAATTCGGCGCCGGCAACGCCAGCGGCGCGGTCGAGGTCTGCCAGCAATCGCTCTTCCGGCGCGACCAGAAGCAACTCGGCCTGTACGTCCTGCTGGCGGCGTGCGGAGTGAACCTCGATTCGGGCAACGTCGATATCCTCAACGAGCACCTGCACGAGCCGCTGGCGCAGTACCTGGCGCTGCACAGTAGTCCGGTGCTGCGCCGCCACGCCAGCCAGTGGGCCGTCGGCAGCGGTCAGTGGCGCGACGGCTATTTGCAGCACCTCGCCGTCACGCACGCCCTCTTCCAGCGCTGGAGCAACGGCAAGGCGCTGGGCGCCACCGACGAGAAACGGCGCGAGGAGCGCGAGCGCGCCCTGGACTACGTCCGGCGCAACAAGGGCACCGCCTTCGGCTGGGGCCTGCTCTGCCTGATGAAGGACCGCGCCGACGAGGACGAAGGCAACAAGCGGGACGTGCGCGACAGCCACAAGGCCCTGGCCGAGGCGTGGCCGCTGTTCCGGGAGGTGCCGGCGCTGGCCTACGCGGCGGAGTACGAGCACGCCCGCAGCCTCTGGAAGGCCGGCCAGCACACCGAGGCCCGCCAGCGCTTCGTCGATCTGTACGAGCGGACGGTCAAGGAAGGTGGCCTGCCGCGCATCGACGCCGACTTCCGCCAGGCGCTGCTGGGCGACGGCCCGGAGGTCGATCTGTGGGCCGACCTGATGCGGAAGACCGCGGCCGGGCTGATCGAGGGCAAGAAGCGGCCGGCAGTGCTGGCGCTGGCGGCGCAGTGCCGGCAGGTCGGCGACGAGTCGCTGGCAAGCGCTCTGCTGGCCACGGCGCTGGACCGCATCAAGGAGGACGAGGAGCGTCAGGGAATGACATTGGCCGCCATCGACTTCCTCGCGGAGACGGGGCAGTTCGCCGAGGCCGACCGGCTCCTTCAGACCTTACTCGATGACGCCGAGCTGGCGAAGAAGCCCGAGTTGTGGCGGCTGGCAGGCCGGCTTGCGGGACGGCGCGACCAGCCGGCACAGCAGTTCGAGTGCCTGGAGCGGGCGCTGGACGCGGAGTATCGCAACCTGCCCGAGGTCATCGACCTGTCGTCGGTGCGGGACGAGTACGGCCGGCTGCTGGGGCACTACCAGAGTCTGGCCGACGCATTGGAGCGGCTGAAGATGCGGCCGCCGACCGACTTCGTGGCCAGGGTGGTGCGGACCGCCGACCGCTGGCGCGCCCTTGACCCCGAGGCCGACGGCGCCTGTGAGACGGCCGGCCGCATCCTGCGGACAGTCGGCGAGCGCGAGTTGGTGTGGGACTACCTGACGACGCCGGTGGGCCGGCGGCCCAACGAGTCCGCCCCGTGGGTGGCGCTGGCCACTACCCTCAGCCGCACCGGCGAGTTGGGCCTGGCCGATCGCGCTTACGCGGCGGCGTTCGAGGCCGAGCCGACCGACGCGCAGATCCTGTGGGATCGGGCGCAGAACCTGTGCCAGGCGGGCAAGACGACGGAGGCGCAGAAGCTCTACCGGCAGCTAGCGGAGGGCGACTGGCAGCCGCGTTTCAACTGGGTCCGCACCCAGGCAAAATGGCAGTTGGAGAAGCGGTAATATCGTCGTTTAGCCGCCGCCCCGAGGGCGGCGCGCTCGTAGTGACCCGATGTATCGGGTCCGGCTGGCCGACCGCATAAATGCGGTCACTACGAGCCCGCCGCCCTCGGGGCGGCGCGCTTGTAGTGACCCGATTTATCGGGTCCGGGTCGCTGGCCGACCGCATAAATGCGGTCACTACGAGCGCGCCGCCCCGAGGGCGGGAGTCTCGACTCATCTTCACCCCTGCAAGGAAGGAATAGTCATGACCCAACAAGTCCCCATTCGCCGTCTCGTCCCGGGTGCCGCCGTCGCGGTCCTGCTCGGCCTGTCACTCCTGACCGCCGCCGCCGATTCCCCCACCGAGCGCCTGACCTGCCGGCCGCGCCCCGCGGCCGCCGACGCCAAAGCGGCGGCGGTCGGCGACGAGGTCCGCACCGACGCCACCCAGCGCCGCCGTCTGCTCCTCGAGGACGGGTCGGTCGTGTACGTGAACGCCGGCACCGCGGTCAAGGTCACCGGCGAGCGGCGCTTGCGGGTGTCGAGCGGGGAGGTCTTCGTGGACGTGGCGCGGGGCGCGAAAGGCGCCGTCGCCTTCACCGTCATCACGCCGGACCGCGAGTTGACGTGCCCGGGCGGGGCCTTCAGCGCCTGGGTGCATCCCGATACGGCGAAGAAATCGCGGACCGGCGTCATCGTGGCGCGCGGCCGCGTCCACGTGAACGCCGTCGAGGCCACCCTGCGCGCGGGGCACAAGCTGCCCTTCGACGGCAATACCGTCCTCCCCGCCCCGCGGACTTCGTCCACGATCGACTGGACGCGCGAGTTGATGGCGTCAGCCGAGTCGCCGCTGGTGCCGGCCAGCCAGTACGGCGGCGGCGCCATCATCGCGGTCGATCCCGACGGTCAGGAAGCGAAACTCAGCCTGCGCAAGTATCACATCGACGTCCACGTCGAGGACGGCTTCGCCCGCACCACCATCGACCAGACGTATTTCAACCACACCGCCGCCCGCCTGGAAGGCACCTTCTACTTCCCCTTGCCGCCCGACGCCTCGCTGTCGCGCCTGGCGATGTACGTGGATGGCAAGCTGATGGAGGGCGGCATGGTAGAGCGCGACTTCGGGCGGCAGGTGTACGAGAGGATCGTCACCAGCCAGCGCGACCCCGCGCTCTTGGAGTGGCTGGACGGCAGCACCTTCAAGATGCGCGTCTTCCCGCTGGAGGCACGCCAGGAGAAGCGGATCGTCCTGTCGTATGCGCAGCGGCTGCCGTCGCTGTATGGGGACATGCAGTATCGCTTTCCCGCAGGCCACAGCCTCGACGCGGTCGGCGACTGGTCGTTCCACGCGCGGGTGAAGGGGGGCGCGGACTTCAACTGCGTCAGTCCGTCGCACGACCTGCATCGAAGCAAGGACGGGGCCGATCTGCTCCTCGACGCATCCGAGAA
>DATFNV010000725.1:0-18228 GCA_035266225.1 Gemmataceae bacterium
CGCATGGAGGAGATGAGCGACGAGCAACTCGAGGACGTCATCCGCAAGAGTTCCCTCATCTTCGCCTTCGTTGGCCTGGTCCTGATGCTGGTGCAGGGCGGCATCTACCGCCGCTTCGTCAGCCGCGTCGGCGAAATGCGCTTCCTGCGCGCCGGCGTGGCGCTGATGCTGCTCGGCCTCTGCGCCGTCATCGCGACCCTGCTGGCGGTCCACGGGGGCATCCTGACCGAGACGGCGGTGGTGATTCCGCTGGCCCTGGTCATCCTGGCCGTCCTCGTTACGGGCTTCGCCGTGATGACGCCGTCGGTCCAGGCGCTGGTTTCCAAGCGCTCCGACCCGACCCGGCAGGGAGAAATCCTGGGCGTCAACCAATCGATGTCGGCGCTGGCTCGCATCCTGGGGCCGGCCATCGGTTCGTTCCTCTTCTTCGTGGAACTGTCGCACGTCATGCCCTACGTCGCCGGCGCCGCCCTCATGGCGGTCGTGCTGGTGCTGACGCTGCGGCTGCCGCAGGAGTAAGCCGCTTGCGACTTCGCAGCTCGTGCGAAGCCGCAAGCGGCGGTGTGCGAAAGGACTCGCCGCATGAAACGACTTCCGCTCCGCGACTACCCCGCCAGCCGCATCGTCCTCATCAAGCCGAGCGCCCTGGGCGACATCGTCCAGGCGCTGCCGGTGCTGGCGGCGCTGCGGCGGCGCTACCCGGACGCCCACGTCACCTGGCTGGTCAACCGCACCTACGAGCCGCTGCTGCGCGGCCACCCCGCCCTCGACGAGGTGCTCCCCTTCGACCGCGGGGCGACGCGGCACGGCCTGTGGAAGGCGACGGTGGGTTATGCCCGGTTCCTGCGCGACTTCCGCGCCCGCCGCTTCGACCTGGTCATCGACTTGCAGGGGTTGCTGCGCAGCGGCCTGTTCACGGCAGCCAGCGGGGCGGCCCGGCGCGTCGGCCTCAGCTCGGCGCGCGAGGGGGCCGTCTGGTTCTACACCGACGTCGTCCGCGTCGCCGACTTCAGCGCCCTCCACGCGGTCGATCGCTACTGGCTGGTGGCCGAGGCCCTCGGGGCCGGCGATGGGCCGATCGAGTTCCCGCTGCCGGTCCGGGAGCCGGAACGCCTGTGGGCGGAAGAGGCCCTGGGCGACTGTCCGCGGCCGTGGCTGGCGTTCGGCGTCGGCTCGCGCTGGGTCACGAAGCGCTGGCCGCCGGAGCATTTCGCGGCGCTGGCGCGGCGGGCGCAGGCCGGCTTCGGCGGCACCGTCGTCTTCGTCGGGGGCGCCGACGAGGCGGAGCTGGCGCAGACGACCGGGGCGCATCTCGCTGGTCCCTGGCGCAACCTGAGCGGCCGGACGACGCTGCCGCAGCTCGCCGCGGTCCTGTCGCTGGTCGATGTGATGGTGGCCAACGACACCGGGCCGCTTCACCTCGCGGTGGCTCTGGGCCGGCCGATCGTCGCGCCCTATACGTGTACGAAGGTCGCCCTCAACGGGCCGTTCGGCCAGGGGGCGCGGGCCGTCGAGACGCGCGTCCGCTGCGCGGGCAGCTACGTCAAGAAGTGCTCGCGCCTGGAGTGCATGGGCGAGCTGAGGCCCGAGCGCCTGTGGCCGATCCTCGAAAGTGTCCTTTTGCGATGGCAAAGTCTCTGCTGACCCGCCTGACCCCCCGTCTTCACACCTGCACCGCGGATTTCCCTTGCGAGCTACGAATGAGCAGATTACGCTACCTCTAACTTCCCCCACGCCTGGGACACGTGATGGAAACGTCCGCCAGCCTGCTGGAGCGACTGCGCACCTCGCCCGACGAGGCGTCCTGGCGGCGGCTTGACGACCTTTACCGGCCGCTCATCCGGCGCTGGTTGCTGCGCGACCCGACACTTCGCGAGGAGGCTGAGGACATCGTGCAGGATGTCATGCAAGTCCTGGTGTGTGAGCTGCCCGGCTTCCAGCGCCGGCAGACCGGTTCCTTCCGCCGCTGGCTGCGCACCGTCGCCGCTCACCGCCTGGCCGCCCACTACCGCGCCCGGCAGAATCGGCCCCAGGCGCTGGGCGCGTCACCCGAAGAGTGTCCCCTGGCGCAGCTCGCCGACCCCAACAGCGAGCTGAGCCGCCTGTGGGACGATGAGCACGATCGCTATGTCCTGCGCCGGCTGATGGACCTGATCGAGCCGATGTTCGAGCCGAGTACGTTGGCCGCGTTCCGCCGCGTCGCCTTTGACGGGGTCGCTCCGGCCGACGCGGCCGAGGAGCTGGGCCTATCCCACGCCGCGGTCCTGACCGCCAAGTCGCGTGTCCTCAGCAGGTTACGACAGGAGGCCGAGGGATTGATCGACTGATCCGGCGGAAGGGTCAACGAGGCCAGCGACCCAGGCACTGCCCGCTTCGTTGACGAAGCGATTGACGATGGCGCTGCTGTCCAGCAGGTGGGCCGCCATTTACCGCCGCTCCTTGATGATCGTCTCCGAGAGCGGTTCCCCTTCGATCGGGATCGGCTTGAAGTCTTGAAACGCCTTGATCTCGGCCTCACTCAGCGGAGGGGGTATCCGGCGCAGCAAACCGTCCCGAAGCATGGCCAAGGCCATCTGGTCCTGCTTGCTGACCGTGTCCCCCTGGAGGGCGGGGTTAGCCAGCAGGGCGTCGATCAGGTTCCGCAACCGGCGCAATTCCTCCGGGGCCAGCCCCCTGACCTCGTCCCACACTCTCGCGAAGTTCGTCACAGTCATGGGCAGTTCCTCCCGCCGCTATTCTAACCGGCCGCCCGCCCTGCCATCCAGCCCCCATTAAGTGGGCGTTCCACGGGGCGATGGGGGGCAATCGACAAAGAAAAGCTGGCATGGCGGCCAACGACGCTGTAAGGTGCAAGTCATCCGGGGATGGTCAGTTCGGCCGCGGCGCGGCATCGTTCCTGCGCTGGCGAAGATTTTTCTGACAGGTTTGCCCCGCTCGCGCACTTCCTTATGCGTGCGAGTGGACGGGAGGACCGCCGGGGAATCGCTCCCGGCTAACAATTCACAGCCTCGACAGGAGTTCATCATGCCGGAAGTCATCACCCACCCGACGGCGCAGGCGCTGGCCCTGTTCGGCCACGGCAAGCTGTCCGAGGCCCAGTCCGCCACCGTCGCCGCCCACCTGGAAACCTGCGCCGACTGCCGCAACGCCGTCGCTGGGCTGCCCCCCGACTCGTTCCTGGGCAAGGTCCGCGCTGCCAAGCCGGGCGGCACTGTCCTCCCGCCGGGACCGGCGCCAGTGCGACCCGCCGCCTCCCCGAGCATGGCAGGGCGGCCGGCAGCACCGCCCGCCCCGCCGGCGGACGTGCCGCCGGAATTGGCGAACCATCCGAAGTTCCGCATCATCCGCGAGTTGGGCCGCGGCGGCATGGGCGTCATCTACCTGGCCGAACACCGCGTCATGGAAAAGCCTGTGGCGCTGAAGGTCATCAGCCCCGCCGTGCTGGACAACCCCGACGCCCTGGCCCGCTTCCACGCCGAGGTCAAGGCGGCCGGCAAGCTCGACCACCAAAACATCGCCCGCGCCTACGACGCCGACCAGGCCGGTAACCTGCACTTTCTCGTCATGGAGTTCGTCGAGGGCGTCAGCCTGGCCCAGCTGCTGGAGCAGAAGGGGCCGTTGCCGGTGGGCGGCGCCTGCCATCTCATCAGCCAGGCAGCGCTGGGGTTGCAGCACGCCTTCGAGCAAGGCATGGTCCACCGCGACGTCAAGCCACAGAACCTCATGCTCACGCCCAAGGGGCTGGTGAAGGTACTCGACTTCGGCCTGGCCCGGGTCCGCGACGAGCGGAAGGCGGCGCCGCGCCTGACGCAGCTGGAGTCGTTCATGGGGACGCCGGAGTACGTGGCGCCCGAGCAGGCGATCAACGCGCGCTCGGCCGACACGCGGTCCGACATCTACAGCCTCGGGTGTACGCTGTACGCCCTGCTGGCGGGCCGGCCGCCGTTCGTGGAGGACACGGCGACGAAGCTGGTCCTGGCGCACGTCGAGAAGGAGCCTCTGCCCTTGCACGAGGTGAGGCCGGACGTGCCGGCGGAGCTGTCAGCGGTGGTGGCCAAGATGCTGGCGAAGGACCCGGCGCAGCGCTTCCAGACGCCCGTGGAGGTGGTGCGGGCGCTAGCGCCGTTCGTCAAGGCGGGAAGCAAAGCGGGTGCGCCCGCTGCAGCGCAACATTCCCCGGCTGTGGGAGCGGCTGGCACTGGGACGCGCATGGGCGGGGACACCAGTCGGATGAAGGGCCTCGGCACAGGGGCGTCGAAGCTCTCCGCCAAAGCAGCGCCGCTGGCGGCAGAGGAGGGGAAGGGATCGCCGTTCGAGGGCCTGGCGGATGCGCCGGCCGCAGCCCCAGCGCCGAAGGATGCGAAGAAGGAGCGAAGAAAAGCGAAGCCTACGCCGGCGGCGTGGTGGAAGCGGCCGGCGGTGCTGGCTGGTGGTGCGGCTGCCATCCTCGCCTTGCTTCTGGTGGGCCTGTGGGCCGGCGGCGTTTTCAAGGTGAAGACGAAGGACGGGACGATCGTGCTGGAGAACCTGCCGGCGGGCTCCGAGGTACTGGTGGACGGCGAGAAAGTGACGGTGACCTGGGGTGCCGACGGGAAGAAGGCCGAGATCCGCGTCAAGCCAGGCACACGGAAGATCGTGGCCAGCAGGGACGGGATCGACGTCATCGGCGAAGAAGTGGAGATCGAAGACGGCGGACGCAAGGTGCTTGCCGCACACTGGAAATCGCCGGCAAGTGCCGAAGCGGCACCGGCCCGGGCCGATGCAGCCTCCTCCATTGTCGGGACCTGGGACGGCACGTTCCCGGACGGCGATACGTGGGCCTTCATCATCAGTCCGGACAACATCATGATCGGCGACAACAGCTTCCGCGGGCGCTTCGATCAAACGGGGCGCAAGGTAATCCTCATCGATGAAAACAACAACCTTGCTCCCGGCTTCGGCGCCAAGTGGGAGGGCGAAATCGACCAGACCGGCAAGACCATGACCCTGACGAACGCTCAGAACGGCGTCGTCGGCAGCTTCGTGCGCCGCCCCCAGGCCGATCCCGCTCCGCCCGTTGTCGGGCATTGGGACGGCACATTCCCAAACGGCAGGACCTGGGGCTTCACCTTCAGTCCGGACCACATCGATATCGGCACCAACAGCTTCCGCGGGCGCTTCGATCAAACGGGGCGCAAGGTAATCGTCATCGATGAAAACAAGAACCTTGCTCCCGGCTACGGCGCCAAGTGGGAGGGCGAAATCGACCAGACCGGCAAGACCATGACCCTGACGAACGCTCGGAACGGCGTCGTCGTCAGGTGCGTGCGCCGGTGAGGAAGAGAAAAGGGGTCGGAAGGGGAAGAGAAAAGAAGAGAAAAGGAAGATAAAAGGTCGGGAGTCGTTTTTCCCGTTCGCCTATTTGAAAACTATTCCAGGCCCCTTTTCTCTTCTAAGTGAGGACTCGCCTCTTGACGAACCCGATGTTCGCCCTCGCCTTTTCGTGTGGCGTGCGAACGCATAAGTCACTCTCGGTGAAGCCATGAACGAGCGTCGCTCTCCTCCCTCCGGTTGGTATTGCTTCCCCCTGGCCCTGGCGATGCTGGCCGGGCCGGTGATGGCGCCGGTCGCGCGCGCAGACCCTCCGGGCTCCGATAGCCCCAAAGTCGTCGTCGTGGCGCCTCCCAACTGGGGATACCCTCCGCCGATCATGGTCGTGCAGCGCGACAAGGTCGCGGACCGCATCGCCGCCCAGGGCCAGTACCTCATCGACTGGCAGCGCGCCCGCCTGCTCGGAGAGGAGGTGCTTCAAAAGAAGATCGACAACCGCAAGCGGCTCCTGGAGCAATGGTCCTGGGAGAGGGCCTTCCGCGACGAGGAGATCAAGAAGCAGAACCTCCGCGCTCACGAGCGCTTCGTCGATCGCCTTCTCGGCGAGCCGACCGAGCGCGACAGCCCCTCCGATCCGGAGATCTGGTCCGCGCGCGTACACAACGACATTCTCAAGGAGCTGATCCGGCTGGGCCCGGCAGACCGTTCGACGCCCATTCAGGGCGAGTGGTTGAAGCGGGTCCACGTGCGGCCGTCGGGCGCTTTCAGCGTGGCGCTGTTCAAGGAGAAACAGCTCGGCTGGCCCTTCTTGCTCCAGCGGCCGCTGTTCGCCCGGGAGTGCGGCGAGATCGACGATCTGTTCGATCGCCTCAAGGGCCAGATTGATAAAGAGAAGAAGGTGGACCACCAGGATCTGTACGAAATGATGAATCGCGTCGAGCAGTTGCGGGCGGCCGTGACCCAGCGGACCGGGCAGGTGCGGGACGAGATCGAATGGTCACCCTGCAATGAGATCGAGGCACAGCGGTTCCTCGAGGCCCTGCACAAGTGTCTCCGCGGGTTGCAGCGCTCGCGCACGGCCGTTCTCGGCCTCGCGCCGCCGGAAGGGAAGACTGTCGCGGAGCTGGTGGTTTACATGCGCGACCACGGCTTCTGGTTTGCCGCCGCGACGGATGACGATCGGCCGGAGTACAAGGCCCTTTACGAGGCGATAAGGGCCGAGCTGCGGGAGTGCCGGGCGCGGCGAACCAGTGCGGCGCCGTGAAGATGTGCCGAGGGGCCGACCCCGCGGGCAGTGGCTGCTCGTCGAGCAACTCTCGCTCGACCGCGGTTGCCAGTTTCGCCCCGGCGAGCAACCGTTCCCGTTCCGGATTCTATTACTCCGGCACGGAAGAGACGCACACAAGCCTGAGGCGCCAGCGAAGGGGCGATCTCTCCTTCGCTGGCGCCTCAGGCTTGTGGGGCGGCGTCCCTGCGCTGGCGACACAAGCCTGAGGCGCCAGCGAAGGGGCGATCTCTCCTTCGCTGGCGCCTCAGGCTTGTGTGAGCTTCTTTCTTGCCGGGGTAATATCATGAGCATCCGCCTGCAGATCATCTTCGGCGCCGGACCGCCGGCCGAGTTCGAGCACCCCGGTCCGGTCGTCCTCATCGGCCTTGACCCCGGCTGCGAACTCTCGCTTCAGGGAAGGCCCGCCGACACGGTCTCGCGCCAGCACGCGCGCATCGACGTGGGCGCCGACGGCGCCACCCTCAGCGACGCCGGCTCCAGGAACGGCACGCTGCTGAACGGCTGCCTGATCGAAGGCCCCTCGCCCCTGCGCGCCGGCGACTCCATCCAACTCGGCTACACCGGCCCCAAGTTGACGGTCATGCGCCTGAGCCCGGCCGCGCCGTCCCGCCTCCGACTCCGAGGACGCCCCGCGGCCTGGTTTGTCGGCGCGGCGCTCGTGGCGGTCGTTGTCCTCGTGGGGCTGGTTGCTTACTGGATTCATCACCGGCCTGGGGAGGCCAACGCCATCCCGCCAGCCCCAGTCGCGATCACCACGGCCGTAGGCCCGCCCCAGACGTCGGGAAACGAGTCCCACCCACAGGACACCGCCAAGCCGCCCTTGCAAGACGCCGGCAAGCCGCTCCCCCCGCCGCCTCCTCCACCACTGCCCCTCGTCGGCGAGGTGCCGGAGGTCGGCCTGTACGTGGCCCAGCCGGAACCCACCCCCAGCGTTCTGCTGCGGCGGGAAGACAACAGCTGGCTGCGGTTGCGCCCGGGCGAGCGCGTCCCGGCTGAGACGACCCTTATGGGCCTGTCTGGCTACCGCTGCGACGTCGATCTCGACAGCGGCCTGACTCTGACCCTCTGGGGCAACCTACTCGAGTTCAACGCCATGCCGCCGTTGCTGCTGGAGAGTGTGGTCGTCCTCAACAAACCCGCGGAGGGCCGTGCGCTGGACCTTGGGCTCGACCGCGGGCGCATCCGGCTCACCCGCCGCAAAGGGGGCGAGCCGCCGCGCGCGCGGGTCAGGTTCCTTCGCGAGTCGTTTGACGTGATCCTGCACGACCCGGACAGTGAGGTCTGCGCCCAGCTTACCTATCTGCCCCCGCGGCCGGCCGCGAAGGGGCAGCGAGACCCGTCGCTGCCGACTCTTGAGGTGTTCACGCGGGGCACGGTCACGCTGGAGGCACGCGGTCGGGAGCCGACCAAGTTGAGCGGGTTCGCGCGGGTCGGTTGGGATTACCAGGCGAAAGGACCGCTCGCCCCAATCACCGCCCGGGAAAGGCCTCTCTGGTGGCCCGAGTCGCCGAAACCCACGGACGATTATGTTCGCGATCTGATGCTGTCGCTGAAGGACTGGGGCGATCACCTGAAGGGGTCGGGGGACCTGGTCGATCAGATCAAGGGGCGCCTGGATCGGGAGAAGGAGGACGTGACTTACCGCCAACTGGGCGTGGAGTTCCTGGCCGCCTTCGACGAGTTGCCGTACCTGGTCAACTTCCTGGCCGCGAAGGAGGACAAGAGCGCGCGGGTACGGCGTGGCGCCGCTTACGCCCTGCTCAGCTGGGTGGCACGACGGCCGGCGCATCTGGCCGACCTGGAAAAGGCCCTCAGGACGCAGGCGGGCGACCGCGAAAAGGCCGAGCGGATCCTCCAGCTATTGCTCGGCTTTTCCCCCGATGAGCTCGCCCAGCCGGAGACGTATCAGCGCCTGATCGCGTGGCTGGGCGACAGCCATCCTGCGGTGGCGGAACTGGCCTCCTGGCACCTGGAGCTGGCGTTTCCCGACAAGGTGCCGGACGACACCCCGTTTAGGGCGGCGGCGCCGCCGAAGGACCGCGAGCCTTACATCCAGGAATGGCAGAAGCGTGTGCCGCCAGGCACGACGCCCGCCTGGGTCAAGAATTCCTCCCGTAATCGTTGAAGAGCGGGAAAAGAGCGGGATGCTCATGACGGCGGAGCACGCTGCCCGGACCGCGACGACCTCGACGAAGGACCGTTCGAGCAGACCGGCGTGCTGGGGCGGGTCCATGACCGATTCGGCGACCGGCTGGATACAATGCGGGAAGAACTCAACCCGACTCAGGCCGCGTGAGAGCCTTGCCATGAGCACGATCACCGCGATTTACGAGAACGGCGTCTTCCGACCGACCGTGCCGGTCGATCTTCCCGAGGGTTGCACGGTGCGGATCGTGCCGGAACCGACCGCCACGCCGCAGGAGGAAGCCCGGCGGCGCGTGTTCGAGGCGCTGGCCGAATCCTACGACACCGGCGAGCCCGAGGCCGCCGCCCGCCATGATGAGCACCAGCCATGACGACCGTCATCCTCGACACGGTCGGCCTGATCGCCCTGTGGAACCGCTCCGACCAGTGGCACGCCGCCGCGACCGCCGCATTCCTGGCCCTGGACCCGAAGACCACCCGCCTGGTGACGACGACCTACGTCCTGCTCGAATGCGGGAACGCCGCCGCCCGGCGGCCGTATCGGGACAAGGTGATCGCGATTCGAGACGGCCTGAGCCAGGCCGGCGATCTTTACGAGCCGACCCCGCAGGACCTCGAACAGGCGTGGATCGACTACGCCCGCGGGCTAGCCGGGTCGGCCGGCATCGTCGATCACGTCTCCTTCGCCGTCATGCGCCGACTGGGCCTGGCCGAGGTGTTCACAAACGACCGTCACTTTACGGCGGCCGGGTTCACCATCCTGTTCTAATCCCGCCATTGGACAGGAAAAGGTGGCATGGCGGCCAACGACGCTGTAAGCTGCAAGTCATCCGGGGATGGTCAGTTTGGCCACGGCGCGGCATCGTTCCTGCGCTGGCGAAGATTTTTCTGACAGGATCGCCCGCCTCGCGCACTTCCTTATGTGTGCGAGTGGACGGGACGGCCGCCGGGGAATCGCTCCCGGTCAACAAATCACAGCCTCGACAGGAGTTCATCATGCCGGAAGTCAGCACCCATCCGACGGCGCAGGCACTGGCCTTGTTCGGCCACGGCAAGCTGTCCGAGGCCCAGGCCACCACCGTCGCCGCCCACCTGGAGACCTGCGCCGACTGCCGCAACGCCGTCGCCGGGCTGCCCGCCGACTCGTTCCTGGGCAAGGTCCGCGCCGCCAAGCCCGGCGGCACCGTCCTCCCGCCGCCCCGGCCCGGCGCCGCCGCGAACGTGATGGGCAAGGCGCCGCCGCCCGCCGCCCTGCCGGCGGACGTGCCGCCGGAGTTGGCCAACCACCCGAAGTTCCGCATCGTCCGCGAGTTGGGCCGCGGCGGCATGGGCGTCATCTACCTCGCCGAGCACCGCGTCATGGAGAAACTCGTCGCCCTCAAAGTCATCAGCCCCGCCGTGCTGGACAACCCCGACGCTCTCGCCCGCTTCCACGCCGAGGTCAAGGCCGCCGGCAAACTCGACCATCAGAACATCGCCCGTGCCTACGACGCCGACCAGACCGGCGACCTGCACTTCCTCGTCATGGAGTTCGTCGAGGGCGTTAGCCTGGCCCAGCTCCTGGAGCAGAAGGGGCCACTGCCGCTCGCCAACGCCTGCCACTACGTTCGGCAGGCGGCGCTGGGGCTGCAGCACGCCTTCGAGCAGGGCATGGTCCACCGCGACATCAAGCCGCAGAACCTCATGCTGACGCCGAAGGGGTTGGTCAAGGTCCTCGACTTCGGCCTGGCGCGGGTCCGCGATGAGAAGAAGGCGAGCCCGCGGCTGACGCGCCTGGAGTCGTTCATGGGCACGCCGGAGTACGTGGCGCAGGAACAGGCCCTCGACGCCCGCCAGGCGGACACCCGGTCCGACATCTACAGCCTGGGTTGTACGTTGTATGCCTTGCTGACGGGGCGGCCGCCGTTCGTGGAAGACACGGTCGGCAAGATGGTGCTGGCGCACATCGAGAAGGAGCCGCAGCCGCTGCACGAACTGCGGCCCGACGTGCCGGCGGAGCTGTCGGCGGTGGTGGCGAAGATGCTGGCGAAGGACCCGGCCGCGCGCTACCAGCGGCCCATCGACGTCGCTCAAGCCCTGGTGCCGTTCGTCAAGGCCATCGGCAAGCCGGGTGGGCGCGCGGTGTCGCAACCCCCGGTGGCGTCGCCGGGCACGGGGACGATCATTGGCGGCGACACCAGTCGGGTTACGGTAGGCAAAGAGACGCCGAAACCGGCGGCCGAGGCATCGGCCCCTGCGGAGGAGAAGGGATCGCCGTTCGGCGACTTGCTCGATGACCCGGTTGATGCCCCGGCCCCGAAGAAGGCGAAGAAGGAGCGGAAAGAGGCAAGTCCTACGCCGGCGGCGTGGTCGAAGCGATCGGGAGGGCGCAAACGTTGGCCGCTGCTCGCGGCGGCGGGCGGCGTGCTGGCGTTGCTCCTGGCAGGGATTGTCATCGGGATCCACTGGAGGGATGAAAAGGGCCCCAGTGGCACCACTCTGTCTACTTCCAAGGGAAAGGAAGTGCCGAACTCCCTCGGTATGAAGTTCGTCCTGGTGCCACGGGGCAAGTTCTGGATGGGCGAGCGCGGCAGCCAGCACCAGGTCGAGGTCCCCCGCGAATTCTACATCGGCACCGTCCCGATCACGCAGGGACAGTGGCAGGAGATCATGGTCACCAATCCCAGCTGGTTCTGCCGCAACGGGGGCGGCGCCGACAAGGTGAAGGACATTCCCGACGCGGACCTGAAGCAGTTCCCTGTCGAGAACGTCTCGTGGGACGACGTACAGAAGTTCCTGGAGAAGCTGAACGCGCGCGAGAAGGACAAGGGCTTCCGGTACCGTTTGCCGCGGGAGGACGAGTGGGAGTATGCTTGTCGGGGAGGGGCGACTTCTGAACGAGATTGTGACTTCGACTTCTACTTCTCCCAGCGCACCAACGACCTCTCGTCTGAGCAGGCCAACTTTGACGGACGCAACCCCGCCGGTAACGCGCCCAAGGGCAAGTACCTGGAGCGTACCTCGAAAGTGGGCTCGTACCCAGCGAACGAGCTTGGGCTCTTCGACATGCACGGCAACGTTTGGCAGTGGTGCGAGGACCGCTTCCAGGCCGGAGGCTTGGCCCGCGTGGTCCGGGGCGGCAGCTGGCGCAGCGGCGGCGGCTGCCTCTGCCGGGCGTCGTTCCGCAGCGGGTACGAGCCGTCGTACCGGGACTACCGCCTGGGCTTCCGCCTCGCCGCAGTCCCGTCCGGGGGGTAGGGCAAGAGCGAGTACCGCCTGGAGCGGAGGCCGCCGGGCCGTGAGCGCAGCGGAGCGGAGCAACGGCCCGGCGTGCCGGAGCGGAAGGCGGTGCGAGCGGAAAAGCGTGGCGCGGAGTTCAAGACTACGCCCCTGGTCGCGCCAGAGCTTATCGTAAGCGCCTCTCCCGCCAGCCCTCCGGGACAACCCCGCCGAGATACGGCTGGACCCCGTCCCCCGGGAGCGGAATGGGGGTAGAGTGAACTCGGCGGGCCACGCCGAACACTCGGTGTGTCGGCGGAAGTGAGCGGTGGCGCCGAACCGGCCGAACGAGAAGGAGCAAGCCATGCCGACCGTTACCATCGAAGAAGCCCAGGCCCATCTGGCAGCGCTGATTGAACGGCTTCACCCGGGCGAGTCCCTGCTCATCACGCGGGGCGAAAAGCCGGTGGCCCGGCTAACGGCCGAGGGACCGCCGAAGCGAATGCCTCGGCAGCCCGGCAACTGCAAGGGGATGCTGACCATCGTCGCCGACGACGATGAGCATCTGAAGGACTTTGCGGAGTACATGGGATGAGGCTGCTGTTGGACACCCACGCGTTCCTGTGGTTCGTGCTGAACGACCCGCAGTCGAGCGCCACGGCACAGCGGCTCATCAGCGACCCGGCCAACGACGTCCTGATCAGCCCGGCCAGCTACTGGGAGGTCGCCATCAAGGTCGGCTTGCGAAAGCTCGACCTCCACGCCCCGTACGACGACTTCATACAGCGCGGTCTCGTCGGGAACGACTTTGCGATTCTGCCAATCGAGCCGAGGCACACGAGCGTCTTGACGACCCTGCCTCTGCATCACCGCGACCCATTCGACCGGCTGATAGTTGCCCAGGCGATGGTCGAGAACATCCCGCTCGTGAGCATGGATGCCGTGCTCGACCAGTACCCGATCACTCGCCTCTGGTAAGTCATGAGTACCGAAGGGGGCGAGGTTCCGAAGGTCAGGCCGCACCAGACCAGACCGGAGCTATTCTCAGGAGCCGTCCATGTCGCCGAATCAAGGCCGCCCTTCGCCCGCCAATCCTCTCCCGGTAGCCATCGAGGGCACTCGCCTGGAGTCCGACGAGGATATCCGGCAGGCCCTCCAGGCCCGCCGCGACCGACTCGCCGCCCAGGCCAAGAAGGGGCCGGCCGCCGCGCCAGGCAAGGCGCCGGTCGCCGTGCCGGTCGAGGTCGAGGCCCAGGCGGAGCGGCCGATCCTGCGCCCGCCCACCGCCCTGCTCTGTGTGCTGGACGATGGCCGGTCCGATGGGGAATGGGTGCGCCTCCGCGCCGACGTCCTCGTCATCGCCCGGACCGAGGGCCACATCCGCCTCCCCCACGACGGGCTCGTCTCCGCCCGCCATGCGGAAGTCGTCCGCCAGCGCGGGCCGAACGGCTACCGCTGGACACTCGGCGACCTCCAGAGCACCAACGGGACATTCGTGCGCGTCGGCAGCACTTTGCTGCGGAACGAGAACGAGGTGATCTTCGGCAGCGGGCGCTACCGCTTTGAATCCGGCATGCCCACCGCCCCCGGCGTTGATCCCCCGGGCGCCACGCCGCAGACGACCCAGCCGTGGTCCGGCGCCGTCCCCGTCCGTTCGCTGGTCCCGTCCCTGGTCGAGTTGTCGCCGGCCGGCCCGGTGAACCGCATCGCGCTGACACTGCCGGAGTACTGGATCGGCCGTGATGCGAAGACGTGCGCCATCGCCCGGCCCGACGACGTCCTGGTCAACGCCCGCCACGCCCGGCTGTACCGCGACCCCAAGGGGTGGCACATCGAGAACAACAAGTCGCTCAACGGCCTGTGGCTGCGCGTCATGGAGCCGATGCCGCTCGCCAGCGCTTGCCAGTTCCGCGTGGGCGAACAGCGCTTCATCTTCCGGGTGACGTAACTGACGATTCGCCCCTCGATCAACGCGGGATCGGGCCGTTCGATTCCCTTCGCGCATCGAGCTGAGCGCCGACGGCATCACGCTCGCCGACCTCGGCCGCAGCAACGGGACGCTGCTGAACGGCGGGCTGGGGTGCATGACCGTTTCGGCGACCGGCTGGATACAATGCGGGAAGAACTCAACCAGACCCAGGCCGCGTGAGAGCCTTGCCATGAGTACGATTACCGCGATTTACGAGAACGGCGTCTTCCGGCCGACCGTGCCGGTGGACTTGCCGGAGGGGACGGCCGTCCTCATCGAGCCGGTGCCGCCGCCGTCGGCGGACGTATCGATCGACGTCCGTGCCCTGGTTCCTCCCGGCACAGACGAAGGGTTGATCCGGATTTACGAGATTCTCGCCCGCCGCTTTGATAGCGGCCACCACGACACCGCCGAGCGGCACAACGAACACCAACCATGAATCCGGTCTTCCTGGATACGGTCGGCCTGATCGCCGTCTGGGACACGGCCGACCAGTGGCATGCCGCTGCCGCCCTCGCGCACTTCCTTAGGCGTGCGAGTGGACGGGAGGACCAGCGGGGAAGCTCTCCCGGCCAACAATTCACAGCCTCGACAGGAGTTCGTCATGCCGGAAGTCAGCACCCATCCGACGGCGCAGGCGCTGGCTCTATTCGGCCACGGCAAGCTGTCCGAGGCCCAGTCCGCCACCGTCGCCGCCCACCTGGAGACCTGCGCCGACTGCCGCAACGCCATCGCCGGGCTGCCCGCCGACTCCTTCCTGGGCAAGGTCCGCGCCGCCAACCCGGGCGCCGCGCCGCCGCCCCCCGGTGGCACTCCAAGCGTGCTGGGCTTGCCGATGGTGCCACCCGCCCCTCTCGCGAACGTCCCCCCGGAGCTGGCGAATCATCCGAAGTTCCGCATTGTGCGCGAGCTGGGCCGCGGCGGCATGGGCGTCATCTACCTCGCCGAGCACCGCGGCCTGGAGAAACTCGTCGCCCTCAAAGTCATCAGCCCTGCCGTGCTGGACAACCCCGACGCACTGGCTCGCTTCCACGCCGAGGTCAAGGCCGCCGGCAAACTCGACCACCAGAACATCGCCCGCGCCCACGACGCCGACCAGGCCGGCGACCTGCACTTCATCGTCATGGAGTACGTCGAGGGCCTCAGCCTGGCGCAGGTGGTGGAGCGGAAGGGGCCGCTCCCGGTGGCGCACGCCTGTCACTACGCCCGCCAGGCGGCCCTGGGGCTGCAACACGCCTCGGAGAAGGGCATGGTGCATCGCGACGTCAAGCCGCAGAACCTGATGCTGGCGCCCAAGGGGGTGGTGAAGGTGCTCGACTTCGGGCTGGCGCGGCTGCGGAGCGAGCGGCAAGGGGCGGTCGGGTTGACGCAGGCGGACGCTTTCATGGGGACGCCGGAGTACGTGGCGCCGGAGCAGGCGACCGACGCGCGCACGGCCGACACGCGCGCCGACATCTACAGCCTCGGGTGTACGCTGTATGCCCTGCTGACGGGCCGGCCGCCCTTCCAGGAGGAGACGCTGGTGAAGCTGGTGCTGGCCCACATCGAGAAGGAGCCGCAACCGCTGCACGAGCTGCGCCCGGACGTACCCGCCGAGTTATCCGCGGTGGTGGCGCGGATGCTGGCGAAGGATCCCGCGCAGCGCTACCAGCGGCCGACCGAGGTGGCGCAAGCGCTGCTGCCCTTCTGCAAGCCGGGGGGCAAGCCCGTCGCGGCGAGCGGCGCGTCGCAGCCGCCGGGCGTGGCGTCGGGCGAGACAGGGACAGCGGTGGGCGGGGAGACCAGCCGGCTGAAGGGGCCCGGCGATGGGGCGACAAAGCCGCCCGCCAAGGCGCCGGCAGTCGCCGTGGTGGAGAAGGAATCACCGTTGGGAAATCTGGGTGACGCGCCCGCCCTTGCCCCTGCCCCGAACAAGGGGAAGAAGGAGCGCGAAGCGGCGAAGCCGGCGCCGGGGGTGTGGTGGAAGCGCCCCGCGTTACTGGCGGGTGCCGGGGCCGCCGTCCTGGCGTTGGCCGTGGGGGCGTGGCTGCTGGCGGGGGTCATCTTCAAGACCCGGGTGAAGACGGCCGACGGCGAGGAGTTCATCGTGGGGGAGATCGCTCAGCCCGGCGCCGAGGTACTCGTCGATGGGCAGAAGATCACCGTCGCCCAGGTCCTCGACAAGCAGAAGCTCCTCGACGCCCAGACATTCTGGGACAACCGCGATTGGGATTGGTATAAGTCCAACATTCCCTTCTTCGAGAGTCCCGATCCCGACCTCGATACCACCTACTACTACCGGTGGGAGCTTGTCACCAAGCACCTCACCTACGGCTCGCCGGACAGCGGTTACTCCTTCACCGAGTTCATCGACCGCCCATTCTGGTCCGGCGCCTACGGCTCGATCAGTTGCCCCGCAGGCCATCAGCTGTACGAGGTGCGCTGGCTCAAGGATCCGCGCTATGCCCGCGATTACGCACGCTATTGGTTGCGCACTCCTGGCGCCCAGCCGCGCCGCTACAGCACCTGGCTTGCCGATGCCGTGTGGGCCGTGCAGCGCGTCCACGCGGACGACACTCTCGTGAAGGGTCTGCTGCCGGACTTGAAGACGAACTATGAGGGTTGGGAAAAGGAGCATTTCGACAAGGACGTCGGTCTGTTCTGGCAGACCGGGCACGACGACGGCATGGAGTTCAACATCAACAGCCGCCAGACGAAGGACATCGTCCGCGGCGCGCCCGGCTACCGGCCGACGCTGAACGCCTACCTCTGGGCCGACGCGCTGGCCATCGCCAGGGTGGCGAAGCTCGCCGGGGACGCCGCTGTCGAGAAGCAGTACAACGCCAGGGCCGCGGCCCTCAAGGAGAATCTCCAAAAGAAGCTCTGGGACCCGAAGCGGCAGTTCTTCCTGCATTTGGCCCGGCAGGACGAGACGGCGGACGGTCACACCGTCAAGGCCCTGGCACTGACCTATCAATCGGGCCGCTTCGCCGGCAACGAGCATGGCCGCGAGGAGATCGGCTTCGTCCCCTGGCAGTTCAACCTGCCCGACCCCGGCTACGAAGCGGCCTGGAAATACCTGATGGACCCGAATTACTTCTACGCCGACCAGGGCCCGACGACCGTCGAGCGCGGCGATCCGCTCTATCACCTCTCGAAGACCTGCTGCTGGTGGAGCGGCCAGTCGTGGCCCTACGCCACGACGCAGACACTTGTGGCGCTCGCCAACCTGCTCAACAACTACGAGCAGCAGGCGATCACGAGGGCCGATTACGTGAAGCTGCTCCGCGTGTACGCGAAAACGCACCGCAAGAACGGCAAGCCGTACCTCGCCGAGGCGTGCCACCCCGACAGCGGCTCCTGGGAGGGGCACGACTCCTACAACCACAGCGAGCACTATTTCCACTCCGGATATATCGATCTCATCATCAGCGGCCTCGTTGGCCTGCGGCCTCGCGACGACGACACCCTCGAGGTCAACCCGCTGGCCCCGGACAACTGGGATTACTTCGCGCTGGACGACGTGAGTTACCGCGGCCGGCGCGTGTCCATCCTGTGGGATCGGACGGGACAGCGCTACGGCCGAGGCACCGGCTTGCAGGTCCTCGTGGACGGCAAGAAGATCGCGAGCGCGGCGACACTGGGGCGGCTGACGGCGCCGCTGCCGCCGCCGGGTAGTGGCGAGAAAGCGACCCCGTTTGTCAACTACGCCGTGAACAACGATGGCCGCTACTATCCGCACGTCCTCGCCTCGTATAGCAACCCGAAGGCGCCGCTCCACAACGCCAACGACGGCAACTACTGGTATCACGCCTCGCCGCCGAATCGCTGGACCTGCGAGGGGACGAAGAACGCCCAGGACTGGTGCGGCATCGACTTCGGCATCAAACGCCGCATCCACACCGTCAAGCTCTATCTCCTCGATGACGGCGATACGGTCGTCGCCCCGGAGCGGATCGAGCTGGAATGCTGGGATGGCAAGAGATGGGTAGCGGTGCCGAAGCAGACGCGCATGCCGGAGACGCCGGCCGGCCACCGCGCGAACGTCATCGGTTTCTCGGAGATCGAGACGGAGCGAGTTCGGGCCGTCTTCACCCACGCGAAAGGCGGCGCAACCGGACTGACCGAGTTCGAGGCCTGGGGCGACGGTACGCCACCAACCCTTCCAAGGTGAGGGGTGCTTGTGGTAAGATGCGATCTAGTTCTACTGTAACCGATTCGCAGACCCGTGAAATGCTGAGCCTGAGCATTACACCTGAGAAACTCGAGGAAGACCGAGCATGAGCTTGAGCATCCCCACTACCGTTGAGGTTGTGTTACCGTGATGATGGCTCAAGCT
>DATFNV010000726.1:0-5503 GCA_035266225.1 Gemmataceae bacterium
CGTCTACACCATCGTGCCGAACACGATGCCCAGGATCTTCGGCAAGGGGCAGGAGGCCGCCGACAGCGCCTCGCCGCTCAAGCACGTTAGCGGCAACGAACCGCCCTTCCTCATCCTCTACGCCGATAAAGACTTCCCGACCATCGACCGGATGTCTGAGAACCTGTTCGAGGCGCTCAAGAAGAAGAAGGTGGCGGTGAGCTGCGTGACGATGAAGGACCGGAACCATATCGATAGTATCATGAAGATCGCCACCAACGAGGCCGAGCCCGGCACCCAGGCGATGCTGGAATTCATCGCCAAACACTCCGGAATGAAGCTGAAGCCGCGCGAGGAGAAGAAGAAGGAATGACCCCCGAAGGGGAAGAAGCCACCGGGGCGACGCGCCACGAATGCCACGGCGCCGGCGGCGCCGTGGTGGCGAGAGGTATTACCCCGGCAAGAAAGAGGCGCACACAAGCCTGACGCGCCAGCGAAGGGGAGCCGTCTCCCTTCGCTGGCGCGTCAGGCTTGTGAGGGTGTCGCCGCCGGCCCTGGGGCCGTCTTATCGCGGCGGGTTTGGCTCCCGCGGCCCCGGACCGTCCTTCGAGGCGATGAACACTCGCTCCTTGGGGAACTTCTCCACCACCCCCTCGGCCACCCCGAAGTTATCCCTCAAGAGGTAGTCGGGGTTCGATGCCAGCCAGACCGACAGATCGATCGCCTGGTAGTGTCCGGTGTTGAACGCGATCAGCAGCCGGGCCGGCTCCGTCCCCTTGTTCTCGACCGAGTGTCCGTACCCCAGGGGGATGTAGCCGACGTCGCCCCGGCGCAACGTCTCGATCCGGAAGCGGCCGTGCGACCCGAACAGCGTCACATCGACCTGACCGCGGAGGACGTACTGCCATTCGTCCGCGTTGGGGTGCCAGTGCAACTCGCGCAGGGCGCCCGGCTCCAGGTCGAGGATGACGCCGGTGATCGTCGTGGAGATCGGGAACTTGTCCTGCCCCACGCGCCACTCCCGCCCGCCCCGGTGGATCGAGTTGGGCTGCTGCGAAAGCATGCGGTACTTGTGCGTGTTCGGCGACGTCCGCAGCTTCCCCTGGTGCGGCGGGGCCGGTTCGGCGGGCGGCACCGGGCCGCGGGCGAAATACACCTCCTCCTTGGGGAACTTGTCGAACGCCGACTCGGGCAGCCCCAGGTTCTTCGCCAACAGCGACTTCGGCGCGTGGCCGAGCCAGTCGGTGATGCTGAACGTGCCGAACTCCGAAAAGTAGCCGTTGTCGAACACCAGCACGAAGTGGCACAACTTATCGCCCAGCGCCTGGATCGAGTGGCCGTGCCCGCGCGGGAAGTACCAGATGTCCCCCGGCTCGAAGTCGTTCGTCTCGGAGTCGCCCCCCGGGGCGATGACTGTCGTGCGGCAGCGGCCTTCGATGACGTAGGCCCATTCGGCGGCGGTGGCGTGCCAGTGCAGCTCGCGCATCCCACCCGGCTCCAGCCGCATCGACACGCCGGCGATCCCCTTGGAGATGGGCAACTGCTTGACGGTGGCCTCCCGCGCGGAGTTCCCGCCGATGACCTTGCCCTCCGACTGCTCCAGGGCAAACCGGAAGGTGGGCAGTTCTGCGCCATCGAGGAGCGGGTCCGGCTTGTTGAGGGCCCCGATATCGGCGCGGGACTCGGCGGCCGTGGCGGCCAGTCCGGCTACGGCTGCGGTCGCCCCCAGGAATTTCCGTCGCGTCAGATCGGACATATTGCAACGCCTCCTTCACTACCCTTGGAATTGCGGTCGAGCGATCGCGCCCTTGGACCCCCGGACGTAAGAGTCTGTTGCGAACGCCGCTTGCGGCTTCGCAGGAACGATTGCGAAGCCGCAAGCGGCTTCCGGAACAGACTCCAGGTGTCGTTCTACGTCGAAGGGTTCCCGGGGAGAAGGCGGTCCACCTCCACGGCCACGCCTCCCGCGTAATCGACTCGGCCGAAGGGGCGGAGCCGCTCAGGCTCGACCCGGAGTTCCTGACCGGGCGGACGTTGACGGGCACGGTCGTCGGTCCGGACGGCAAGCCGTTGACCGGCTGGCACGAGCGGGGGGTGCGCATAGGATGAGGCGGTAGCCTCCGACGCGCCGACCCCATCCCCCCGTGAGGAGGGCCGCTCGTGCAGTTTCGACAGCTCGCCGGCACAGGCTTGCATCTCTCCTGGCTCAGCTTCGGCGCCTCGTCGCTGGGCGCCGAGTTCCGCCCTGTCGATCTCGACGAGGCGATCCGCTCCGTCCGGGTCGCCCTCGACCTGGGCATGAACTTCATCGACACCTCGCCCTTCTACGGCCGCGGCCTGAGCGAGTGCCTCCTCGGCCCCGCCCTGCGCGACGTGTCGCGCGACCGCTACTACCTCGGCACCAAGCTCGGCCGCTACGACGTCAATCACTTCGACTTCTCCGCGAGCCGCGTCGTCGAGAGCATCGACGTCAGCCTGCACCGCATGGGCACCGACCACCTCGACATCATCCTCTGCCACGACATCGAGTTCGTGGACATGGCCCAAATCGTGGAGGAAACGTTGCCCGCTCTGCGCAAAGTGCAGCAGCAGGGCAAGGTGCGCTTCATCGGCGTCAGCGGCTACCCGATGAATATCTTCCGCTACGTCCTCGACCGCGCGGAGCTGGACGTGGTTTTGTCCTACAACCACTACACCTTGCAGAACACGATGCTGGACGACCTGGTCCCGTACCTGAGGGGCAAGCGCGTCGGCATCATGAACGCGGCGCCGTTCTCGGCCCGGCTGCTAACCAACGCGCCGCTGCCGCCGTGGCACAAGGCGACGCCGGAGGTGCGTGCCGTCGCCCGCCGCGCCGCCGTGTACTGTGCCGCCGCCGGGGTCGATATCGCGCAGCTGGCGCTGCAATACTCCCTGGCACACCCTGACCTGGCGACGTGTGTCGTCGGCTCGGCCAACCCCGACAACGTCCGCAAGTGGGTCGAGTGGTCCGAGAAGCCCATCGACCAAACACTGCTCGGCGAGGTGCTGAACATCCTGAAGCCGATCCATAATTGGTTCTACGTCGAGGGGCGGCCGGAGAACAACGACCCGCAATGAAGCCGCTTGCGGCTTAGCGTTCGCCTCATCCCCGAGGAGGCGAACGCTAAGCCGCAAGCGGCCGGAGATTCCCCCATGAAAGCCCTATCCCTGGAAGCGCCGAAGCAGTGGAAGCGGATCGACGTCCCCGGGCCGGCGGCGCCGGGTCCGGGCGAGGCGCTGGTGCGCGTTCACGACGTCGGCATCTGCGGCACCGACATCGGCGGCTACCTCGGCAAGATGCCGTTCTTCAGCTACCCGCGCATCCCCGGCCACGAGTTGGGCGTCGAGGTCGAGGCCGTCGGCCCAGACGTTGCCAACGTCATGCCGGGCGACCGCTGCTCCGTCGAGCCGTACATCAACTGCCAGAAGTGCCACGCCTGCGCCCGCGGCAAGAGCAACTGCTGCGAGAAGCACCAGACGCTCGGCGTCCACTGCGACGGCGGCCTGCGGCCGCGCTTCCTGGTGCCGGCCCGCAAGCTGCACGTCTCGCGCAAACTCACCTTCGAGCAGCTTGCCCTCGTCGAGACCCTGGCCATCGGCTGCCACGCCACCCACCGGGCCGCGCCGCGGCCGGACGAGTCGTGCCTGATCATTGGCGCCGGCCCCATCGGGTTGGCCACGCTCGAGTTCGTCAAGCTGAGCGGAGCCAAGGTCATCGTCCTCGACATGAACGAGCAGCGCCTCGACTTCTGCCGGCGCGTCATGGGTGTGCCGCACACGCTCACGCCGTCGGACAAACTCGAGCAGGACCTGCGCGCCGTGACGGACGGTCACATGCCCGACGTGGTCATCGACGCGACGGGACACAGCGGGTCGATGTCGAGCGCCTTCGGCCTCATCGCCCACGGCGGCCGGCTCGTCTTCGTCGGCATCACCACCGACGAGGTGAAGTTCCGCCATCCCGTGTTCCACCGGCCGGAGGGGACGCTCCTCTGCTCGCGCAACGCCCTGGCGCAGGACTTCACGCAGATCATCGCGCTGATCGAGGACGGCAAGATCGACACGCGGCCGTGGATCACGCACCGGGCGGCGTTCGAGGAGTTGATCGACGTGTTCCCATCGTACACGCGGCCGGAAACCGGCGTCATCAAGGCGATCATTGCAGTGGGAGAATAACAGTCGTGATCCGATCCGCAGTAACGGTCAGCCTGTGTTATGAAGCCCGCGGTGGGCCGTTCGTGTTCTGGCACGACCTGCCGGCGGCCTGCCGCGCGGCCAAGGAACTTGGCTTCGACGGCATCGAAGTGTTCCCGGTAACGAGGGATCGAGAGGACGCAGAGTTCCTGCGCTGCGTGCTCAACGACGAGGGCCTCGCTCTCGCCGCCGTCGGCAGCGGCGCCGGCTGGGTGCGGCGGCGCCTGACCCTGTGTCTACCCGACGCTGCTGCCCGGCAAGAGGCCCGTGCCTACATCCGCTCGGTCATCGACTTCGCGGGGCCGTTTCGGGCGCCGGCCATCATCGGCTCGATGCAGGGCCGCCACGGCGACGGCGTCGAGGCGGCGACGGCGCTGGGTTACCTCGCCGAGGCCCTCGAAGACCTGGGCGAGCACGCGAAGCAGTACGGCGTGCCGTTGCTCTTCGAGCCGCTCAACCGCTACGAGACGAACCTGGTCAACACGCTCGACGCCGGCGCGGCGCTGCTGCGGTCGCTGTCCACGAAGAACGTGCGGCTCCTGGCCGATCTGTTCCACATGAACATCGAGGAGGCGGACATGGCCGCGGCGATTCGGGCGGGGAAGGACGTGATCGCCCACGTCCATTTCGTGGACTCCAACCGCCGCCCGGCCGGCCTGGGCCACATCGACTACGCGCCCATCGTGACAGCGCTGCGAGAGATCGGTTATGACCGCTTTGTCTCCGCCGAGGCGCTGCCCTACCCCGACCCCGAGGCCGCCGCGCGCCAGACGATCAGCGCCTTCCGCCGGCACTTTGGATAACCGCTTGCGGCTTAGCGTTCGCTTCATCGAGGGGTTGCGCGAACGCTAAGCCGCAAGCGGCTATCTGGGAAATCCTCCTCATGCTCAAACACCGACTCATCCACCCGAAGATCAACGAAGTCATCGGCCGTGCCGGCCACCACGCGAAAATCCTCATCGCGGACGGCAACTATCCCGCCTCCTCGAAGAAGGGGCCGAACGCCGAGTTGGTCTGCCTCAACCTGATGCCGGGCGTCGTCACCTGCGCCCAGGTGCTGGAGGCGATCATCTCCGCTGTCCCCATCGACCTCGTCAACACGATGATGTACACGCGTGACGACCCTTACGCTCTCGACGCCGACCCGCCCGTCTGGGACGAGTACCGGGCCGTCCTGCGCCGGGCCGGCCTAGACCTGCGGCTGGAGCCGATCGACAAATGGGACTTCTACAAGGCGGTCGAGACGCCCGACCACGTCCTCACCATCCAGACCGGCGACCAGCAGCGCTTCGCCAACGTGCTGCTCTCG
>DATFNV010000727.1:0-20988 GCA_035266225.1 Gemmataceae bacterium
GGCCGAAGAATTCACCACTCAGCGCCCCGTGGTTGTTGTTCTTTCTGCCGCGTCGTGAGAACTTCTTTTCGAGGAAAGAATCATGAGTCGCGCCCGCTCTCGTCGGGGCTTCACGCTGATCGAATTGCTGGTGGTGATCGCCATCATCGCGGTCCTCATCGGCCTGCTCGTGCCCGCCGTCCAGAAGGTCCGCGACGCCGCGGCCCGCATCCAGTGCGGTAACAAGATGCACCAACTCGGGATTGCCGCTCACCACTCCCACGACACCGCGGGCTGTTTCCCGCCGGCCCAGGGTTGGTTCCCTTCGGCTCGGGCGTCGGGCGGGTCGGGCTGGGGCAGCCTCTTCTTCCACCTGCTGCCGTACCTCGAGCAGGACAACCTCTACAAGAGCGCGATCGTGTCGGGGGCCAACCCGATGGGTGAGACCCCGGTCCCGAACGCGACTTACTACAGCGGGGCTTACGGCGTCGGCACCCCGAGCTTCGTCGGCGCGACGACGATCAACGCCTACATCTGCCCCGCCGATCCGAGCTACACCCCCGCGCCCTACACGGATCAGGTCTTCGGCCTCCAGTGGGGCACCAGCTCGTACGCCGGCAACTTCCTTGTCTTCGGACAGTCGGACCCCTTTTTCAACGTGCTCGGTTACCAGGGCATGAGTTCCATGCCGGCGTCGTTCCCGGACGGCACCTCTAACACCATCCTTTTCGCCGAGAGATACGCTGTCTGCGTCTCGAACTCGTTGGGCCTGTCGCGGGCCTGCCTGTGGGACTGGTGGGAGACTTCGGCGACCGTCCCCGGGCACGACTATTACCCCTTCATCGCTCTGAACACCTCGAACGGCGACAACATCGGTCCGGGGGCAATCTTTCAGGTGCGCCCCCTCGCCGGCAACTGTGACGCCTCGCGCGCTTCCAGCCCGCACACCGGCGGGATGCAGGTGACCCTGGCCGACGCCAGCGTGCATTTCCTCTCCTCAGGCATGTCGGGATCGACCTACTGGGCGGCCATTACCCCGGCCAGCAACGACATGCTCGGGCCCGACTGGTAGGCGTTCGTCACGCGGCGGAACCACTGAGAGTCTGTAGCGCCAGCCGCTTGCGGCTTAGCGGAAGCCTGAAATCCGCTAAGCCGCAAGCGGCTGGCGCTACAGACTCTTCCTGCCGCCTTTGCGCCGTCGGCGATCTCGCACGGCGTAGCGCCACCTTTGCCCTTCGCGCAGATTTGTTACCCTGGGCAGGCCCCGCGCCCTCTTCACACCCACGTCGCCGGATCACGCTCGCGCCGGCTCGGCCAGACCTCGACGTCCTTCCATTGCTCCTGCAACCGCGTCGCCAATTCCTCGACGCCGAATCGTTCCGTCGCGTAGTGCCCCGGCAGCACCAGCGCCAACTCCTGCGCCTGCGCCGCCAGGTAATCGTGAAAGCGCATCTCGCCCGTCAGCAGCACATCGGCCCGCACCCGCACGGCGTCATGCAGGAACTCGCCGCCGGCCCCGCAGACGATCGCCACACGCTGCACCGATGCCAGCGGATCGCCCACCGTTTGCACCAGCGCCGCGGCCAGCGCCGCCTTCACCGCCCTGGCGAATTCGCCGAGCGGGGCCGGCTGCGGCAAGCGGCCGAGGCGCCCCTCCCCGAGCTTCGACGCCGCCGGTCGCAGCGGGTAGACGTCGTACGCCGGCTCCTCGTAGGAGTGGACCTTCCGCATCGCCGCGACGACCGTCTCGACCGACGACTCGGGACAGACGACCTCCAGGCGCCATTCGCTGACGTCCTCGCGCCGCCCCTTCTGGCCGACGGTCGGCTGGCTGGCGTCCGAGCCGAAGAAGGTGCCGCTGCCTGCGAGTCGGAAGCTGCACTCCTTGTACTCGCCGACGTGTCCCGCCCCGGCGGCGAACATCGCGTCGGACACCGATGCCAGGTCCTTGTCCGGCACGAAGACGATCACCTTGCACTGGCGCGGCCCCTCGCCGCGCCGTAGCGGCCCCACATCGATCAGGCCGAGCCGGCGCACGATGGCGTCGTTGATGCCGCCGCGCGTGTTGTCGAATGCCGTGTGTGGGCTGTAGACCGCGACCCCCGCCCGGATCAGCGACAGCAGCATGCGGCCTTCGGGGTTGCCCGTCGTCAGCCGCTTCACGGGGCGAAAGAGGATCGGGTGGTGCGTGACGATGAGTTGCGCCTTGGCCTCGACGGCCTCGGCGGCCGACTCGGGCGTCACCGTGAGGCAGGTCATGATTCGCTTGACGCGGGCCTGGCGGTCGCCGAGCAGCAGGCCGACGTTGTCCCATTCGGCGGCGAGGCGCGGCGGTGCGAACTCTTCGAGAAAACCGACGACTGCGGCGACGGTTGGCATGGCGCTCACCTCTTCGTTTCGCAGTCGCGCCGAGGGGGCGCTCGTAGTGACCGCATTTATGCGGTCCTGACGGCCCTGACCGCATAAATGCGGTCACTACGAGCGCCGCCCTCGGGGCGGCGCTCTCTGCGCGCCGCCCCGAGGGCGGCCGCTCAACACACATCATGGCCCAGTCCGTGGGTCAGGGCAACGGCGACCGGTGGAAGTGGACGTGTCGCCAGCGGTCGCCCTGGCGCTGCCAGACGCGCGTCTCCTGCACCGCCTTCACCAGCGCCGCCCCCTGCCCATCCACACGCTGATTCAGCCGCACGTACGCGATCACCGCCACGTCGCCCATGACCCGCACGTGCGGAGAGGCCATCGTCGTGTTGTGCTCTCCTTTGACGCCGCCGAGGTTGAAGTAGAAGCGGTGGAAGGGCATCCCCTCCACGAACTGCCCCTGCGACTCCGGTTCAAAGGCGGTCAGCGACGGGTCGCACAGCTCCTCGTAGGTCGTCCAGTCGGCTCGGGCGATACTGTCGAGCAGGCGCTGATTGAGGTGCAGCAATTCCTGCGTCACGGCCTCCGGCATGGTCGTCTCCTTTCGGCGGTCGCGTTTCGCCCGTTATACGCGCCGCGGGGTGCCGGGGACAGCCGGGCGGCACGCCACTTGCCGCACTGGACTCCGGTGAGCCGACCCGTCATCATGGCGGTAGCAGGAGCGGTTAAAGGAGGACGACCATGCGCTTTCCCGATCGCGCCGCCGCCGGCCGGGCCCTGGCCCAGCAGCTCGGCCACTACGCCAACCGCCGCGACGTACTGGTCCTGGCCCTGCCCCGCGGCGGGGTGCCGGTGGCCTACGAGGTCGCCCGCGCCCTGAACGCGCCGCTCGACGTCTTCCTGGTCCGCAAGCTCGGCGTGCCCGGCCAGGAAGAACTGGCGATGGGCGCCATCGCCAGCGGCGGCGTCCGCGTCCTCAACGAGGAGGTAGTGCGCCTGCTGGGAATCCCCGACGAGGTGATTGATTCCGTAGCGGAGGCGGAATGGCGCGAGCTGGCGCGGCGCGAGCGCGCCTACCGCGACGACCGGCCGCCGCCGGAGGTGCGCGGCCGGACGGTCATCCTGATCGATGACGGCCTGGCCACCGGCACGACGATGCGCGCCGCCGTCGCCGCGCTGCGGCAGATGGGGCCGGCCCGGATTGTGGTGGCGGTGCCCGTCGCGGCCGCCGCCACCGCCGACGAGCTTCGCGACGAGGTGGACGACGTCGTCTGTCTCCAGACGCCGGAGCCGTTCTACGCCGTCGGCTCGTGGTACGAGGACTTCGCCCAGACCAGCGACGCCGAGGTGCATGCCCTGCTGGAACATGCCGCCCAGGATTACCCGGCGGATCCTGTCCCCTGAAGCCCGCAGCGCCGCCGCGGCCGTCACACCCTGCCCGCTTTGACGGCGGGATGCACGGCGCGCCGGGACTGGCCGTGCAGTCCGGCCGCCGCGCCGGCCGATCCCTCCCTCGGGGTGTCCCTTCCGCCGACGGGAGGTCGGTCATGTTCGACGAGTTGGAGCGGCTCGGTGAGAATGAACATTTGTTTGCGCTGCTCGCCCACTACGCGCGGGCCGGGGCCGCTGATCGGGAGACGTGGCAGGGCCGGGTGATGCGGATGGACGGCCTCCGGGCGGAAGATCTCGTGAAGCTGCACGGCGAACTGATCGCCTACGACTGGATCGAGCAGAACACCGGAGCGGTGCCGGTGTGTTATCGAGTCACGCCGGCGGGGCTGCGGGCCTTCAGGGAAGCGCAGCCGGAACCGCCGATGAGAGCGGCCGCATGAGTAGGTCCCGCCCGGCAGACGGGACCTACGGCGCCTGTAATTCGTACAGGTGCAGCGCCACCGGCCCGTCGCCGTAGCCGCGGCCGTAACCGCCGCCGAAGCGCTGGTACAAATCTTGACCGCGGAAGTCGTCGATGAACGACCCGTCGGCCGCCGTCAGTTCGCGGTCCTCGAACAGCACGCGCACCTTCGTGCCGGCCTTCAACCCCGCCACCTTGATCCTCACCTTCGCCAGTTCCTCCGGAGGCAGCTCCAGCGCGTCGCCCCAGACGACCGTCTCGGCCCCGTCCGGCGCGACGATCGAAGTGCGTCCCCATTCGACGCGGCCGCCCTCGTGCAGGAAGCCGACGCCGTCAAGCAGTTTGTAGGTGGCACCGATCTTCTCCAGCGGGATCTCCAATTTCATCCAGCGGCCCGCCTTGGGAAGACCGCCTTGGTCGGCGGTACTGTCCGGCAGGTAGGGGAGCGCTTTCTCGATGAGGCGGGTGTCCCAGCCGAGGAAGCCCTTGGCGTGGCGGTAGAAGCTGTTCAGGAACCAGTAGGCGAGCTTCGGGTCGCGGCGCAATGCCGCGGCGTCGAACTTGCCCCAGGCGGCGGCGTGCGTCCAGCGGCCGTCGGCCTTGACCAGCACCACCAGGTTCCGTGGCAGGGCCTTACCGTCGAGGCGCACCCACTGCACCAGCTTGCTCCCCTTAGGCCAGGCGCGGGCGTCGGGGAGGTACTGCACGCCATACACACTCGGACCCCGCTCGACGTCGCCGCCGATGCCGTAGGCGTTGGTCTCGTCGCGGACCTCGCCGTCGCCGTCGGTGATGCGGCAGCGCTTGCCGACCGGCAGTTCCCGGTCGTCGCTCCACCTCCAGTCGCCCAGGGCAATGCCGCGCGTGGTGGCGGCGACAACGTAAAGCTTGCCATTATGTCGCCGCGACCAGTGCTCGATCCACGGCTCGACGCGAACCTCGCCGCCGGCGTCGGTCGAGGCGAGGATGGGTTTGAAGAACTCCATCTCGCCGTGCAGCCCGCGGAAGAGCGAGGCGTCGCCCGGCCCGTGTGCGAACTGCCAGCCGCGGCAGCCGCGCATCAATTCGACGTAAGTGTGGAAGCGCCAGCGCTCATAGGGAACGTCCTCGTACATCTGCGGCCGCAGCCAGATCACCTTGTCCTTGCCTTTCAAGAGCGGCGTCAGGTCGGTGTGCAGGTTGGCGGGGTAGAGTGGCTCGGTTTCCGGGTCGTAGATGTCGAAGAACGGCACTTTCTCGAACTCCAGGCGGTTCCAGTAGCCGCCGTGGCCGACCATGACCGGCTTGCCGCCGTTCTTGCGCAGGTAATCGACGGCGGCCTCCATGCCCTTGAGCTTCTCCGCAGGCGTTTCGTGGAAAAGGCCGAACGCCTCTTCGATCCCGGCGGCGAGCGACACCACGGCCGGTGACTTCCGGGAGGCAGCGAGGTAGGCGTCGAGCTTGTCCTTGCCACCGGCCGCCTTGAACAGCTCATCGACCGAGAAGACCGGCCCCGGCACGACGAAGGGGCTGGAGCAGTACAGGTTGTCGTCCTGCCAGTGCTTATCGATGACCTTCGGGTCGGTGATGGAGCCAGCGACATAACGCAGGCAGTTGAAGTCGTTGTCCTTGCGCGTGTAGGGAGCCGCGGTGAAGCCGTCGTAGATGGACCAGCCGGGTAGGTTGTGCAGGTCGCGGTACTTCTCACCGCCGGGGTCCGCCGGGCCGGCATAGACGGGGACGTGTCCGTAGCAGGCGCCCCAGGCGATCCACGGCTTCCCCTCGATGTGGACCATCCCGTTCTTGATCGTCACGGCGCCAACGGGCGGTTGCTTCGGTTCGTGATCGAGCCGGCAGAAGGGCGGCGAAGCGGCGGACCCCATCGCCTTGCCGTCCGTGTCGAGGACAGTGGCGCGGACGAACCAGTTGCGTTGGGGGTCGCTGAACGCTTGCAGCGGCAGAGAGGAAATGTCAAGATCCGCGAGCAAGAGATTGCTGAAGTCGCCGCGCAGGTCGGCCGGAATCTTGCCGCGCTGCGCCGTAATCGCCGCGGGAGTCGCCGGCACCTCGACGGATTTCAGCACCTGGCCCGTGCTGCGACGGACGATTTCGAGACGCACGGCCTTCACCTTGGCCATCGTGGCCGACGAGAAGCCGAGGTTCATGCGGACGAACTGCTTTTGCTCCGGGCGCAGGTAGAGGGAGCCTAGATGCAGGTCGATGGCCGGCCCGACCCCAAAGGACATGAGTTCGCCGACGGTGGTACTGCCCTCCTTGAGTCTTAACCAACCCTGGTACTCGGTGTAGGCAGTCAGACAGGGCTCAGTGAGTGTATAGCGAACCTGAACCGGCACTCGCCCGCCAGCCGGTACCCTAACCGCTGCGCTCTTCGCCGTAATCAGCTCTTCCTGTGGTGGGTGGCGATAGTCCCAGGACACAGTGTAGGTCGCGACTGGACCTGGATTAACCAGCACGGCCGTTAAGACATTTTCGCCGATCTTACGCTCGCCCAGGTCCAATTCGGCCAGATAGGTGTGAGACGGCTCGTCTCCATGAGCCATCGGCGGCTTAATGCCCCGGCTCGCCAGGTCCGCTACTGTACTTTCCGGTTCGCACAACGAGACATCGTCCCACCAGACAGTGCCCACCACGTTATTTTGCGGCTGATGGCCTGTGTCATCGAGCGTGTAGCCATTCACGCCGCGGGCGCAGACCTGAAGGCGCACAGACTTCACCGGCGCGCGTGGCCGAAACACCTGGCGCACCAGCCGCCAATCATCGGTACCGACGGACAGAGGCGCCTTGTGGATGAAGTTGAAGCCGTCGAGTCGCTCGCCCTTGTCATTCACGGCATCAATTTGCAACATGCAAAGACGATCCGTCTTCACCCAGGCATCGACCTCGATGAGGTGGGGCTCCTTCTGATTCAGTGAGATCGGTTGCGAGGCAATCGCTATCTCATCACCGGAAGGAACGACCATGCGCAGGCTACTCTGGCCGCCGTGCCTGACCAACGAATCGGAACTGATGAACGCGCGGTTCTCGAACGTCGCGTTGTGCCAAGTGTTGAAAATGTAGTAGTGCCCCGGTGGGAAATAGCGATACGTGAACAGTGAGTTCCAATCGGCTGGGAGACCTGTCTGCCACCGCCCCTCAAAACCGCCGTTGGGCAGCAGGTTCGGCGACTCCGGCGCCGCGGCCAGTAGCTCGGCCGCCTCGACCTCGACGCGCCCCGTCTTCGCCGTGGTGTGGATCGTCACCCGCGCTGTCCCCGGCAGCACCGGCCCCGACTTCGCGATCTCCGCCGCCTCTTTCGGGTCCTTGGCGGCCGCGGCGTTGACGGCCTTCAGCCAGTCGGCCGCCGGCAGTTTCACCTCGACCCATTTCGCATCGAATGTCCCCGCCGGGATGGCGGCCGACGCGCTGGCGGTCGGCGGCGTGGGCGTGCCCATCGGGTCGGAACTGCTGATGCCGCCGGGCGGGCACCAGGCGACCTCGATGTTGCCGGCATTCGTGGGCAGGTCGGTCCCCTTGATCCGGACGCGAAAGGTCAGGTCGCGGACGAGGCGCAGGGGGTTCGGGCTGCGCTGCGGCTTGACGCTGGGGAAACCGCCGGCGTCGGGGAAGCCCTCGCGGCTGCGGTCGTCGTGGACCGTCACCCAGTTGACGCGCTGCACAATCTCGGCCGGCCCGGTCAGTACGAGGCGGCGCTGGCCGGGTGGGGCGTCGGCGTTTTCCCAGTCCCAGCTGCCCGAGAGAAACCAGCCGTCGGGGTTGTAGTCGCGGCGGTTATAGAACCCGTCGGCGTAGCACCAGTGGTGGTTCTTGTTCTGCGGCAGCAGCGTGATCCAGTCGTCCTGGAAGCGGCCATTGCGGAGCAGGTTGCCCGGCGCCTGGGCCGACCCGAAGGAAGGGACGAGAGCCACGGCGAGGAGGCACGGCAGGAAGCGGCGGCGCATGGGAGGGACCTCGTGGGAGCGCGACAGTCAGCCGCGATGGTACGGGACGCGCGACGGCGGTGCAACGGCCCAACCCGTTGACGGTACGCGGGCGCCCGTCTAGCGTGATCCTCGGAAATGCTTCCATCCGGGTGACACAGACAAGGAGAGACGCATGAAGAATCTCTGGTGCATGCTCACGCTGCTGGGCCTGGCCGGCGTCCTGGCGCTGCCGGCCGCCGCCGAGAAGGAGAAGGACGTGAAGAAGGCTGAGACGCGCTACTTCGAGATGCGCACCTACACCGCCGCGGAGGGCAAGATCGACGCGCTGAACACGCGCTTCCGCGAGCACACGAACAAGCTCTTCAAGAAGCACGGCATGGACATCATCGGCTTCTGGATCGACGAGAAGAGGCCCGACGTGCTCATCTACATCCTCGCCTACCCCAGTAAGGAAGCGCGCGACAAGAGCTGGAAGGCATTCGTCGAGGACCCGGACTGGAAGAAGGCCAAGGAGGAATCCGAGAAGGACGGCAAGCTCGTCGATAAGGTGGAGCAGACGTTCCTGAACCCGACCGATTATTCGCCGATCAAGTAACTCTCTCGTTTCACCGCGTCCGATTTATCGGTTCGCGCTCGCGCTGTCGCGCGAGGGCGAACCGATAAATCGGACGCGGTGAAACGCTAAATTCATGTCCCAGGAAGATCATTTTCAGCGCCTGGCGCGCCTCCTCGAAATCGAAGCGCGGGCCGAGACGCGGCAGGCGCTGGAGCGCGTGCAGCGGTTGTCGGCGACCGAGGCCGAGGCGACAGGCCACTGCCTCGCCGGGCTCGTGGTGCGCGAGGAGTTCTCCGGCCTCGGCGGCCGCTGCATCGTCACCCTGGGCAAGCGCAGCGACGCCGTGCCGCTGCCGTGGACGCGCCTCGGCGTCGGCTCGCCGGTGCTGCTGTCCGAGATGGGCGCCCGGCCCGGCGACGGCGCCCGCGGCGTCGTCAGCGAGCGCGGCGAGCGCTGGCTGCGCGTCGCCTTCAACGACGCGCTCGGCGACGAAGTCGGCACGACCTACCGTCTCGACCTGTCCACCGACGAGGTCGCGACACAGCGGCAGCGGGCGGCGCTCCACCGGGCGCGGGCGGCCCAGCGCGACCGCCTCGCCGAATTGCGAGGCATCTTGCTCGGCGAACGGCCGCCGGAGTTCGGGCCGCCGCCGGCGCCCCTGCCCCTCGATCCCGCGCTCAACGAATCGCAGCGCGAGGCGGTGCGCTTTGCCCTGTCGGCGCGCGACGTGGCGATCATCCACGGGCCGCCGGGGACGGGGAAGACGACGACGCTGGTGGAGGTGATTCGCCAGGCGGTACGCCGCGGCGAGAAGGTGTTGGCCTGCGCCCCGAGCAACCTCGGCGTGGACAACGTGCTCGAACGGCTGGTCGCCAGCGGCGAGCGGGCGGTGCGCCTCGGCCACCCGGCCCGCGTGCTGCCGGAACTGCGCGCCCACACCATCGACCTGCTGGTGGAGGACCACGACGACACGCGCCGGGCCCGCAAACTGGCGAAGGAGGCGTTCGCCCTGTTCCGCAAGGCCGGCAAGTGGACGCGCGGCAAGCCGGAGCCGGGCGCACGTCGCGACATGCGCCAGGAGGCCCGCAACCTGCTCGCCGACGCCCGCCGCCAGGAAGCTCACGCCGTCGAGCGCATCCTGAACGGGGCCACGGTCTTGTGCGCCACCACGACGGGACTCGACGCCGAGCTGCTCGGTGATCGGACATTCGACCTCGTGGTCATCGACGAATCGTGCCAGAGTACCGAGCCGGGCTGTTGGATCCCGCTGCTGCGCGGCCGGCGGGTCGTCCTCGCCGGCGATCACTGCCAGCTGCCGCCGACGGTGCTGGCGCAGGAGGCGGCGGCGCAAGGCTTCGGCGTCAGCCTCATGGAGCGGCTCGTCGGCCTGTACGGCGAGGCCATCACGCGCCTGCTGACGGTGCAGTATCGCATGAACCGGGCGATCATGGACTTCTCGTCGCGGGAATTCTACGGGGAGGCGCTTGTGGCCGACGCCTCGGTGGCGGGCCACCGGTTGGTCGATTTGCCGGGAGTGCGCCCCGACGCGCTGACCGAGCAGGCGGTGCAGTTCATCGACACGGCCGGGGCCGGCTACGAGGAGCAGCGCGAGCCGGACGGCGAGAGTCGGCTCAATCCGCAAGAAGCGGATGTCGTGTGTCGCAAGGTGCGGGCGCTGCTGGAGGCCGGCGTCGCCCCGGGCGACGTCGCGGTGATCGCGCCGTACGCCGCGCAGGTGCGGCTGCTGCGCGAGCGCCTCGCGGTGCCTGGGCTGGAGATCGACAGCGTGGACGGCTTCCAGGGCCGGGAAAAAGAGGCGGTCGTCATCTCCCTGGTGCGCTCCAACGCGGAGGGCGAGATCGGCTTCCTCGCCGACGTCCGCCGCATGAACGTCGCCCTCACGCGGGCCCGGCGGCAATTGCTCGTCGTCGGCGACAGCGCCACGCTCGCCGTCGATCCGTTCTACGTTCGCTTGTTCGAGTATTTCGAGCGG
Organism: Gemmataceae bacterium; assembly: GCA_035266225.1. Taxonomy (GTDB): domain Bacteria; phylum Planctomycetota; class Planctomycetia; order Gemmatales; family Gemmataceae; genus DATFNV01. The sequence continues at coordinate 10,659 of DATFNV010000727.1, forward strand.
ATCGGGGCGTATCACACGGTCTGGGAGGAGGTTTGACCCTTCTTCCCCGCCGGCACCAGGAAGTCGAGGAAGGCCCGCGCCGCGTCGGACGGGCGCTCGCCGCGGCGGCGCAGCACGCCGGAGTGGATCGGCCGGATCTGTTCGCCGAGGCCGCGCACCGTCACCTTGCGGCCGCGCGTCACCGCCCCGCTCGGCATCAGCGGCACGATCGACACGCCCAGCCCCGCCTCGACCATGCGCACGATAATCTCCGTGTTCGTCGTCTCCATGTCCACGCGCGGCGACAGCCCCTCGCCATGAAAGGCGTCCATGACGTGCTGTCGCCCGGTCGAGCCGTGCTCGAAGAGGATCAGCGGCAGGTCGGCCAGGTCGGCCAGGCTCAGGCGCGGTTTCCGCGCCAGGCGATGCCCGGGTGGGGTGACCAGGCTCCAATTCATCGAAAAGAGGTGGACGTACTCCAACTGCGGCGCCGGCTCGTAAGGGGCCGCCACGCCCAGGGCGATTTCCGGGTCGCTGAGCAGGGCGCTTTCGACCTCCTCCTCGGTGCGGTTGCTGAGGCGGACGCGGATATTCGGGTACGCCCGGTGGAAGCGGCGCACGGCGTCGATGAGGACGTAGAGGATCAAGTACTGGGTGGCCGCGACGTGGATCTCGTGCGGCCCTGCGGGAGCGCCGAAGTGCTCCGCGAGCTGGCGGGCGCGGTCGAGGAAGGCCAGCGCGTGCGGCAGGAACTGCCGTCCCGCTTCCGTCAGCGGCGTCACCCGGCGTGGCCCGCGGCTCTTGCGATACAGCTCAGCGCCGAGCCGCCGTTCCAGCACCAGCAGGCGGTTACGCAGCCCCTGCTCCGTGATGTGCAGCTCGCGGGCCGCCTGGCGCAGGCTGCCGAGCCGGGCCAATTCGACGAAGGCGGCCACCTGGTCGGTGGAGACGGAAGGGAGGCTCGTCGGCATCGCAGCACCTATACAGCGAATTCCTTGATAGCTTCAAGGATAAACACTTTTTTCCGTCGCGGCCAGTGGGTTATCGTGAACCTCGTGGTTGGTCCCTGTCCCCGTTGGAGGATCGGTCATGAGACGGACACTGCTGCTGGCGATGGCGTCGCTGCTGGCCCTGGCCGGGTCGGCGCGAGCGAGCGACCCGGTCGGGATCTACGGCCTGGTGGAAAAGGTGGTGCTGGAGCCGGAGCAAGGTAAACCGGAACGCGCCCAGGTGTGGGGCGTCTTCCGGCTGGCCAAGGCCCGCCGGGGCGACGAGTACCAGAAACCGGCCTACGGCTACCTGTACTACGCCCTGCCCAGCGGCAAGGAGGGAGACACACGGCGCGAGTGGGCGGACCTCAAGGAGGTCGCGGGCACCGGGCAGGTGATCGCCTTCGCCGGCCGCTACCAGGAATTCGGTCGCGTGCGCAAGGCGGCGGAGAAGGCCGAGAAAGCGGATCCCTATCCGGTGGCCGGCGGGATGCACAAGCTGAACGCGACCAGCCGGATGGCGAAGGAGCTGCGCTCGCTGGCCTTGCCCGCCGAACCGAGCGACGGCTGCGACGTGCCGGAGGGGAAGGTGGTCCTTCGCGCCCACGGCATCGCCGACAAGGATCGGGAGGAGGTGCGCTACGTCTTCGAGATCAGCGACGACGCCGGCAACTCGGAGATGAGCAAGCCGCTGAAGGCCGGGGAACGAGCGGACGTCGCCTCCTGGACGCCGAAGATGGCGGTCAAGGGGGACGAGGAGTATACCTGGCGCGTCTGGGCCGTCGCCGGCGACTGGAAGGGGCCGGCGCTCACCGCGACCTTCAGAGGGAAGTCGGCCCGATGAGCGCGGCTCACTTCACTTCGGCACGGCGGGGCGTCCTGCGCCACTCGCGCTGGGACGCCCTGCCGGTTGGCCTCGCCCTGCTGCACGGCGCGCTTCTGGTCGCGCTGCCGGCGGCCCCCGTCGTCGCGCTCGGCCTGTGGTGGAACTCGAACACGGTGGCGCACTACTTCCTGCACCGCCCCTTCTTCCGCCGGCGGGCCCTCAACGTCGCCTTCGCCCTCTACCTGAGCGTGCTGCTCGGCGTGCCGCAAACGCTGTGGCGGCAGCGGCACCTGGCCCACCACGCCGGCCGCCCCTGGCGCCTGCGCCCGAGCCGGCAACTGTGCGTCGAGTCGGCCCTGGTCCTGGCGCTGTGGGCGACCCTGCTGGCGCTGGTGCCGGCGTTCTTCCTCACGGCCTACCTGCCCGGCTACGTCGCCGGCCTGGGGCTGTGCTGGCTGCACGGCCACTACGAGCACGCTCGCGGCACGACAAGCCACTACGGGACTCTTTATAACTTCCTCTTCCTCAACGACGGCTATCACGTGGAACATCATGCCCACCCCGGCGCGCACTGGACGCGCCTGCCGGGACATGCCGCCCCGGCGACGCGCCTCAGCGCCTGGCCTGCGGTACTGCGCTGGCTGGAGACGCCCTGGCTGGAGCTGCTCGAGCGCCGGGTGCTGCGCTCGCCGCGCCTGCAGCGCTTCCTGCTCGACCGCCACGAGCGCGCCTTCGCCGCCCTGCTGCCGCACCTCCCGAAAGTACGCAGCGCCGCCATCGTCGGCGGCGGCCTCTGGCCGCGCACGCTGCTCGTCCTGCGCCGGCTGCTCCCGGACGCGCGGCTCGTCGTCATCGACCGCAGCGCGGAGAACCTCGCCGCGGCACGACCGTTCTTCCCCGCCGGCGTGGAGATCATCAACGACTTTTACGACCCGGTGCGCATGAATGACTTCGACCTGGTCGTGATCCCGCTGTCGCTGCTCGGCGACCGCGAGGCGCTGTATCGCGACCCGCCGGCGCCGACCCTGCTGGTCCACGACTGGATCTGGCGGCGGCGCGGCCAGGGGGTCGTCGTCTCCTGGCTCCTCCTGAAGCGCCTCAACCTGGTGAAGCCGTGCGCCCGCTGAGCCTGTTCCTGGTGTTTGTGACGGCGAAATTGCTGGTCCTCGTCGGGCGCGACGTACACGCCTCGCCCTGGACGCCGCTGGCCTACTTCTGGCAGGACGCACTCGTCGCCTTCGCGTTCGCCGGGTTCGACTGGCTTCTCCGGCGCCGTCCGTGGGCCGCGTGGGGGCTTTATGCGCTGGCGGCGGGGTACGCCGCGCTGAACGTGCCGCTGGGCTGCCTGCTGTCCACACCGCTGACCTGGCCCCTGCTGCGGGCGACCACTGGCACCATCGCCGACTCCATCGGCCACCACGTCAGCGCGGCCAACCTGCTCCGCGTCGGCGCCGTCCTCGCGGCCGCGGCGCTGCTGCCGCCTCTGCTGCGCAGGGCCCTCACTCGTACCTCCCCGCGCCGGCGCCTCGTCCTCTGTGCGGCGGCCGTCGCCGTGCTGCCGCTCGGCCCGATGGCCGCCTCGCGGGTGGCTACGAACGGGCTGCACCGCAACGCCCTGGCCGCCCTGGTGACGTCGGCGCTGCCGCGCGTCCTGGCCGCAGACGTCGCCGGCGACTGGTCGGTCAGCCCGCTGGGCGGCACGCCGGGCGAGGACCTGGCGCGCCTGCGGGGCCGGGCGGCGGGGCGCAACGTGGTCGTGGTTCACCTGGAATCGACCGGGGCGCGCTACCTGAAGCCCTACGGCGCGGCCGAGGATCCGATGCCGCACCTGACGGCCCTGAGCCGGCGGGCACTGCTCTTCGAGAATGCGTACACCACCTATCCCGAAACGATACGGAGCTTCTTCGCCACCCAGTGCGCTGTCTTTCCCGCCCTCGACACCCGGGCCGAGGACTACGAAGCGGCGCACGCCCCGGCCCTGGCCGGCCTGCTGGCGGGCCACGGCTATCGCACCGGGCTCTTCCACTCCGGCCGCTTTCGCTACCTGGGCATGGAGGAGGCGCTGCGGAACCGCGGCTACGCGACCCGCGAGGACGCCGGCGACATCGGCGGCCGGCGCGAGTCGAGCTTCGGCATCGACGAGGGGTCGGCGGTCCGCCGCATGCTGGCCTGGATCGACGAGCGGCCGGGGGAGCCGTTCCTGCTGACGTACCTGCCGATCGCGGGGCACCACCCCTACGACGCGCCGGGCCCCGGCCCCTTCCCCGACGAAGCCGAGATCGATCGCTACCGTAACGCCCTGCACTACGCCGACGACTCGCTCGCCGACCTGCTGCGCGGCCTGCGCGAGCGCGGCCTGGAGGACCGGACGCTGTTCGTCATCTGCGGCGACCACGGCGAGGCGTTCGGGCAACATGAAGGTAACTACGGACATACGTTGTTCCTGTACGAGGAAAACGTGCGCGTGCCGCTGCTGTTGGCCGCCCCGGGAGTGATCGAGGAGCCGGTGCGGGTTGGGCGCGTCGCCGGCCTGGCGGACCTGGCGCCGACGGTCCTGGACCTGCTGGGACTGCCGGCGCCCGACGAGTACCAGGGGCGATCGCTGCTGAGCGGCGAGCCGCGCATGGCCCTCTTCTGCACCGACTACTCGCTGGGGTTGCTCGGCCTGCGCGACGGCCGCTGGAAGATGATTCACGAGTTGGATTCGGGACGGTCGCAATTGTTCGACGTGGAAACGGACCCGGATGAGAAGTGCGACCTGTCCGCGTCGATGGCAGAGAGGACCGCGGTCTATCGCGAGCACCTGCTGCGCTGGGCCGCGGCCCAGAAGTACCGCGTGACGCGGAAACGCTAGCCGCTTGCGGCTTCGCAGGGCATGCGAAGCCGCAAGCGGCGGATCGCGTTACTCGACGTCGAGGGCGGCGAGGTAATCCTCGAAGGCCTTGCGGTGCCGGAACTCGGTGTCCTGGAGCACCTTGATCTTCTTCTGGAAGTCCTCGATCTGCGTCTCCTGGTCGTCGAACTTCTTCAGGTAGCGCTTGTACGCCTCGGCGGTCGCGGGCATCTCCTTCAGGTTGGCGCGCAGCCGTACCTGGTCGTCGGTGATGTCCTTGAGCTGCTTCTGCAGCTGGGCGATCTCCCGCGCCGTGTCATTGACCTTCGTCTTCAGCTCGACGGCCTGACCCAGCGCCTGCTTCACCTTGTCGCTGACGATCGGCTGGCTGATGAAGAAGCGCATGGTGTTGTCGTCGCTATTGCTCAGCTGGATGACCGAATTGACATCCTTTTCCTCAATGACTTCCGTGCTGGCGGTCTGCCCGGCCGCGAGTTTGACCTCGAAGCGGTACACGTCGCGCGCCCGCTCCTCGGGCTTGTCCTTGCTGACGAGGGTGAAGTCGGCGCGGAAGGGGTGCTCGATGAGCACGACGCGGTCGTGCTCGGAGCGGTTCTTCAGGTTGTACGTCTTCTCCTCACGCACCTTGTCGGTGCGGTACAGGATGCCCTTGTTGATCTTCACCTTGGTGATGCGGTCGGGCTGCCTCTTCGCGATCGGCTCGACTTCGGTGCCCAGGTCGATGGCGTAGGAGATGAGGCGTTCATCCTTGGGGGTGATGTCGAGGATGCGGGCGTCGCCGGCGTAGCTGCTCCCCTCGAAGACGGTGATGGGGCCCTGCATCAGGTGCATGCCCGTCGTGTTCTTGAAGCGCAGGCCGAGCAGCGGGTGCTTGGCCTGGGTGTGCTCGTTGTAGATGGAGACGCGGGCGGCCTCGACCTCCTTCTGGACGATGGGCAGCATGGCGCTCTTCTGGCGGGGCAGGTTGACCGGGTGGTCGATCACGTACTGGAAGAAGTCCCCCAGCTCGCCCGCCGTCGCCGACGACGCCACGCCCTTGCTCAGGTCCATGTCGCCGCGGAGCTGCTTCCGGACGCCATCGGCAAACTCGGGGGCCCTCTCCGAGCGGCTGAGCGCGTCCGCCTTCCCTAGTCCCCCCATTGCCCGGTTCGCGGCCTGGGGAGCGGCGGCGCCGGCGGGGGCCCTGGCGAAGGCTTCGGCCGGCTTCTCCATCGCGCCCTGGTAAGTCGGCGGGCGGAGGGAGGCGAAGAGTTCGGGTTCGACGACGGGCCGGGGGACGTACAGCGGCTGATACAGATCCATCTGGAAGGAGATGGGCCGGCCGCTGACCAGGGCCATGCGCACGTCCTTCCAGTCCTCCTCCGAGGAGTTGTCCACGATCGCCCACCCCTGCAGCATCGGCTTGCCGTCCTTCTTCGTGGACAGCACGAGGCGATAGCTCGTCTTCCAGATGGGGTTCTCGACGACGTAGCTGACCCGCACCTCACGCTTGCCCTCGCCGTTGAATGCCAGCGACACCGCCTTCTTCTGCGTGTCATGGGAGAGGGCCAACGTCTCCAGCGCCCGCTTGAACTCGCTGTCGAGGACGGGGTTGAGGAAGCGGACGCGCTGCACGTCGGTCAGCTTGACGCTGCGCATCCCCTCCGCGCACCACAGGTTGAGGAGTTCCACGTCCAAAGCGCTGTCCTTGCCGACCTGCTGGCGCTGCTTCTCGACGCCGATGATGGTGCCGGTGACGTTGCCCGGCTGGGCCGCGTTGCCCTGTTGCAGTGTCACCTCAACCTTTTCGCCGCGCGCCTGCGAGAGGATGGCGCCGAAGCCGGGGTTGCCCGTCAAGTTGACGGCGAAGCTCTGCAAAGTCTTTTCGATGGGCGCCTGGCTGTCGTAGCTGACGGCGCTGACGACGCCGCCGTTGAGGTCTTGCAGGACCATGCTCTTGAGCAGGTCGTTGATGTCCTGCACCGGGAAGGTCAGGTCGATGCGCGTGTTGCCCTCGACAGTGCCCTCGCGCTGGAAGTAGCCCACCCCGCTGCTGTACAGGATGGCCTGGGCCACCGGCAGCGACGGGCCAGCGACCTGCGCGGCGGCGGCCGGCGGCGGATCGCCGGCGGGCAAATTGGACGGTTTCAGGGCGAGGAAGCCCCCGAGCGCCAGCGCGCCCGCAACAGGGGCCAACAACCACGTGCGACGCATGAGAAGTCTCCGACAAGAGGTCCGGGGTCCACCTCCTAGACGAGCCGGAGGCGACGATGGTTTGCTATAACCCTCCGCGCAGGACCGAAGGCAGGTCCACTCGCCGCCGGAAGTCGTCCGCTGACAGGGCGCCTTCGGTCTCCTCCACGCGCCCCCCGCCGGCCTCGGCGAAGGCCCAGGCCAATGCGTTCCACGCCTGGAGCAGGGCGGTGTCGGCGTTGCCCCACGTCACCAGCCGCACGCGGTCCGGCTCGCGGCGAACCGTTACCATTCCCTGCGGGGTGACGACCCGGACTTCCGCCCACGACGGCGGCGGTTGCTCGTCGGGAAAGCTCAGTTGGCCGTCGATCATCCCCATTTGTACTGGGAAGCCGGAGCGCATCAGCAACTCCGCCACGCTGTGCCACGCGGGCACCCCTCTGCCGGTAAAGGTGACTACCCGTTCCTGTCCCATGGTCGCGTCCTCGTCGGGTGATTCGCTGGGCGAACGCCATTCGAGTTGCCCATCAGTTTAGCGGCCGCTCGCAGAGCGGCGTTCAACTCCTGATGAGGTGCAGCATGAAGCCGGTGCAAGGCGACTTCCGCCTCCCGCGGCGGGCGGTACAATGGCGCACGGACGTCCCCGCCACGGGAGCACGGAGGAATCGATGCCGACCGAGGAAGCCTTTGTCCAGGCGATCATTGCCGACCCGGACGACGACGCGCCGCGGCTGATCTACGCCGACTGGCTCGACGAACAGGGCGAGGGTGAGCGGGCCGAATTCATCCGGGTGCAATGTACCCTGAACCGGATGGACGAGGAGGATGAACGGCGGCCGGAACTGGAGATACGGGAGTGGGAATTGCTGGGGCGGCAGGAAGACGAGTGGCGGCGGCGCTTCGAGACGTTGGGGGTGTCGGCGGAGTTCGCCCGCGGCCTGCCGGAGCTGTTGACCGTCCCCGCGAAAACCTTTCTTACCGAAATCGACCGCTCCCTCGCTGGGGTCGCGGCGCATCGCGTCAGGTTCCTCCAGGCCAGCCAATGCATGGGCAAATTGAGCCGTTGCTGCCAACTGGCGCGCTTCGGAGACATTGACTTCGGCGGGAACGGGCTGGTGGCCGACGATATCGAGGCTCTGGCGGCATCGCGACACCTGACGCGGTTGTGCAGGCTCTCCCTAAACAATAATCCCATCGGGGACAACGGTGCCCGGTTTCTCGCCCTCTCCGCCCGTCTGCCACGGCTACAGCATCTGTGCTTGTACGACACCAATCTCGGCCCAAGCGGGGTGGAGACCCTGGCGACCTCCCGTCAATTCGGCGCCTTACAAACACTCGAATTATCTAATAATCGGATCGGAGTTGTAGGTGTCGAAATGCTGGCCACGGCTCGCAATCTCACTGCGCTCCGTCGGCTTCACCTCGCCGGCAACGACATCTTGGCCCGGGGGTTGCGCGCGGTGGCGCATGCCACGGCATTACCTCAACTCGAAGAACTGGACCTGGAGGGAAACTCTCTGTCCTCGGACGGCATGGCGTCGCTCGCCGCTTCGCCGTTGCTGCCGCGAGTCACGAGACTCGACCTGGGCTTGAACGAAGTCGGCAACGTGGGAGTGCGGATGCTCGTCGGCTCAAAACAACTCGCGCGGTTGATTCATCTCAACCTCGACAGTAATCGCCTTAGTGCAAAGGCGGCGCAGTCGCTCACCGTCACGAAGAACCTGTGTCAGTTGGTCAGCCTCGGCCTGCGAAGCAATGAGCTAGGCGTTGAGGGTGTGGGCCTTCTCGCGTCATCCCCCCACTTTCCCTCGCTCAAGCTGTTAGACATGGCAGAGAATGGCATTGGGGCGTGGGGTGGAAAGGCTGTGGTGTCCTCCCCGCACCTCGCGGGCTTACACGCTCTCGACCTGAGTGCCAACGACCTGGGCGACCTCGGAATGCAGGCCATCGCCGCCTTCCCGCAACTCAGCGCCCTCAAGAACCTGGCTCTGCGGGAGAACGACGTCGGCGACGACGGCTTGTCGGCCTTGCTGCAAACTCGCCACCTGCCGCGGCTGACGCTCCTCGAGCTGGCGGGGAATCGGATCACCACGGCCGGGGCGGAAGCGCTCGCCGCCTCACCGTTCCTGGCGCGGTTGTGCTACCTGGACCTGTCGCGGAACGAGATCGGAGCCGCCGGCGCCCACGCCCTGCTCGCGTCGCCTCACGCCCCGCGACTTCGCGAGGTGCGTCTCGGCAACAACCCGATGAGCGACGACGAAAAGGCGGAATTGCAGGCGCGCTTCGGCCGACGAGTCCGCTGGGAGTGAACGCGACCCGAAAACCGGCTCACGGCCCGCCCGGGCCGAAGGCGCCGGGCACGGCCTGCGGCAGCGGCGCCGCGCCGGCGGGGGCAGCGACGCGGGCGCTGATCGCCTCCTGCGTGGCCTCCTCGTTCGGGAACGGGAAGGGCCCCGAGCGCGGGATGTACTGCGGCGGGTGCTCCAGGTAATGCGGGGACGGCAGCGTCAGGCCGGCCTCGGGAAGCCAGGTCTGGCACCCCGCCAGCGCCGCCAGCATCAGGCCGATACCGGCTGTCGGCAGGCAAAGCCAACGGCGCGTCGTGTTCATGTTGACCATTCCCTCTCGAAGAGCAATCGGCTAAACTCTTAACCGTCCCCGGGTAGTCCGGCGGAGCGCTTCGCCCCAGGGAATATCGGCCGGCCTCGCGTACGGAATTTAACGGATTTGCCGCGGGCGCCGGCCGCGACGGGAGGAATGGCAAGAGTGAGCACCGTCGTTCGCCGGGAAGGCCAGACGATCGCGGAGGCCCTGCCGCTGGTGCTGTCGTGGGAGGGGGGTCAGAATCCCCTGCCGGTGCGCCCCGTGCGCGTGCCCGGGCGGGGCCGCCCCCGGCCGCTCGGCCTGGAGGCGCCGGAGTGGTACCAGTCCGGGTCGCCCGGCCGGCCGTTCGACTTCTGCGGCCACGTCCGCCGCCTCTGCGAAGACGTCGCCCGCCGTTGCCCGGAGCTGGCGCACATCGACGTCGGCCGGCTGCTCTTCGGCATGACGCAGGCCCGCAGCGGCCGGCGCCACGGCCTCCAGGCCCGCGTCACCCCGCTGCGCTTCGACGAGGGCCGCCTGACGCGCCGCCGCCGCGGTGTCGCCTACCAGGTGCAGCGCTACCTCGTCGATGGTTGCGACATGCTCTACCTGGTAACGTTTTGCCTGCCGCGCTTCCTCGACCAGGAGTTCGACGACAAGTTCGTCACGCTCTTCCACGAGCTGTATCACATCAGCCCGGAGTTCGACGGCGACCTGCGCCGCCACGATGGCCGCTACGACCTCCATTCGCACAGCAAGAAGGACTACGACAGGCACATGGCTGAGCTGGCCCGCGCCTACCTGGCGACCAAGCCGGACCCGGCGCTGTACGGCTTCCTGCGCCTGAACTTCGCGCAGCTGCAACACCGCCACGGGTGCGTCGCCGGGGTGGTCGTGCCACGGCCGAAACTGATCCCCGTCTCGGCG
>DATFNV010000728.1:0-12937 GCA_035266225.1 Gemmataceae bacterium
CGGCAGGAGGAATTGTTCCGCGAACTGGCGGAGATCGATCAGAAGAACGTGTCGCCGGAGCGCAAGAGTTTTCTGGACAAGCTGAAGGAGTTTTTCAAGGCCGCGGAGCCGAAATACCCGTAAGCGGCTTGGCGTTTGCTACTTCGTTTAGCGGCGGGTCGCAGACCCGTGCGGGTCTGCGACCCGCCGCTCAACGGGGTGGCAAGCGACCGCAACAGAGGAGACCCGCCATGAACGAGCAGCCGAACGCGACTGCCGACGGGGCCGAGGCCGAAAAGGCGGCGGCCACGGCGGTGATGGACGACCTTGAGGCGCTGCGCGGCCGCGCCGAGCAAGCGGAGCGCGACCGCGACGAACTGCGCGACCTGGCCCAGCGGACGCGCGCCGATTTCGAGAACTACCAGAAGCGCATGCAGCGCGACCTGACCCAGGAGCGGCGCTACGCCCAGGGCCCGTTGGCCGCCGACCTGCTGCCGGCGCTGGACAACCTCGACCGGGCCACGGCGGCGGCCAAACAGGCCGGCGAAACGGGGCCGCTGGTCCAGGGGGTCGCGATGGTGCAGTCACAGGTCCTCGACACCCTGCGGCGGCACGGCATCATGCGCATCGAGGCCCAGGGACAGCCGTTCGACCCGAACCTGCATCAGGCGGTGATGCAGCAGCCGAGCGACGGCGTGTCGCCGGGGACCATCCTGCAGGTGCTGGAGCAGGGCTACAAGATTCACGATCGCGTCCTGCGGCCGGCGCGCGTGGTCGTGTCGGCGGCCCCGGCCTGAAGTCTCACCTTCCGCGGAAACCCACACATGCCAACCTATGAATACGTCTGCGACGCTTGCGAGCACGCCTTCGAGGAGTTTCAGTCGTTCTCCGACGAGGTGTTGATCAAGTGCCCCAAGTGCGGCAAGAAGAAGCTGCGCCGCCTGTTCGGCTCGGGGGCCGCCATCCTCTTCAAGGGGTCGGGCTTTTACGAAACCGACTACCGCAGCGACTCGTACAAGTCCGCTGCCAAGAAGGAGCAGGAGTCGGCCAAGCCCGCCGTCGACGGTGCCGCGACCGACGGCAAGGGCGGCAAGTCCGACACGGGCGGCCAGTCCGGCACGGCGAAAACCGAAGGCGGAGGCAAGTCGTCGGGAAAAAGTGCGAAGTCCAAAGGGCGAGTTTCCGATGATTAGGGTACGCTGCTCGATCTGCGAGCGCTGGATGGAGGGGCAGAGCACGGCCGAATGGCCGGAGTTTCCCTTCTGCAGCCGGCGGTGCAAAACCATCGACCTGGGCCGCTGGCTGGGCGAAAACTACCGCATTCCTTCTGACGCCGAAGAGGGGAGCGAGTCGGAGTATTTCGCCGACGAGAAGGAAATCCCCTAAGCCGGCCGTTCCTTCGGCCGATCCCCATAGAGAGGAGGCGCGGCAAGAAGCCGCGCCTCTCTTTTTTTAGTCATTAGTCATGAGCCGCTTGCGGCTTAGCGGAAGCCTGGAATCCGCTAAGCCGCAAGCGGCCTCATGACTACTTGGTGATCTCGATCTTGGCTCGCGGGCGCATGGCGGCGAGGACCGCTTCGTGCAAGCGCTCGCCGTACACCTCTTTCACCAGCGGCTTGACGTCGTCAAACTTCACCTCGTGGCCCGGCCGGCGGTCGGTCACCAGGATCAGATGGTAGCCGAACTGCGTCTTGACGATGTCGCTCATCTGGAACAGCTCCAGGGCGAAGGCGGCCCGGGCGAACGGCTCGACCAGTTTGTGCGTGCGCTCGAACCAATCCAGGTCGCCGCCGGCCGCCCGGCTGGCGCAGCTGGAGTTCTTGCGGGCGAGGTCGGCGAAGGTCGCGTCCACCGTGTCGTTGAACGTCTTCTTCTTGGTGAAGGCGTCGGCGTTGGCGGGGAGCTTGGCCACGGCGGCGTTGGCGGCCTCCTCGACCTGCTTCTTGTACTCCTTCAGCTTGGCGACGACCCCCTCGACCGCCTTGTCGTCGGACGACGACGGGGCCAGCAGGATGTGGCGGGCCCGGACCTGGGTGCCGTCGAACGTTTCGCGGTTGGACTCGAAGAACTTCTTGAGCTTGTCGTCGCTGGCCTGGTCGCTGACGAACTTGTCCCAGCGCAGCTCGGCCGCGACCTCGGCGCGGAACTCCGCCTCGGTGAACATCAGGCCCTTGAGGACGTCTTCGACCTTCTTGTTGTCCTTCTTGATCTCGTCGAAGATCTGCCCCACGCGGGTATCGACATCCTTCTTGTCGGGTTCCACCTTCATCTGGGCCAGGTACTGATCGACGAGCGTCTTGTCGATGAGGAATTCGATGAAGCCGGGGCGCGCCGCGGCCTCGCGATCCCCGGGCACGCGCTGGATGCGGAAGCAGCGCTGCACGGCCGACTCGTTGATGACCTGGCCGTTGACCTTGGCGACGGTGCCGTCCGCCGTCGGCCCCGGGATCGGGGGCGGCGGCGGCAGCGCCCCGCCGCCCTCCTGCGCCGCCGCCGGCGCGACACTTAGCACCAGGGCGAGCAGGGGGAGAAGGTACATCCGTGTACGCATAACCGGACTCCTCGTTCCGTAAAATGGGTCGGCCGGGGGGCCGGGGCAGACGGGCGACGCCGCCCCTCCCGGCGCGCGGGATTGTAGCGACTCGGCCGCGCCGCGCCGAGACGAAGTTTCGCGAGCCGCGTCGCCGCTCCCCTTGCCCCCGCCTTTACAATGGGAGCGTCTCGGCCCGATTCGCGAGGAGCACCCGATGTCCACCTTCTGGCAGCACTTCATCAGCAACGGCCCCGACTCCGTCCCTGGCTCCCCCCCGCCCGAGCCGGACCCGGAAGAAATCGAGGCCCTCGACGCCTACTCGCGCGTGGTCGTGCAGGTGGCCGAGCGCTTGCGGCCGGCGGTGGTCAACCTGCGGCGCGGCCGCGGTCAAGGGGCCGGCTCCGGCGTCCTATTTACCGGGGACGGCCTGCTGCTCACTAACCATCACGTCGTCCGCGGCGGCGACCGCGTCACCCTCCGCTTCGCCGACGGCCGGCAGATGGGCGGGCGCGTCGTCGGCGCCGACCCGTGGAGCGACCTGGCCGTGGTGCGTGCCGATGCCGAGGGCCTCCCGCACGCAGCGCTGGGCGACTCGTCGCGGCTGCGCGTCGGCCAACTCGTCGTCGCCATCGGCAGCCCCCTCGGCTTTGAATCGACCGTCACCGCCGGCGTCGTCAGCGCCCTGGGCCGGAGCCTGCGCAGCATTACCGGCCACCTGGTGGACAACGTCATCCAGACCGACGCGGCGCTCAACCCGGGTAACAGCGGCGGACCGCTGGTGGACGCCCGCGGCGGGGTCATCGGCATCAACACCGCCGTCGTGCAGCCGGCGCAAGGGTTGTGCTTCGCCATCCCCATCAACATGGCCAAGAACGTCGTGCCCCAGCTATTGCAGCACGGGCGCGTGGTGCGCGGCTACCTCGGGCTCCACGGCCGCAGCGTGCCGCTGCCGCGCGCGGCGGCGCGGCGCTTCGGGCTGACACAGGCCGGGGCCGTCGAGGTGATCGGCGTCGAGCCGAACGGCCCCGCGGACGGGGCGGGCATTCTCGAGGACGACCTGATCGTGTCGCTCGGCGACCTGCCGTCACCGAGCGTGGACGATCTGCACAAGCTGCTAACGCAGCTGCCGGTCGGCATTCCGGCGACGGTGGTGCTGCTGCGCGGCGAGCGCCGCCTGGAACGGATGGTGGTGCCGGAAGAGTACCCGCGCGGCTAAGCCGCTTGCGGCTTCGCAGAGTTGCGAAGCCGCAAGCGGCTCATGCCCGAATCGCCTCCTTCATCTCGCGGACGGCGCGCTCCAGGCCGACGAGGACGGCGCGGGCGACGATGCTGTGCCCGATGTTCAGCTCCTCGACGCCGGGGATGCGGGCCACCGCTTGCACGTTGCTGTAATTGAGCCCGTGCCCCATGTGGACGTGCAGCCCCTGCTCCTTGGCGAAGGCGGCCGCGTCCCGCAGCGCCTCCAGCTCGCGGGCCCGGTCGCCGGCGCCGCGCGCGTCGGCGTAGCGTCCCGTGTGGATCTCGATCGCCGTCACGCCGAGCAGCCGGGCCGTCTCGATCTGCCGCGGGTCCGGGTCGATGAACAGCGACACCTCGATGCCGGCCCCTTTGAGTTGCTGCACCGCCCTGCCGACGGCGGCCGCGTTGGCCACCACGTCGAGGCCGCCTTCGGTCGTCAGCTCCTGGCGCTTCTCGGGGACCAGGGTGGCCTCGTCCGGCTTGACCTCGCAGGCGATGGCGACAATCGCGTCCGCGGCGGCCAGCTCCAGGTTGAGGCGCGTCGCGACCACCGAGCGCAGCAGGCGCACGTCGCGATCCTGGATGTGGCGGCGGTCCTCGCGCAGGTGGACGGTGATGCCGTCGGCGCCGCCGAGCAGGGCGAGCACCGCGGCCGCGACCGGGTCGGGCTCGGCCGCACGGCGGGCCTGGCGCACCGTGGCGACGTGATCGATGTTCACCCCGAGACGGATCATCGGCGGCTCCTTCCTTTACAGGCGCAGCGACGGCGGCAGGTCGGGCGACGTGGTGCGGTAGCGCGTCACCTCGCCGTGTACCACCTTGAAGAGCACGAAGGTCATTAGCAGATCGAGCACCTTGACGTAGAGCGTCCCGACGATGTCGGCGGTGAGCTTGTTGAGGATCGTCGCCCCCGGAAGCCAGAGCCACGACGTGGCGAGGGCGGGGACGAGGATGAGCGGCACCAGCCGGGCCGCCCAGCTCAGGCGGAAGCGCGGGTCGAGGTACATGCGCACCGTCGCGCGAAACTCGGCGTAGATGTCGTAGAGGAGCCACGGCCGCCGCGGAGCCGGCGCCGGGGTTGCGGGCGGGGGCGCGGCCGGCGCCTGGTCGGTAGACGTCGCCGAGGCGAGGACGGCGACGGCGCCGGGCAGCAGCTGGCGGCCGGCCTCGAAGAGGAGTCCCGCCGACTCGCGCACCCCGTTGGACGCGGCGGGGGCGACCTTGGCGGTGACGCGCTCCACGACGCGCTCCTCGAGGGCGTGAGTGTCCTGCAGGACGGCGACCGCGTCCTCCAGGCGGCGGACGCGCTCCTCCAGCGCCGGCAAGGGCGGGTCGGCGCCGTCGGGCGGCACGTCGGCGGACGGCTGTTGTGGTGTCTCGGTGATCGCCGTCTGCTCGATCATCGCTGCCCTCGCCGTCCGGCCCGTAGCGGCAAGCGTCCCGCTTGCCGCTACGATCAGAATACCGGGGGTGATAACATGACGCTAGCGATGTTTGGCCGCCCCCACTCACACCCTGGAGAGATGCCATGTCCATTGACCCGTCCGAAGACGTCGTCCGCCTGGCGACGGCGCCGAACCCGGCGCAGGCGCACATCTGGGAGCAGGCGCTGCGGGAAGCGGGCGTGCGCTGCAAGGTGGTCGGCGACTACCTCGACGCCGGGTTCGGCGACATCCCGGGGATGCAGGCGGAAATCTGGGTCCACCGGGACGAGCTGGTGCGCGCGGAGCAGGTGCTGCGCGAACTGGAGCAAGAGGCGGCGGCCGACGAGGAGAGCGCGACCGACGAGTGAGGCCGCTTGCGGCTTAGCGTTTTCCATCGGATCGCTAAGCCGCAAGCGGCTGCCGGAACTGCCCCTTAAACCATCTCCTTGAGGGCCTTCATCGCCTGGGCCTTGATGACGGTCGTGGCCGACTTGGCCTTGAGCATCATCGGCTCGCCAGTGGCGGGGTTGCGGCCCATGCGCGCCTTCTTGGCCGGGCGCACCACGCGCTTGACCTTGATGAGACTCGAAGGGATGACGAAGGAGCCGGGCCCCTTCTTGCCGACCTGCGCCTTGATCAGCGCCGACAGCGCCTCGAACACCGAGTCGATCTGCTTCTTGGTCAGCTCCGTTTTCTCCGACAGGGCCGCATATACCTGAGACTTTGACAGCGGCTTCGCGGTGCTGCTCTTGCTCTCGGCCATTGACACCCTCCTCACGAGACGTGGGTTGGAAACGATCTCCACGGTACTTCAGGTTGGCAGGGTAGTTTGACTCGCGTCCGTTGTCAACGGGATAATCCGCGAAAAACACGGCATTTTGCCGGTGGCGGGCCGCGCCGCCGCGATTTTCCCCGCGAATTCCGGCGGCCGCGGCGGGGCCGGGCCCGATTGCACCTTCCGCCGTCCCCCGTGCCTGTGGCATAATGGCCGCATTCCGCCGGCAGCCGCCGCGGGTTTTTTGCGAGACGCTCACGAGGAGTGTACCATGCCGGAGTACGTGGTCATTGCCACCTGGGCCTTCGGGGAGACGGCCGTCAAGGCCGCGGCGCCGCTGCTGGCCGCGGGCAAGCCGGCCCTCGACGCCGTCATCGCCGGGGCGCAGGCGGTCGAGGACGACCCCACGGTCGATTCGGTCGGCTACGGCGGCCTCGGCAACAGCATCGGCACCGTGTCGCTGGACGCCTGCGTCATGGACGGCAAGACGCTCGACTGCGGCGGCGTCTGCGCCGTGGAGAACGTCCGCCACGTCGCCGCCCTGGCCCGCCGCGTCCTGGAAAAGACGCCGCATCTCTTGCTGGCCGGCGAGGGGGCCAGGCTGTTTGCGCTGCAACAGGGCTTCCCGCTGGAGACGCTGCTGACGCCGGAGAGCGTCGAGAAGTGGCAGAAGCGCAAGCCGCACCCCGCGCGCCCCGAGGCCCCGAAGAAGGACGCGCCGCCGCTGCCGGGGCACGACACCGTCACGGTGCTGGCGCTGGACCAGAAGGGGAACCTCGGCGGCGCCTGCTCCACGTCGGGCCTGGCGCACAAGCTGCCTGGCCGGGTCGGCGACTCGCCCATCATCGGCGCCGGGCTGTACGTCGATAACGCCGGCGGGGCGGCGGGGGCTACCGGAGTCGGCGAGGAGATCATCCGCAGCGGCGGCAGCCTGCTGGTCGTCGAGGCGATGCGTGCCGGCAAGGGGGCGCAGGAGGCGTGCGAGTCGGCGGCGCGGCGCGTCAACCAGCTGGCGGTGCGCCGCGGTGTCCACCCGGCGAAGGTGGCTTACCTGGCGCTGGACCCCAAGGGGCACGTCGGCGCCGCCTGCACCGCGATGACCACCTTCCAGTACGCCGTCGCCCGGCCGGGCAAGGTCGAGGTTCTCAAGGCGAAGGAGATCGGCGTCGAGGAGAAGTAACTGTCGGTGCCCTCTGTGTGTCGCGCGGTCGCCAGCGACGTCCGGCAGGGACTGAGTACTCAGTACTCAGTACTCAGTACTCAGTACTCAGTACGCCGGGGCCACTCTCGGCGAACGAAGTAAGTGACGGCGCGGAGGGCGGGCCGATGCTGCGACGTGTGGTGTGGTTGGGTTTCGCGCTGCTGTGGACGGCGGCCCTGGTGACGCCGCAGCCGGTGCGGGTGTCGCAGGCGGCGCTCCCGGAGCAGGCCCAGTTCCCCGTCGGCAAGTCGCTGCACGTCGCCGCCTACGCGCTGCTGTGCGTGCTCACCGCCTGGCAGCGCTTCGCCCCGCGCTGGCGGCCGCTGCTGCTGCTGGCCCTGTCGGCCCACGCGGCGGGTACCGAGTTCGTGCAGCAGTTCGTCCCCCTCCGCCACGGCTCCTGGGAAGACGTGGCCCTGGACCACGTCGGACTGTACCTGGGGGTGGTGCTGGCGTGGCGCTGGTGGCGGGAGTGAGGCTTGCAAGCCGCTGGCGGCTTCGCAGGTCAAACGTGCGAAGCCGCCAGCGGCTGTTTGGCCGGCTGGTACTGCGCCGGCAGGCGCCGCAGCCAGAGGAAGAACACCAGCCCGATCGCGAAGACGAGGATACTGCCGTTTTGCGACAGCGTGAGTTTGTCGAACGGCAGCGCTTCGTTGTCGGCGCGCAGCATCTCGTTGAGGAAGCGATGCAGCGGGTAGAGCATCAGGAACAGGGCGAACAATTCGCCGTCGTGCCGCCGGAACGGGTAGTAGGCCAGCAGCAGCAGCAGCAGCAGGCCGGTGCTGATCGACTCGTACAGCTGGGTCGGGTGCAGGCCGAGCGTCTTCGGGGCGAAGGTCATATCGACCTCCTTGCGGTCGTCGCCGCGCTGCACGGTCAGCGTCAGGTCGTTCTTGCCGCGCGGCCACTCCGGCCCCAGGTACTGCCACAGGTCGCGATCCTCGAGGACCGGACGGCCGTCGAGGTGGGTGATCACGTCGCCGGGTCGAAGTCCCGCCTCCCACGCCGGCGAGGCGGGCTCGACGGCGCCGACGGTGTTACTCCTCGCGGCCGGGTCCGACAGCGTGAAGCCGGCCGCCGTCTGGTAGCCTTTCTCGACGAGGTACTGCCGCGGCATGCCGGACAGGGGGAACGGCAGCGCGGGACAGCTCGGGCAGGCCACGTCGCCGTAGCAGCAGCCGTTGAGCAGGCAGCCCACGCGGCCCAGGCACAGGCCCAGCGCGGCGCACGGGGCGATCACGTCGGCCATCTTCAAGGTCGAGATGTTGTGCTTCTTGATGATGGCGTAGTAAGCGACGACGTAAGCGACGGCGCCGCCGAGCATGCCGCCGTAGAAGACCAGTCCGCCTTCCCAGATGGAGATGAAGCGCCCACATAGCTTAATGAACTCGGCCCGGCTTTCCGGCCAGTGCAAGTTCGAGTCGTACTGAATCATGAAGACGATGCGCGAGCCGAGGACGCCGCCGACGAACAGGTAGATGGCCAGGTCCTGCACGTGCTCCGGGGCAATGCCCTCGCGCCGCGCCAGCCGGCCCGCCAGCCAGGTGCAGGCCACGAAGGCCAGGAAGAGCATCATGCCATAGCCGTAGATCGGAATGCCATCCGGGTTGTGGGCCTGGAGGTACTCCCCCCCCTTGTAGCCGAGGTAGCCCCCCACGATCACGAAGACCGGCAGGATCGCCTTGTTCCGCGTGAACAGCGCCCAGACGCCGGCACCGATCGCCAGGGAGAGCAACACGACCACCGGCAGAAACCAGGACGACTCCGTGGGAATGCGTAAGAGGACTTGCTGCATTGACGCGGCCCGTGAACCCGGTCGGCGATCAGGGTATTCTACCGGGGTGGCGGAGCGCAGGGAACGGCACCTTGGCAGTGCGAAGCCGCAAGCGGCTAAGGCACCTTCAGGTGGTCGAAGATGCGCTGCAGCAGCTGCTCGGACGTGACCTCCTCGGCCTCGGCTTCGTAGGTGACGGAGACGCGGTGGCGCAGCACGTCGTAGCCGATCGACTTGACGTCCTGCGGCGTGACGTAACCGCGGCTGTCCAGGAAGGCCTGGGCCTTGGCCGCCCGCGCCAGGAAGATCGTGGCGCGCGGGCTGGCCCCGTACTGGACGTAGGGGGCGATGTCGAGGCCGTAATTCGACGGGTGCCGCGTGGCATCGACAATCTCGACGACGTAGCGCTGGATCTTCTCGTCGATGTAGATCAGGTCGAGGGCGTGGCGCATGGCGAAGATGTCGGCGGGGCTCACCACGGCCGTGACGGTCAGGTCCGGCTCGACCGCCACCATGCGCTTGAGGATCTGCAGTTCCTCGTCCTTGTTGGGGTAGGTGAGTTTCAGCTTGAGCATGAAGCGATCAACCTGGGCCTCGGGGAGCGGGTAGGTGCCCTCCTGCTCGATGGGATTCTGCGTGGCCATGACGAGGAACGGCTGTTCGAGGCGATAGCTCTGGTCGCCGATGGTGACCTGCTTCTCCTGCATCGCCTCGAGCAGGGCGCTTTGGACCTTGGCGGGGGCACGGTTGATCTCGTCGGCCAGGACGAGGTTGGCGAAGATGGGGCCCTTTTTTATGGTGAATTCGCCGGTGCGCGGGTTGTAGATCTGCGTGCCGATCACGTCAGCCGGCAGCAGGTCGGGGGTGAACTGGATGCGGCTGAAGTTGAGGCGCAGTCCCTGGGCCAGGGTCCGCACGGCGAGGGTCTTGGCCAGGCCGGGAACGCCTTCGAGGAGGATGTGTCCGCCGGTCAGCAGGCCGATCAGGAGCCGGTCGAGCATGACGCGCTGGCCGACGATGACCTTCTCCATCTCGGTGTAGAGCGGCCCGAGGCCGGCGCGCAGGTCGCGAACCTGCCGGTTGATCTCCTGGACGTTGACGGTCATGGGGAGCACTCTCCGTTGCCGCTTGCGGCTTAGCGCTGGCGCCGCTCTGCGAGCGGCCGCTAAACCAGGGGAGGGATGCGCATTGGCTGAAGTATAGACCACGCGGGAACCAATGCCCATCCCGGGCGATCACCAAACGTCAGCTGCCGTGTCCGTATAATGGAGGAGGTTCACGGGCCGGCTGGACGGTCGCTGCCCGGCGCAGGCCGGGGAGAGGAAAGTCCGGGCTCCACAGGACGCGGTGATGGGTAATACCCACCGTCCGAGGTGGCGGGCTATGTCAACATGGCCGGCCACCGAAGGACCGGGAAAGTGCAACAGAAAGGATACCGCCGATGGCCCGGCTTCGGCCGGGATCAGGTAAGGGTGAAAAGGTGCGAGTCTTCGTTGACTCTGCCGCCCTTTGCGAGGATGTACCCAGGATGAGGCAGGCTCTACTTCAACAGCACATACTTGCACAGGTACATCCAGCAAAGGGCGGCAGAGTTGGCGAAGACTTTTAGTAAGAGCGCACCAGCAGCCGGGTGACCGGCTGGCTCGGCAAACCCCACCGGGAGCAAGGCCAAATAAGGGAGCAGGGCTGGTCCGGCCCGTTACGACTCTCGGGTAGGCTGCTTGACCCGCCGGGCGACCGGCGGGCTAGAGAAATGACCGTCACCGCCTCCGGGCGGGACAGAACCCGGCTTACAGGCCGGCCCGTGAACCTTTTCGTTACATCCCTTCCCAAGCCTACCACCGGACCTCGCACCACCAATCTTCACGCGGCTTGGGCCTGCCGAGATGGGCCGGGGTGCGGCGGGCGGTATAATCGGACGTTGGGCGTCTACCCCGCTGGCCCACTCTCCGGGCCTAATCCCCATCTCCCATCCTGCGAGGGGCCCACCGATGAGCGAGCACCCCGCCGACCGGCCGAATGTTCCCCGGCGACCACCCGATTTGTCGCCAGCGCAGCCGCAGCGCCGCACGCTGCCGCCGTACAGGGTCGTCCTCCTGCAGGACGCCCGCAACGACCTTATGTTCGTCATCCGCACCGTCATGGAGTTGACGCGCTACTGCCGTGCCGAGGCCACCCACAAAATGTGGCAGGCGCACCACCACGGCCGCTCCGTCCTCCTCGTCACCTACAAGGAGCGCGCCGAGTTATACGTCGAGCAGTTCGCCAGCCGCGGACTCGACGTGATCATCGAGCCGGCCTGATCGAAGGGCCGCTTGCGGCTTCGCACGCCCTGCGAAGCCGCAAGCGGCTACACATCCGTCTTCAGCAGACATTGCAGCATGCAGTCGATGGCCCGCGGCACGTGGTCGGGCTCCTCGTAGAGGGGGATGCGCAGCGGCAGAGTCAGCGTGTAGCCCAGGGCGCTGCGAATCAGTTCCCAGGCGCCGACGCGCGGGTCGAGTTCACGGCGGAAGACGCCGGCCTGCTGTCCCTCGGCGATGACCTGCGCCAGCAGCGCTTCGCTGTCGAGGTAGAACGAGCGCAGGAAGGCGAGCACTTCCTCGTCGTCGGTCTCCATCAGGGTGCTGTGCATGATGCGGAACTCGACGGCGTGCTCGCGCGTGGTGCCGAGGTACATGTCGGCGATGGCGTGCAGCTTGGCGAGGGGGTCGGTCAGGTTGGCGGTCTCGGCCCGCCAGCGGTTGAGGGTGGCCTCGCGCACCTCGCGCAGCACCTCGAGGAAGAGCGCCTTCTTGTTCTCGAAGTGGCGGTACAGGACTGGTTCGGAGACGCCGGCGGCCTGGGCGATCTTCTCGGTGGTGGTCGCGGTGTAGCCGTGCGTGAGGAACAGGTGCTTGGCCGTGGCGAGCAGCTGGCGCTTGCGCTCGGCCTTGCGCAGGCGCGGCGCCGGCTTGCCATCGGGACGGCTGCGTTGCGGGGCGGTCATCGACGTCCTCAGGTCCGAGCCGAGCGGGACAGACAGCCTGGCAATGAGACGGTATTCTAGCGGGGCCGGGAGGGGCGTCCCAGGTCAACTTCGGCCACCGCCTTATCTAAACGAACCAGCCGCTTGCGGCCTCGCACCGTTGAGGTGCGAGGCCACAAGCGGCTGTTCGCAAGCGATTGCTGGATGAATGCCTAGTCGCAGGGGGTCTGGCTGATGGCCGCCGTGCTGGCATCGACGCTGCCTTCGCCGATGGTGTTGGTGGTGTCGCTGGCGGACGAGCCGGCGGTCGAGGCTTCGCAGTTGGTCTGGCCGCTGAAGCTGTAGCTCTGGTTCAGAGCCAACAGGGCCTGGGCCGACTCGATCAGCTCGCTGAGCAGCGCCTGACGCACCGCAACCAGACCGCTAATCAGGCCGAGGACCAGGATCACGAAGAGAAAGAGCCACTCGGCCGTGATGAGGCCGCTACCGCAGTCGTCGTTCCACAACTTGAGCATCTGACGCATATTGGGATTCTCCTCTGACCAGTCACACACCACGGAAGCCCCTCAACCCATTGAGAGACACCATGACTTCCCGCGGCCTGCTTCCGGTTCACTTCAACTACTGCACACCCCGTGCCATGCGCCGCCCGCGCCCGGACAGGCGGTTTTCCCCGCGAAATGCGGGGACAATCACGGTGAACAGATGACACCCCGGGAGAGGAGGCGCTTCCGTTCATTAACAGTGTTAACCCCGGTGCGTCAACAGATGTTAGCGCGAAGCTGCCGGACTGGGCGAGGGCCATTTCTCCGCTCTCAGGCGTTGGGCCGAGGAACTTTCCAGGGGATGGCCGCGTCGAAGGCGGTAAGTGGCCGTCCCGGGGGAAGTGTGCGCGCCACCGGCCGCCCCGCGCGATTTCTTCCTCGCTTTCGGTGGGCGGTTGTTTTTCCGGCATGGTTCAAGCCGGGGTAACACTTGGCGCCGTAGGTCAGGCTTTCCAGCCTGACAAGAAGCGAGTCAGGCTGGAAAGCCTGACCTACGGCC
>DATFNV010000729.1:0-7328 GCA_035266225.1 Gemmataceae bacterium
TTGCACCGTGGCCAGGGCCACGCCGAATCGGTCAGCCACCTGGCGCATCGAGGCCCCGCGCCGGACGGCTTGGACCATCTCCCGTCGCTGTTGTGCGGGATCGGTTTGTTGCTCATGGCAGACTCCTCACGAGAAGGTTTGTCGAGGCAGTCTTGCAGGTGCGCCGAACTCGAGCCCCTCATGGCGTTCTGACCTTGGTAGTGAAGCGACCGGGTACTTGCGAAATCAGGACGGATGATACCACGGCGGGAACCTCTAGTACATCCTGTCCCGGCGACCCTGGAGTTATCGGGGGGAAGGCAAAGGGGGCCTGGTTCAAACGCGGCGTCGCGCCCCGCCCGTGCCCGTGCCCGATTCCAGGCCGGGCACGGGCACGGGCACGGACCCGCGCCACCTGAAACGGCCTGGTGTTGAGCCAGCCCCTATTCCGCCGTCTCCACCCAGCAGCGCAGCACCTCGGCGACGCTCCACGCCTGCGCCACGCAGCCGCGCGGCGTGAACGGCTCGTCGGCGTCGAAGATCTCGCTGATCGAGCCGAGGCACGCCTCGTCGAGGTGGTGGGCGAAGCCGTCCAGCAAGTGACGGGCGCCGGCTCGGTTCTCGGGATGCACCTTCCGGTAAGCGTCGATGAGCGGCCCGATCAGCCAGGCCCAGACCGTCCCCTGGTGGTAGGCCGCGTCGCGCGAGCGCAGGTCGCCGTAATACTTCGCCTTGTAGTCCGGGCTCCCCGGGGCCAGCGAGCGCAGCCCCACCGGCGTCAGCAACCGCTCCGTCACCACCTGCAGCACCGGTTGCCAGCGCGCGCGGTCGAGGACCGGGTGCGTCAGCGAAATGGCGAAGACCTGGTTGGGCCGGCACGACGGGTCGTCGCCGCCCCCCTCCGCGTCCACCACGTCGTAAAGATAACCCCCCGGGGCGTACCAGAAGCGGCGGTTGAACGAGTCGCGGGCGCGCTCGGCGTGGCCGGCGACCTCCCGCGCCCGGGTCTCGTCGCCGGCGGCGCGCAGCCAGCTTTCGAGGTGGCACAAGGCGTTGTACCACAGGGCGTTGATCTCCACGGCCTTGCCGCGCCGCGGCGTCACCACCCAGTCGCCGACCTTGGCGTCCATCCAGGTAAGCTGATAACCCTCCGCCCCCTGGCGGAGCAGCCCGTCGGCCGGATCGACGCGGATGCCGAAGTGCGTTCCCTGCAAATGAGGCCCAACAATGTCGAGGAATTTCGGCAGCAGTCGGCGGAGCGTCTCGCGGTCCTCGGTCGCCTTCAGGTAGCGGGCGGTCGCCTCGAAGAACCAGAGGGTGGCGTCGGCGGTGTGGTACAGCCCCTCGTTTTGCCCCTCGGGGAAGAGGTTGGGGATGAGGCCGTCGCGGACGTGGTGGGCGAAGGTGCGCAGGATGTAGCCGGCCTCGGCGTGACGGCCGGTCGCCAGGGTCAGGCCGGGCAGGCTGATCATGGTGTCACGGCCCCAGTCGGTGAACCAGTGGTAGCCGGCGACGACGGTGCGGACCTCGTCGCCGGCGGCGCGGGCGCGGGCCTCCTCCTCGACGCGGCCGGCCGGCCGAATCAGGAACTGGTCCGCAGCCAGCACCAGCTCGGCGCCGAAGCCGGCCCGCGCCGCCGGGGCCGCCGCCTGGAGCAGGCGCCGCCTCCGTTCCAGTTCCGCTCCGCGGGCCTCCGCCGGTCCCAGGGCCCGAAGCACGTCCCACGACTCGGTCGAGGCGATCAGCGTCACGTCGTGGTCGCGCGACAGGTCGGCGCGAAAGTAGCCGGGGCCCCACAGGTCGCCGCGGAAGTCGTAACCGCGGCTCTCCTCGACCCGGTAGAGGACCTCGGGGAGTCTTCTGCCGTCGATGGTGAAGACCGGCCGCGGCCCGCACAGGCGCATCCGCAAGGCCGGCGCGTGCGGGTCGCCGTTGGTCAATTCGTAACGATCGTCCTCCGCGGTGAGCCGGTACGATCGGCGGAACGTCTCGCTGACAGGGGCATCGTGCTGGCGGAAGTGGACCGCCGGCCGCAGCTTCAGCCGGACGACGCCGTCGCCGTGGACGAGGCGATAGTTGACGTAGGCGGTGTTCTGCTCGTGCAGCAGCAGGATGCGCTTCTCGAAGGCGTAGCCGTCCAGGCGGTAGAGCCAGACGGGCAGACCGCCCTCGAGGCGGAACTCGGCGAGGTGGTCGGCGCCGTACAGTTCCAGGATCCCGCCGGCACGCTCCTCGCCGCCGATCTGCAGCGTGGTGCCGTCGGGCAGGCGAATCAGCTCGGACAGGTGATTGAACATCATCCAGCGGCCGAGCGGCGCCGGCAGGGCGGCGACGAGCAGCCCGTGGTAGCGGCGCGTCGCCGCCCCGCTGATCGTGCCCGAGGCGTAGCCGCCCAGGCCGTTGGTGACCAGCCATTCGCGCTCGAGCAGCGGCTCGGGGCCGCCGGCGTGCGTGCCCTGCCAGTGCATCGTGCGGACCAATTCCTCCGGCGTGGCGGCGTCAGGCATGTGGTGACTCCTCAGCCGCTTGCGGCTTCGCACGTCGAACCTGCGAAGCCGCAAGCGGCTCCCGGGACCAGGACGACGGCCGCCTCTCCCCGGACGCGCCAGCCCTCCTCCGTCTCCGGCGGGACTGTGCCGCTGCCGCCGTAGCGCGGGTCCTCGCTCGACCAGTGTACGTCCCACCCCTTTCCCTCCGGCGGCGCCAGCAGCGGCTCCGGCGCCGGGTCCAGGGGCAGGTCGCGGCCCAGGTTGACCAGCAGCAGCCGATCGTCGCCGTCCTCCGCGAAGTAGCGCAGCACGAAGGCGCCCGGGCCCAACACGGCGCCGTCGAGGCCGCGCGGCCGCGGCCGGCGAAACACCGGGTCAGTCCGCCGGAGCCTGAGCAGGTCGCGGTGCAAATCGTAGGCCCAGGCGTGCGTCCGCCGCTCCGACAGGTCGAGCTTGCAGCGCTCGAACGTCCTGGGGTCGTGCGGGTCGGGAAGGGCCGCCTGGATTGCCGGGTCGGCAACGGAGGGGAACTGTGACAGGAACTCCACCCGGCCGCGGCGCACCAGTTCGGCCAGGTCCTTTTGGTGGTCGGCGAAAAAGAAGAATGGACTCGACGCCGCGAACTCCTGTCCCTGGAAGAGCATCGGCGTGGCCGGCCCCAGCAGCAAGAGCGCCGTCATCGCCCGGAAGCGGCCGGGACTGGTGAGCTGGTGGGAGCGCAGGCCGCGCGCCGAATTGGACACCTGGTCGTGGTTCTCGAGGAACGTGACAAAAGCCGTCGGGTGCAGGTCCAGCGCCGGCGTGCCGCGCCGCTTGCGATGCCAGCGGTAGCGCTGCCCCTGGTAGAGATAGCCCCATTTCAGGGCGGAAATCAACTCCTGCGGCGTGCCGAGGTAGTCGGTGTAGTAGGCGTCGTTTTGGCCGGTCAGCGCCACCAGCGCCGTGTGGTGGAAGTCGTCGTTCCACAGGGCGTCGAGGCCGTAGCCGCCGCGCTCCGCCGGCCGCACCAGCCGGACGTGCTGCGGCTCGTTCTCGGCGACGACGAAGGTACGCCGGTCGGGCGCCGCCTCGCGCACGCGCCGGCCGATGGCCGCCAGGACGTGCTCGGCCGAGTCGTCGTAGATGTTCTGCGTGGCGTCGAGTCGCAGGCCGTCGAGGTGGAACTCGTCGATCCAGTAGCCCGCGTTGGCCACGAAGAACTCGCGCACCGGGCCGGAATCGGCGCCGTCGTAGTTGATCGGCTCGCCCCAGGCGGTGGTGTAGCGGTCGGTGAAGTAGTGCTCGGCGAACTCGCGGACGTAGTTGCCGTCGGGGCCGAAGTGGTTGTAGACGACGTCGAGGATGACGGCGACGCCCAGCGCGTGCGCCCGGTCCACGAAGCGGCGCATGTCGTCGGGGGTGCCGTAGAGGCGACAGGGGGCGAAGAGATCGACGCCGTCGTAGCCCCAGCCGAAGCGGCCGGGAAAGTCGGCCACTGGCATCAGTTCGATCATCGTGACACCGAGGTCGGCCAGCTCGGGCAGCTCGCGCCCGGCCGCCTCCCAGGTACACTCCCTGGTGAAGGTGCCGACGTGCATCTCGTAGATGACCTGCCCCTCGCGCGCGGGGCCGCGCCAGGCGCCGTCGCTCCAGCGGAAGGCGCTGGGGTCGATGACCTGCGACGGGCCGTGCGGTCCCTCCGGCTGGAAGCGCGATACCGGGTCGGGGTGCGGGCGGTCGTTGTCGCCGAGGCGGAAGCGGTAGAGGGTGCCGGCACGGGCCGCCGCGACCGGACCGGAGAAGTAGCCGCCCACTTCGGGTTGCAGGTCGAACTCGCCGCCGGGATCGAGCACGACGGCGACGCGCCGGCACCGCGGCGCCCAGACGCGGAAATGGGCGCCACCCTGGGGCAGCACCTCGGCGCCAACCGGCAGACGGCGTCGGACTTCCGTGGGTACCATCGCTGATCCTCCGGATGAGGTTGCCCAGACCCGGCTGGGCAGGGTGCAAACGGCGTTCCAAAGAGCCGCTTGCGGCTTAGCGTTTGCGCCATCGAGGGATGGGGCGAACGCTAAGCCGCAAGCGGCTACAATAGCTCCCCGGAGGTACACCCGTGAAAATGCTCGTCCTGAACACCGGTTCCAGCACCCTCAAGTACAGCCTCTTCGAGTCGGACGGCGAGCGCCTCTTGGGCGACGGCATCGCCGACTGGTCACGGCAGCCGGCGCGCCTGACGATACACCACCCCGGCCTCCCCGATTCCTCGACGGAGCTGACGCTGAGCCACCACGGCGACGCCGTCGGCCGCGTGCTGGCGGAGCTGATCCGCGGACAGTCGCCCCTGCTGCGCAGCCTCTCGGAGATTGCCGCGGTCGGTCATCGCGTCGTCCACGGCGGCAGCCGCTACACCGAGAGCGTGCGCGTCACGCCGGAGGTCAAGACCGCCATCGGCGAACTGTCCGAGCTGGCCCCGCTGCACAACTCCGCGAACCTCGACGGCATCAACGCCGCCGAGGCCGCACTGCCCGGTGTCCCGCAGGTCGTCGCCTTCGACACCGCCTTCCACGCCACCATCCCACCCGAGGCCCACGTCTATCCGCTCCCCTACGCCTGGTATTCCGAGTGGGGCCTGCGGCGCTACGGCTTCCACGGCCTCAGTCATGCCTACTGTACGGCCCGCGCCACCGAGTTGCTCGGCAAGACGACCGCCGGCCGGCTGGTGATCTGCCACCTCGGCAACGGCTGTTCGGTGTCCGCGGTACACGACGGGCGCTGTCTCGATACGTCGATGGGCTTCACGCCGCTGGAGGGGTTGATGATGGGGACGCGCAGCGGCTCGGTCGATCCGGGGCTGCTGCTGTACGTCATACGGCGGCGCGGCCAATCGGCGGACGACCTGGACCGCGTGCTGAACAAGGAGTCGGGCCTGCTCGGCGTGTCCGGGCTGTCCTCCGACATGCGGCAGGTGCTGGCGGCGGTCCGGGACGGCAACGAGCGGGCACGGCTGGCGCTGGACGTCTACGCTCATCGGGTGCGGCAGACGATCGGGGCGATGACGGCGACCCTGGGCGGCATCGACGCCCTGGTCTTCACCGCGGGCATCGGCGAAAACGCGGCGGAAGTGCGGGCGCGCATTTGCACCGGCCTGGGGGGCCTCGGCCTGGCGCTGGACGCGGCGGCGAATGGGCGGTCCAGGCCGGACGCCGACGTGGCGGCGGCCGACTCGCGCGGCCGCATCCTCATCATTGCGACGCGCGAAGACCTCATGATCGTGCGCCAGGCGGTGCGGCTGCTCGGTCCGTCCGCGCGGGCAGGCCGGGGGGATTTGGCAAGCTGAACGGGTCGTTTCTCCTTTACGGGCTGAAAGCGGCGAGCTACAATCCCTTTCAATCCCGATCGGAACACCCGTCACGACGACGTCGTTTTCGCCGGTCCGTCCAGGTTCCCTGTAATTGCCGAAGAGGTAGACCCTCCCATGTCCGTGTACATCCCGTGCGACAAGTGCCGCAAGCGGTTGAAGATCCCCGAAACCGTCGTCGGCCGCTCCATCAAATGTCCGACCTGCGGCGCCGTCTTCAAGGCCGACCCCGCGAAGGTGCTGTCGGCCAAGCCGAGCGCGCCGCCCGCCGAGGTGCCGGAGCCGGCCGCGGTCGCGCCGGCCGCGCACGAGGATGACGAAGACGTCCTCCCGATGCGCAAGCGGGCGGCCGTCGATGATGATGACGAAGACCTGCCGGCGCCGCCGAAGAAGGCCGCGGCGCTCGATGACGACGAGGAGGCCCCGCCTCCCAAAAAGAAGGCCGTCATCGAGGAGGACGAGGACGAGGTCCGTCCGGCGAAGAAGAAGGCCGCGGCGATCGAGGACGATGACGACGAGGACGACAGGCCGGCACGCTCGAAGAAGAAGGCCGCGGCAAGTGAGGACGATGACGACGAGGACGACAGGCCGGCACGCTCGAAGAAGCGGCGCCCGGCCGACGAGGACGAGGAGGAAGACGAGGACGAGGACAAGGCCAAGAAGCCGAAGCGGCGGACGCCGTGGTACGTCATGCTGCCGCTGATGATCCTGTCCTTCTCCGGGGTCGGCCTGGCGCTGTTGTGGGTGTACGGGTTCGCCTACGTCGGCATGGACAAGACGTTGCAGATCGATTTCGACAAGGCGGTGATCATCGGCGTCTCGACCGCGGGCGCCGTGACGCTGATCTGCCTGATCCTGTCGCTCCTGGGGATACGGGCCTGGCTGCGCTTCCTGCTGGTGTTCCTGTTCCTGCTGCTGGGTTACGGCGGGTCGCTCGGCGTTATGTACTGGTCGTACACCGAGCAGCCGGGGATGAAGAAGAAGGCGACGGCCCCCGCGCCGCTGGTGGTGGCCTGCCACGACAGATCGCGGCAAGCAACGGTGGGATGAGTGCAGCAAGAACGAGCGGTCCCCCGCGGGCTGCCCTCTGCTGGGCAGCCCGCGGGGGAGTGCGTTTACAGCGGCGGCTCCGCCATCCGTACCGCGAGCGCCTTCTCGCACCACAGCGCTGCCCAGAATGCTTCCGGCTCTTCGTACTCCTTTGCGACGAGTTGAATGGCCAGCGGCAAGCCGTCGTCGGACAACCCGACCGGGAAAGAGATTGTCGGCAGGCCCGTGTAACTCCACGGCGAGTTGAACGCCGGGTCGCCGGTCGTTGCCCTGTCCGGGGCCGGCATCGTCGTCGCCGGGCAGAGCAGGACATCCACGCAAACGGCCTCGATACAGATACGCATTTCCTCCTTGAGGCGCTCCTGGTGCTCCTTCGCACGGGCGTAATCCGTGGCCGGACAGGCGATGCCTTCTTCCAGAAGCTTTGTGATGTTCGGGCCGTAGTCCTCCGGGTGCCTGCGCAGTCGCAGTTC
>DATFNV010000730.1:0-5316 GCA_035266225.1 Gemmataceae bacterium
GGGGGACTCCTGCAAGGGACGATGGTGTAGCAACCCCGTCATGGCAGCTGCTCCCCCCATCTTTGTCCACCCCGGATCGACGTAAACCGTTGGCACGAAACGCTCCATAAGCTGGACGATCTCCAAGCCGGCAGGGGTCGCCAAAGGCCTCCGGTCCCGGTAGCGGGCGACCTTCTTCACCTGCCGGCCTGCCTGCAATCTCAGTGTAGCGGCGGCCCCGCGAGCCGCCGCGAAAATGCAACCGCGGAGCGGAGGGCCGTCAGGTCCTTCCGCTCCGCGGTTGTCAGCGAGTCTCGAGTCACCTGCTGTTCTACCTGCCGGCCGGTCGATTACGGCCGCTCCGGCGGACGGGGATTCGGGGGCGGACCGCCGGGACCGCGACCGAAGCCTTGCTGCATGTCCTTGAGCTGCTTCTTCTGCTCGTCGGTGAGGATCTTCGCGAGCTTCTCATCGACCTCTTTTTGCAGGTCTTCCATTTGCTTCTTCTGCTCGGACGTCAGCTTGAGCTGGTCCTGGACGAACGGCGACAGGACCTTGCCGGGCTGAGGGGGACCGCCGAAGCCGCCCGGTCCGCCGGGGCCACCGAAGGTGAAGCGCAACTCGAACGGCTCACCCGTGAGATCCTTGAGGGTCGTTTTCTGGTCGTCGTTCAGGACCTTGCGCAGGGCGGTCATCGTTTCCTTCTGCAGATCGTCGCGCTTCTTCCTGGTCTCGGGGTCGAAGCCGCCGAAGCCGCCGCGGCCGCCGGACAGGTCGCGCAGGTCCTTCTGGTACTCCTTGTTGATCTCGTCAAGCTTCTCCTTCTGGTCGTCGCTGAGCTTGAGGGCCTTCCGCACGTCCTCCTTGGCGAACATGCCGACCCCCGCCTGCTGGTTCTCGATCTGGTGCAGGCGCTTGACCTGCTCCGACTTGAGGACCGACTCCACGGCCTTGGTGTTCGCCTCACTCATCTTCTTGGTGATCTTGTCGCGCTCGTCCTGCGAGATGTTGCGGTCGAAGAGCTTTGGCATGTCGTCCTTCAGGTCGTCGCGGACCTTGGCGAAGGCCGCCGTGAGCTTATCGACCTGCTCCTTGTCCATCTTCAGTTCGTCCTGGAGCTGCTTGTTCTGGCCAATCATCATGGCCAGGCCGCCGCCGAAGCCGCCGGGGCCGAAGCCGCCGGGGCCGAAGCCGGGCGGCTGGGCCGACGCCAGGCCGGCGAACAGCAAGCCGGCCGCCAGGGCAGCGCTGAACATCGCGAGTCGCATCGTCCAATCTCCCTTGTCAAGTATCCGCAAAACGTCTTGCAGCCTATCTTCGTGCGGGGCGCTCAGGCGCTGCGGCGGTAGGCGACGCCGAGGGTACACCGTTCAGCGCCCTCGACCAGCACCAGCACCGGGCCGAGGTCCTCCGGTATCGGGCGGGGGACGACGAAGGCGCGGCCGCAGCCGGGGCAGTCGCGGCTTTCGCCGATCAGCTGGCGCGGCGCCTTGATCCGCGCGGCACACTTCGGGCAGCGGAAACGGATGGAACTGGGATTCATCTTATTGCTCCTCGCGTTGGCGTGTAGGTTTGTGTTTGGGGACGGTCCTGGTTTGCTACTCTACCAGTCGCATCAGGGGCCGGATTACCGCCGCGCCGCGGCGGGATTTTTCGGCAACGCCTCGGGAGGGTTGCCGGACCTCAGGCCCCATCGATCAACCCCGGGCCGAGAACTTCGACCAACCGGGCCAGGGTCCGGGCCCCCGGCCTCCTCATACCCCTCTCGTACAACGAAATCGCCTGATCGGTCAACCCCGTCCTGCGGGCCAACTCCTCCTGGGTCAGGCCGGCGACCAGGCGGCGCGTCCTCACGCGCTCGGCGAACGGTATGCCTGGGGTCGTCGCCAGGCAGGCCGAGCAAAGCAGGGGGGCCCCTCGCGGCACCTGGCTGACCTCGGATACCACCACGGCGCGACAGGCGCAGCAGCGCAGCGCGGTTTTCGTCGCCGCGCTGTCCCGAAGGATTCGCCCGACACGCTGCTTGGTCACGCCAAAGATGCGCGCGATTTCCTCGAAGGTCAGTCCCCCGGCGCGCAGTCGGGCCATCTGGCGCCGCCGGGCCTCGTTCGTCGGCCTGCCGCTTCCTCTGCCTCCCACTGTTGGTTCCTCCGCTCCGCAGACGCCTCCTTCCTGATTGGTCGTAGCCGGGGCCGGAATACCGCCGCGCACGACCAACGATTTTTTGGGTGGTGGGGTCCGTTTCGGAGCGCTGATGAGCTACTGGGCCCAGCCTGGGTAACGCGCCTGCGAGTGCCGGGGGCAGCGCCGAGCGCTGGGGATTCATTGCATTCGTTGCGCACGGGCGGGATCGCGCAACGAATCCCGCGCCGCGGAACGAATGCAACGAATCGCGGCGGCGCGACCCCAGAAGCCAGCCCCTGCGGCCACACCGCTGGGCCAGGGGTAGATTGGCCACGCTGGACCCAGTAACTTCCGTGCCAATGCGAAGGCCGGGTTGGCTTCCCCCGCCGCTGCTCAAGTTACCCGACCGGCAAGTCCGATACAGTTTATGCGACCGGACCGACCGGCCTTCGCGTCGGCTGGTCCGCCAGGCGGGCTGGATTGCCGTCACAATTCCTTTCTCAGTCAGAGGCTTGCGGCACATGCCCATCTCGGAACAGTGCTGTGGAGAAGGGGCGCGGGGCACGCCTTTGCGTCCCCGGCCTTGCCCGGTTGGCCCTTCCCCGGCCATCGACCGGGCCATCTGGAGAGTTCCGGGAATCACGACAGCCGCTTGCGTGCTGGCGCTGGTTATCGCAAGCGGGACATGGGCCGCAGAACCGAGCCAGCCTCCGGCCCCCGCGGCCAGGGCGCCGGCCGCCATGCCCGAGGTCCCCATGCCCGCGGAGGGAGACACCCCACCCGCGGCTGACGGGCCGACCCTGCCTCCGCCCCACATCATGGAACTGCCCGGGCCTGGGTGTCCCGTGTTGCCGTGGATGATGCCGCTGCCACCTGCCGCGACGCGCCGGTCGAGCCTCCCGACGCCGAAGTCCTACGCACAGTTCGTCGAAAAGACGGTCGATCCGCAGGCCGAGATCGATCTGATCCTCGGCCGACCCCGGTTGCTCGTCTTCAAGGAAGCGCCCCGGCGCCTCCAGATCGGCGGCGATGCGAAAAACGAGATCGCGGACTACGTCATCATCACGGAGAAGGAAATCTCTCTGCTGGGCAAGGCGGTGGGCAACACCGTCCTCAACCTGTGGTTCACCGACCCCAAGGACGCGAACAAGCAAGTGATCTTGAGCTACCTGGTCCGCGTCTTCCCGGACACGGAGGCGGTGGAGCAGGCGCGGGACCACCTGCGCGAGCTGCGGCAGCGCTTCTACAAGGCGCTGGAGGCCGAAATCAACCGTGCCTTCCCCGACAGCCTGGTGTGCCTGTCCCTGGTCGGCAGCAACCTGGTCGTCGCCGGCCAGGCCAAGGACGGCGCCGAGGCCGCGCACATCCTGGAAATCGTCCAGGCCAACTCCCCTCGCGCCCGGGGAGCGGGAGGCACGGCGACCGGGGCCGCTACCCTGACCCGGACGGCCACCGAATTTGGCCTGACGGGGGCGAGAAGCGAGTCGGTCCGGGAACCGATTCCGCCGGAGGGCACCGTACCGGAGCCGGTTGGCGAACCGTTCGGCGGGCCAGGCCGCGACGCAACGGGGCTTGACCTTTTTGCCGCGGCCGACGCCCTGCGATCTGCCGGCGCCGGCCGCAACGACATCGGCATCAGCGTCGTCAGTCTGCTGCGCGTGCCCGGCGAGCAGCAGGTCATGCTGCGCGTCACCGTGGCCGAGGTGGACCGGGCCGCCGCGCGCAGCATCGGGGTCAACTTCAGCATCATGAACCATAGCGGCATGACAGTGTTCGCGAACAATACCGGCAACATCGCCAGCGCCACGGGCGGCGGCACCGGGACGGGGTCGGGCCTCGCGTCCGGCATCGGCTCCGTGGCCAACCTGCCGCTGGTGCTCGACAACGGCCAGATCACCGCGGCCGTCAACGCCCTCCGTACCCTGGACTTCGCCCGCACCCTGGCCGAGCCGAACCTGGTCACCCTCAACGGCCAGCCGGCCAACTTCCGCGCCGGCGGCGAGTTCCCGGTCCCGGTGGTCACCGGCTACACCGCGGCCGGCTTGCAGGGCGTCTCCTTCGTCCCGTTCGGCGTGCAACTGAGCTTCACGCCCTACATCACCGACAAGGACCGCATCCGGCTATCTGTGAAAGCGGACGTCAGCACCAAGGACCTCGCCTCGTCCGCCAACGTGGGCGGCACCAATGTCCCCGGATTAAACTCGCGTAACTTTCAAACCACCGTGGAGCTGCGCGAGGGCCAGACCCTGGCGGTGGCCGGGCTGATCCAGAACAACTTCGGCGCCGACGCCACGCGCGTGCCGTTCTTCGGCGACCTGCCGTTCCTCGGCCGCTTCTTCGCCTTCGACCGCACCTCCGCCGGGGAGCAGGAGCTGGTCGTGCTGGTCACCCCGGAGCTAGTTCACCCGGTCGAGGCCAAGGACACGCCGCCGCTGCCCGGGTCGGACGTGTTCGAGCCCGGCGACCTCGAGTTCTACCTGCTGGGCCGCCTCGAAAGCCGCCGCACTTACGACTACCGCTCGCCGGCGCGGACCGACATCGACCGCATGGCGCGCTACCGCCATTGCGACCAGCTCTTCATGATCGGCCCGGCCGGACACTCGGGCCAAAACCCCAACCCCTGACGGGTCGTGGCCGACTCGCTCCGAACGAAAGGATCGACCCATGACGTCCTTGCACTCGAGGCGCCGCCGCTGCCCGGGGTTGGCCCGCGCCGGGGGCGCCGCCGTGCTGACGCTGATCGCCGGCGGCGCGGTCCAGGCGCAAGCGCCGTGTCCGCCGCGATCGCCGTGGCACATCGATAACTGTGCGACCATCCCGGCGGGGACGATGCCCACGCCCAACGGCACCTACGTGCGCCTGTGGCAGCGCGAGCAGGTCACCGGGGGGCAGGCGGACAACTTCGTGATCTACCGCCACGAGTGGTACATGGGCGGCCAGTTTCCCGGGCCGTACGGCCTGTACCACCTTCAGGAAATGGCCAAGCGACTGCCGCACGTGCCGTTCACCGTCGTCATCCAGGCCGACGTGAATCCCCAGTTGAACGAGGTCCGGGCGGCCACCGTCGTCCAGATGCTGACGCACTACGGCGTCGAGGACGCCGCTCAGCGGGTCGTCGTCGCCTTTCCCGCGGCGGAAGGACTCGACGGCCTGGAGGCGGCGCGGGCTTACTTCCGGTCGGTGTCCACGGGCGGAGTCGGGGGAGGGGGGGCG
>DATFNV010000731.1:0-2148 GCA_035266225.1 Gemmataceae bacterium
TCAGCCCGCCGGTGAAGCCGAAACCGGCGGGCTGACGCCGCGCCGCTCGCCATTAGGGAACTGATTTCTTAGCGGCGGGTCGCAGACCCGCGCGGGTCTGCGACCCGGGATCATCGCCTCGCCACACTGGCCACAAACCGCTTGCATGGCTTTGCCCCTCTGCCTCACCTCGCCGGGTCATAGGCGGCGGCCGGTGTGGCATTGAGCCCTGAAAACGGTTGCTGCCGCCGCGGTCAGGTGCAGCCCGCAGGTTGGCGCTGCTCCCACTCGCGCCGAAGCAGAGCGAAGGAGAACTCACTCCCCCACTTCCCCTTGAACCAGACGTTATCGATGAAGTGCCCCTCGCGGCGGAAGCCGAGCCGGCGCAGCAGGGCGGCGGCGGCGGCATTGTCTGCGTCCGTGGTCGCCGTAACCCGATGCTTCCCCAGGCGCACGAAAAGATAGTCGAGGACGACGCCGAGGGCTTCGGTCGCATAGCCGTGGCCCTGGTGCGCCGGGGCCAATGTGATCCCGATCTCCATCTGGCGGGGGTCCTCCTGGCGGCAGTGCAGGCCGCAATCACCGATCATTTCGCCGCTGTCGGCGCGGGTGATGGCCAGTTGGAACCAGGTGCCCGGGATGTCCGGGCTATGCCCCGACTGCCCCGCGATCAACCGCGCTCCATCCTCCGTGTCGAAGGTCTCCCAAGACTGAAATCGGGCAACCTCGGGGGCCGAACGATAAGCACACAGGGCAGCTGCATCCTCGCGCCTCAATCGGCGCAGGATCAGTCGGGACGAGTACAGTTCGGTAAATGGGACGCTTGCCATGCCACCTCTGGGCCACCGAAGGTGTGATTAGCCAGACTGGCGCCGGTCTGCCCTGCACGGCCGTCAGTCTGCCAATTTCGGGGCGTCGGTCAGTCCATTGCGCACCAGGCAGCAGAACGCATCCCGCGGCCTCCGTCAACGGAATTCCGGGCGCCGAATACTTTTCGGAGAATCGGTGGTTCCTGCGCCTCCTGTTCGCCGCCGGGTCGCCCGCGGATGGTGAAGTGAACGAGTGCGGGAAGCGGGGCGCAGCCCGTGTAGGCCGTCAGGCTGTTGCAACCCTCGCCGCCGTGGGTTAGAGTGTCGAGACTTTCCCGATCCCACGTCCGCAACTGCGAGGCGCCCCTCATGGACACCGACCGCAACCTGCTGTTCGCCGTCCTCGCGCTCCAGGCCGACCTCCTCGACCGTGACCAGTTCGTCCAGGCGTGTACCCTCTGGACGGCGCGCAAGGACACACCCATCGCCGATCTGCTCGTCGCACAGGGGTGGCTGACGCCCGCCGGCAGGGGCGTTGTCGAGCAACTCATCGAGTTCAAGTTGAAGAAGCATGGCGGCGACGCCCGCGCCAGCTTGGCCGCGGCTACTGGCGCCGAGGCCCGCGGCGCCCTCGCCTCCCTGGCCGATGCCGACGTGGCACAATCCCTCGCCGCATTGCCCGGCGTGCGGGGCCATCGCAACGGCGAGGCGGCTGCGGCGGAGGACTTCTCGACCATGCCCCCCGCCGACAGCGCCGGCCGCAACCTGCTCTACGAGGAGATCGGCCGCGGCGGCATGGGCCGCGTCCTGCGCGGCCGCGACCCCGAGCTGCGCCGCGACCTGGCGGTGAAGGTGCTGCGCGAGGAATACCGCGACGACGCCACCGTGGGGCGGCGCTTCGTGGAGGAGGCGCAGATCGGCGGGCAGTTGCAGCACCCCGGCATCGTCCCCGTCTACGAATTGGGCCGCTTCCCCGACCGTCGGCCCTACTTCACGATGAAGCTCGTCAAGGGTCGCACCCTGGCCGAGTTGCTCAGGGAGCGGCCGAATGCGGAACACGACCGGCCGCGCATCCTGACGATCTTCGAGCAGGTGTGCCAGACGCTGGCCTATGCCCACAGCAAGGGCGTGATCCACCGTGACCTAAAGCCCTCGAATGTGATGGTCGGCCCGTTCGGCGAGGTGCAGGTCATGGACTGGGGACTTGCCAAGGTGCTGGAGGCCCGCAAGGACGCCGATCCGGAGGCCACCACGGCCGGGTCACTGATCCGCACGGTGCGTTCGGGCTCGACGGCGGAGGAGGACGGACGCACCGGCGTGGTCGGTACGCCGGCGTTCATGCCGCCGGAACAGGCGCGCG
>DATFNV010000732.1:0-3319 GCA_035266225.1 Gemmataceae bacterium
GGAGTAAATGACGGTCCCCCAAGGAGGCCCCCGAGATGCGCGAGCAGCTGTATCGGTCCCTTTACCGGATTCGCAGAGTCGAGGAAGAGATCGCCCGCGTCTACCCCACCGACAAGATCAAGAGCCCCGTCCACCTGTCGATCGGCCAGGAGGCGGTTTCGGTCGGCGTCTGCGCGGCGCTGCAGCCCCGCGACGTCGTCTATGGGACTTACCGCGGTCACGCCTTGTACCTCGCCCGCGGCGGCGACCTGCGCGCGATGATCGCCGAGTTGTACGGGCGGGCGACCGGCTGCACGAAGGGCAAGGGCGGCTCGATGCACCTGATCGCCCCGAAGCAGAGGGTGATGGGCACCTCGGCGGTGGTCGGCACCACCATCGCCAACGCCGTCGGCCACGCCTACGCCGTCCGCTACCGGCGCCAGGCCGCCGTCGTCGCCAGCTTCTTCGGCGACGGCGCGACCGAGGAGGGGGTCTTCGCGGAGAGCCTGAATTTCGCGGTGCTGAAACGGCTGCCGATCCTTTTTGTCTGCGAGAACAACGGCTACGCGATCCACACCCGCCAGGAGCGGCGCCAGGGGACGCCGGCCATCTGCGAGCGCGCCCGCGCCCACGGCCTGCCGGCGGAGCGCCTCGACGGCGACGACCTGCTCGACCTCGTCGGGCGGGCGCGCGACGTGGTGCCCCGAGTCCGTGCTGGCGAGGGGCCGTGGTTCTTCGAGGTGATGACCTACCGCTGGCGCGAGCACGTCGGGCCCGGCTGCGACTACGACCTCGGCTACCGCACGGAGGACGAGGCCGCCCCCCACATCGCGAACGACCCCGTGCGCCGCCTGGCGGAAACCCTCGACCGGGCCGGGCGCGCGGTCATCGAGGCGGCGGTCGAGCAGGAGATCGCCGACGCCTTCGCTTTCGCGGAGGCGAGCCCGTTCCCGACGGCGGAAGAACTGACGAGCGACGTCTTCAAGGAGGAAGATCATGCCGCGACTCTCCGTTAAGCCGGCGGGGCGCCGGTTGCCGGCCGCCGAGCCCCGCCGGCCGGCCGAGCGCACCCTTTCCTACGTCGAGGCGATCCGCGAGGCGACCGACCAGGAGATGGGGCGCGACCCGGCGGTGATCCTGTTCGGATTGGACGTGGACGACCCGAAGGCGATCCAGGGGACGGCGCGCGGGCTGGCCGAGAAGTACGGCCCGGAACGCGTCTTCGGCACGCCGTTGTCGGAGGACGCCATGACGGGGGCGGCGGTCGGGATGGCCCTGGCCGGGCTGCGGCCGATCCACGTCCACATCCGCATGGATTTCCTGATGCTGGCGATGAATCAACTCGTCAACGTCGCCGCCAAAACCCGGTCCATGTACGGCGGCCGGGCGGGGGTGCCGCTGGTGGTGCGCGCGATGATCGGCAAGAGCTGGGGCCAGGGCGCCCAGCACTCGCAGGGGCTGCACAGTTTTTTCATGCACGTCCCGGGGCTGAAGGTGGTCGCCCCGGCCACCCCCTACGACGCCAAGGGCTGCCTGAGCGCCGCCGTCCGCGACGACGACCCGGTCCTGTACGTCGAGCACCGTCTGCTGCACTTCCAGAAGGGGCCGGTCCCCGAAGAGAGGTACGCGGTCGGGCCGGGCCGGGCCCGCGTCACGGCGGCCGGCGCGGACGTCACAATCGTCGGCATCTCCTGGATGCAGGTCGAGTGCCTGCGGGCGCAGCGCTACCTGGCCGACGTCGGTATCAAGGCGGAGGTGATCGATCCCATCTGGCTGAGTCCGCTCGACATCGACACCGTCGTCGCCTCGGTCGAGAAGACGGGGCGGCTGCTGGTGGTCGATACCGCCTGGCTCTGCTGCGGCGCAGCGGCCGAGATCGTCGCCCAGGTGGCCGAGCGCCTCCAGGGGGTGCGCGACCTGGGCCTGCGCCGCCTCGGCTTCGCGCCGACGACCTGCCCGACGACGCCGGCGCTGGAAGAATTATTCTACCCCAACGCCCGGACCATCGCCGCCGCCGCCCGCGACCTCGTCGAGGGCGCCCCGACCGGCTGGCTGCCCGAGGAGCGAAGCGACCTCCAGAGTATCGAATTCAAGGGACCCTTCTGATGGCAGTCCAATCCGCCCCGCGCCCGGCCGCCGTGCCGTGGCCGCTGATGAAGAACAACATCGCCCGCGAAGACCTCGACGCGGTCTGCGACCTGCTGCGCCAGGACGACCCGGTCCTGACGCAGTCCGCCAACGTGCGGGCCTTCGAGGAGGAGTGGTCGCGCTGGCTGGGCGTCAAGCACAGCGTCTTCGTCAACAGCGGCTCGTCGGCCAACCTGCTGACGCTCGCCGCCCTGAAGGAATTGCACGGCCCCGGCGGCGAGGTCATCGTGCCGACCATCACCTGGGTGTCCGACGTCGCCGCCGTCCTGCACTGCGGCTTCGAGCCGGTCTTCGTGGACATTGACCCGCGCACCCTGGGCATGAACAACGATCAGGTGCTGGCGAAGATCACGCCGCGGACGCGCGCCGTCTTCCTCACCCACGTCCTGGGCTACAACGCGCTGGGTTGGCGCCTGCTGGACGAGCTGCGGCGGCGCGACGTGCCGCTCCTCGAAGACGTCTGCGAGTCGCACGGGGCCACGTTCGAGGGGTGCAAGCTCGGCACCTTCGGCCTGGCGTCGAATTTCTCGTTCTACTACGCCCACCACCTGAGCACCATCGAGGGCGGGATGGTGTGTACCAACAATACGGACTTTTACGAGGCGGTGCGCATGCTGCGCTCGCACGGCCTGGTCCGCGAGCTGGAGTCCGACAGCCGCAAGAAGGAGTACGCCGACGAGTATCCCGACCTCAACCCGGAGTTTATCTTCGCGCACCCCGGGTACAACGTTCGCGGCACCGAGATCAACGCCGTCATCGGCCGGTCGCAACTGCGGCGCCTGGACGACGGCGTCCGGCGGCGCACCGAGAACCTGCGCCTGTTCCTGGACAACCTCGACAGCCGCGCCTACCGCACCGACTTCGCGACCGCGGGGAGCAGCAACTACGCCTTCACCCTGGTCCTGAAGGAGCCGGACGCGGAGCTGTGTGAGCGGGTCATGGGGGCGCTGCGGGCCAACGGCGTCGAGTTCCGCCGCGGCACTTCGGGAGGCGGCAACCAGGTGCGGCAACCGTACTTGCGCGGCGTGCTCGGGCCGGAGGAGTGGCGCAAGTACCCGTGTGCGGACCACGTCCATTTCTACGGGTTCTACGTCGGCAACTACCCGTCACTGGAGCGCGAGCGCATTTTGCGCTTGTGCGAGTTGTTGAATGGGTTGGTCGCGTGAAATTCCAGGCGAGCGGCGGGGGGGCA
>DATFNV010000733.1:0-20170 GCA_035266225.1 Gemmataceae bacterium
AGGCCTTGGCCCCGGCCCCGTCCGGCGCCTTGCAGCTTTGCAGCTCATCCGCGGTGAGCAGGCCGCGGCTGACGAGGGCGTGGGCGAGGCGCTGCTGTTCCTCGTCGAGCTTGCCGACAGACTCGGGGGAGGGCTGGGACATGGCACCGGCGAGGTGAGGGTCCGTGATGAGACGCAGGCTTTTTTAGTGGGGAATTCGCGGCCCGTCAACCGGATTTCACGCCATCTTCGCGCCAGGATGGGGAACGTGTGCTTGCGTCGCCTCTGCGCGGGCTGATAGGATAGATAAACTCGAACCCGTCTTCGCTCCGGGGCGTCGTCTCAGGTGGGGCGGCCAGCGTCGGCCGGTCCCGTGGTCCGAGGCAGTGCGTCCCGCCAGAGAGAAGGGAGGCGTATGAATTCCAGCCCCAACTCGGCTCTGGATGCCAGCGTCCTGGTACTGAACAAACTGTTCATGGCCATCCACATCATTTCCGTGCGCCGGGCATTCTGCCTGCTGTGCAAGGACCTGGCCGAGGTGGTGAGCCTGGAAGACGGTCAGTTCGCGACCTACAACTTCGCGACCTGGCGCGAGTTGAGCGAGTACCGCGCCCAGCACTTCCGGCAGGAAGACGACGACTGGGTGCGGACCGTCAGCAGCGAAATCCAGGTGCCGCGCGTCATCCGCCTGCTGGATTACGACAAGCTGCCCAAGCAGACCGTGAAGTTCAACCGGCGGAACATTTTCGCCCGCGATAATAACCAGTGCCAGTACTGCGGCAAGAAGTTCCCGACGAGCGAGCTGAGCCTGGACCACGTCATGCCGCGCAGCCAGGGCGGGCAGAGCACCTGGGAGAACATCGTCTGCGCCTGCGTGGCCTGCAACGTCCGCAAGGGCGGGCGCACCCCGAAGGAGGCGCACATGGCGCTGATCCGCCGGCCGGAGAAGCCGAAGCGCAGCCCGCTGCTCAACCTGAAACTGACGCATCGCAAGTACCAGTCGTGGCGGACCTTCCTCGACAACGCCTACTGGTCGGTGGAGTTGAAGTAAGGGGATCCCACAGCCGCAAGCGGCTTCGCACGTTGAACCTGCGAAGCCGCAAGCGGCTTGTTGCAGGGGGGGAAGAGAGAGGGATGGCTCAGAGGGAAGACACGTCGAAGCGGTGGGCCAATCGGCGGCTGTTGATATCGAGGGCTTCGAGGATCTGGAAGACGGAGTGCATCGCGATGCCCCAGTCCTGGGCCCAGATGATGATTTCGAGGTTTTCCTGGCCGGCTTTGAGGCGGTCGAGGATGCGGTCGAGGAGAAGGGCCTGGTCCTGGAAGCGGCGATGGAGGAGGCCGAAGTCGCCGCGATCGAGTTCGACCCAGAAGCGTTTGCCCTGCAGGTGCTCGAGCCAGCGGGCCCTCAGGTAGCCCCACCAGTGGTTCTGCACCCAGCGGCAGATGGCATCCTCGCCCAGGTCGCGGCCGGCCTTCTCGCTCTCGATCCACTTGAAGCGCTGGGCCTCTTGCTCACAATCTTTGTAGACGCTACAAATTTCCATGGCCCCCACCTTCCTCACCCCCCTCGTTGGTCCCGGCAGCAGCGCATGAATCTCCCTCGGTACTTCGCGCGTAGTCGTCGCTTGTAATGGTAGGCACACATGCGTTCAAATTCAAGGCAGCCCGCGCCGGTTCGCCAACCGGCACCGGCGCCCCTTTGCGCGTTGCCGTTGCCGCCGTCCGTCCGCCCTGACATTCCTGGAAAAATCGGTTGCACCCTGCCTGGCCTTCCCATAGGATTGCCAACGCTGACAACGAGCCTGTTCGTTCCCGGCGGATACCTTCTCCCCATCCCCTGGGAACGCCTTTGCGCCGCGCCGGCAACGGTTCGCTGTGCGCGCCGCGACTTCAAGCTGTACCCAAGTTATCGACGATTCCGGAGACAAGGATGCCCTAATCGGGTGACGACCCTCAAGGACGGGAACCCCGGTGGAACCCTCCCCTCCAGACCACCGCGCGCGGCTGGGCCCGGGCAAGGTCAAAACTCCGTGTTTTCCCTCTGGTTCGACCCCGCGATGGTCGGGCGATGCCTGCATTTCGAGGAAGGAGCACGCAGCGATGGTTTCCTCTCCCCTGGTCGAGTCGCGAGCCCTGGCGGTCTTGCGACAAAACCCTATCCCAGCCCTCCGCCAGCTCGCCATCGAAGAGACGGACGAAAAAGTCGTCATCCAGGGCTCGGTCACCAGCTACTACCTCAAGCAATTGGCGCAGGAAGCCCTGATGCCCGTCCTCGACGGGCGGGCCCTTGTCAACCGGGTCGCGGTCGTGCGAGACTGAGCCCACCGTAGAGAAGACAGAAGACAGAAGACAGAAGAGCCCCGGGCCCATCCGGGCTTCTGTCTTC
Source organism: Gemmataceae bacterium (assembly GCA_035266225.1). Taxonomy (GTDB): domain Bacteria; phylum Planctomycetota; class Planctomycetia; order Gemmatales; family Gemmataceae; genus DATFNV01. The sequence continues at coordinate 2,369 of DATFNV010000733.1, forward strand.
TGTCTTCTCCAAAGCACCGGCGATCCCGGCAGCCGTCCGGGTCGAAAGAACACAACCGCGCGAAATTTGTTGTAGAATTGCGGCGACAGGGACCCTGCGGTGTTCCGTCCCCGAATCCCAGCGAGAACCCCTCATGAATTCCTCGACCGCGTCCCCTTCTCCGGTCCCGGTTCCGTCCGTCCACCCGCTCGCCGTGCAGCGCGTCTTCGACGACCGGCCCTTTCGCGCCGACGGCGACCTGCTCGCGCTGTCATTTGCCGCCGACGGTATCCTGTGGACGGTCGAGGATCCCGGGTTGCTGCGGCGCTGGGACCTCGGCGGCCGCCGGCAGCTCGAATGGCACCTTCTCAGTGAGTTGGAAAACTTGTGGGCCTTCAGCCGTGACGGCCTCGTCCTCGCCTCGGCCAGCGACGAGTTGTCCCTGTGGGACGTGCCGGCCGGCCAACTCCAGGCGGTGCTGCCGCAGGCGTCGTGGGTGACGGCCTTGGCCCTGCGCGGTGACGCCGGCCTTGTGGCCACCGGTCACGATGACGGGTCGGTTTGCCTCTGGGACGCCGCCAACGACGAGCAGGTTTACGAACTGCGCGGCCACAGCCGCCAGGTGAGCGCCCTGGCCTTCAGCGCCGACGGCACGCGGCTCGCTTCGGCCGGCGAGGACCGCGTCATCCGCGTCTGGGACCTGTCCACGGGGGAGGAGTGTGCGCTCCTGGAGGGGCACAACGACCGCATCCCCGCGCTGGCCTGGCACCCGCGCGGCCACCGCCTCTATTCGGCGGGCTGGGACACCTCGGTCTGGGTCTGGGACGTGGTCGCGGCCGCCCCGGTCATCCTCCTGAACAGCCACGCCAACCAGGTGCAGGCCCTGGCCATCACCCCCGACGGCTCGCGCCTGGCTTGCGCCGACTCGGGACAGGCGATCCACCTGTGGGATCTGGCGTCGCACCAGCCCTTGCGCGTCTTTCGGGGGTTCGAGGGCGAGGTGCGCTGCTTAGCGTTCCGCGCCGATGGCGAGACGCTGGCCTCCGGCGGCAGTGATCGCGTCGTCCACCTGTGGGGCCCGTTCGGGCCGGCCGACTCGCCGATTGCCGATTGCCGATTGCCGATTTGAAATCGGCAATCGGCAATCGGCAATCGGCAATCGGCCTAAGCAGCGACGGCGGGCGCCTGGCCAGCCTCTCTCCTGGCAAGGGAGTGCGCGTCTGGGAAGTCGCGACGGAACGCAAAGTCTTGGAGCTGGACGAGACGAGCGGCCTCAGCGCGCTGGCCTACAGCCCCGACGGGCGCTGGATCGCCGCCGGCGGCGCCGACACGGCCGTCCGCCTCTGGGACGCGACGACTGGCCGACGGCTGGCCAGCCTGGAAGGACCGGCCCTGCCGGTGACGGCGCTGGCCTTCGCCCCGAACGCCCCGGTCCTGGCGTCGGCCAGCGCCATCGGCTGCGACGTCTGGCTGTGGAACATCGAGCGCGGCACGCCGGCCCTGATCGTGCCCGACGCCATCGACGGCTGTTCCATCGAGGCCATCGCTTTTCACCCCCAGGGAGAGTTGCTTGCGGCCGGCGGCATCGACTGGCTCGCCACCGGCGGATCGGACGGTGCCATTCACGTCTGGGACGTGGTGCAACCGACGCGCCGCCTCACCCTGTCCGGCGGGGCGCGCAGTCTCGCCTTTCATCCGGAGGGACGGCTGCTGGCGGCCGCGTCATTGGTGCGAACGGTTCGCGTCTGGGACGTGCGAACCGGCCGGCTGCTGCGCGAACTGGCCGGCCACGAGGACGCCGTCAACTGTGTCGCGTTCAGCCCGGACGGCCGGCGCCTCGTTTCCGCGGCCGACGACCACACCGTGCGCCTTTGGGACATGGAAACCGGCGCCTCGCTGGGCGTCACCGAACTCGACACGCAGGTCAAGGTGCTCTGTTTCTCCCCGGACGGGCGCTCGCTCTTCACCGGCAACGGCAACTCCAGCTGCTACCAACTCAAAACGCAGCGGTTGCTCAACGACGAGCGCTGACCCGTTTAGCCGCCGCCCTCGGGGCGCCGCGGAAAGAGCGCCGCCCCGAGGGCGGCGGCTAAACGGGTTTGAGCGCGCGGAGCAACTCCGGCGTCAGAAGCCAGACGAGCGCCCCAACTCCTTTGCGCGGCGGGGCGTCGCAGCGGATGCAGGCGAGGCCCGCCTTGGCGATCTCCACTTCGGTCCGCTTACTCCCGATCAACCACGCCGCCAGCCACGGCAGGTCCGGCGTGTGGCCAACCAGCACCACCTCGTTCGCCTCCAGGCTGCGCAACCGCTTCATCAGCTTCTTCAAGGATCCGCCCGGTTCGAGTTGGTCGCAGGTCATCAGCGCCGTCCCCGACAGCCCGAGGCGACGGCACAACTCCTGGGCGCTTTCCATGGCGCGCCGCAGCGGGCTGCTAAGAAGTAGATCGATCTTCAGGCCGAGGCGCTTGACGGCGTCGCCCACCAGCTCCATCTGCTGGCGGCCCTCGTCGCTCAACGGCCGCGCCTCATCGGTCTGGATTCCCTGCTCGCCGATGGCTAGGGCGTGCGCGTGACGTAGCAAGTACAGGTTCATGAGTCGGACTCCGCTTCGGACACGGGACGGCCTCCTTCCCATCCTAGTCCCCCTCGGGCGGGCCGTCCCGATGAAGAAACTCAGAAGACAGAAGACATAAGACAGAAGACTGCTTATTCTGACTTCTGTCTTCTGTCTTCTGTCTTCTGTCTTCTTCAAGCGAAGGAAGGCAGGTCGCAGATGCCCAACGGCGTGGAGCAGGATACGAGTGGGTCCGTCGCTTCCGGGTCGTCCCAGGCGGTGCCGGTTGTCGATCTGAGCGGCCGGACCCTCGACGATTACCGTATCCTGCGCCGCCTCGGCGCCGGCGGCATGGGGCAGGTCTACCTCGCCGAGCAGGTGTCGCTGAAGCGGCGCGTGGCCCTGAAGATCCTCAAGGCCGAGTTGGCCGCCGACCCGACCGCGCTGCAGCGCTTCAAGCGTGAGGCGGAGGCCGTGGCCCGGGTCACCCACGCCAACATCGTCCAGGTGTACCAGATCGGCGCGGCCGACGGCGTCCACTACATGGCCCTGGAGTACGTCGAAGGCCGCAACCTGCGCGACTACGTCGCCCTCAAGGGGCCGCCCGACGCCCTGCTGGCGCTGAGCATCATGCGCCAGGTGGCCGCCGCCCTCCAGCGCGCCGGCGAACTGGGCATCATCCACCGCGACGTCAAGCCCGAGAACATTCTCCTGACGCGCAAGGGCGAGGTAAAGGTGGCCGACTTCGGCCTCTCCCTGGCCCTGGCGGCAGGCCAACCCGCCCTGAACCTGACCCAAAGCGGTGTCACGATGGGCACGCCGCTCTACATGAGCCCCGAGCAGGTCGAGGGGAAAGCGCTCGACCCACGGACCGACATTTACTCGTTCGGCGTCAGCTGTTACCACATGCTCTCCGGCCAGCCCCCCTTCCGCGGTCAGAGCGCCTTCGAGGTCGCCTTGCAGCACGTCCGCTCCGAGCCGGCGGCGCTGGCCTCGCTGCGGCCCGACCTGCCGCCGGAACTCTGCGCCGTCGTCCACAAGATGATGGCGAAGAAGCCCGAGGGGCGCTACCAGACGTGCCGCGAACTCCTCGCCGACCTGTCCCGACTGCGCGAGGCACTGAACAGTCTCGAGACCGGCGTGGTGGTCACGCAGGCGTTTGCCCTGTCGGAGCCAGTGCCGTTGGCGGCGTCCGAATCCGGACCACAGCCGGAGGCGCCGGGGAAGATCACCGGCCAGGTGCCGGGGGTGCCGACCGGGGCCCCGCTCGCCCGGCCGTCGCGCCCCTGGCTGCCGTGGGCCGTGGCCGGCTCGGTGCTCCTGGCCGCGACGGGGGGGGCCGTCGTCGGCTGGGTGCGCCTGCACGCCGGGACGAAGTCGTCGGCCGGCGCGGCGACCGGCGCCGACGTCGCCGACCCGCGCCCCCTCCCCTCCGAGGCGGAGCGCGAGAAGTTCTTGCAAACGGCCGTGCAGCAGTACCTCAAGCCGAGTGGCGCCAATCCCCAGGAGGTGCGCAAAGGTCTGGATTTCTCGGTGGAGTTGGCCCTGTTCTACCTGGATCGGTGGCGCCTGGGCGAGGCGGACGACCTGTTCGCCCGGCTGACGGCGGCGGGCGACAAGGTGCCGCAATACCAGCGCCTGGGGCGGCTGGGCCACGCCCTCGTCCTGGGGCTCCAGGACAGGCCGGCGGAGTCCAACAAACTCTTCCTGGAGGTCGCCGGCGGAGGAGAGCGCGAAAAGATCCTGCAAGCGGCCTGGTACAGGCAAAACCCGAAGTTGCAGGTCTGGATCGCCCGGGCCCTCGACCATAACGCGGAGAACGCGCCGAAGGATTTCCCGAGGGAGTTGCGATCGTTCCAGGCGCCGCCCGGAGGCCCGAAACGCGGGCCGGACAAGCCGGGGGCGGGAAAGGGCGCGTAGGGCATGCTCCGCATGCCGCTCCCTGACTCCCTGCCAGGCCCCGAGCGGCTGTCGTCATTTCTTCTTCAGCGCCTTGGCGATCTGCTCCTCACTTAGCCGCCCGGACAGGGTCGCCGTGCCGCCGTCGGTGGAAGTCTTGCAGGCGTCGATGAGGTCCGACAACAGCGGTCCGAGGCCGGCAGTCCCCTGGACCGTCAGCGAGGCGAAGCCCTTGGCCGCGTCGAGGAGCGGGGCCACCTCTTCGGCCGCCTTTTTCTCCCTGGTGTGGACGCTGAACGTGATCCGGGCGTCGTCGCCGACTTTCAGCCGGCCCGTGAACGCAGTCACGTCGTCGGCGATTCCCGAGGTAGCCGACGACTTGGCGAGCAGTTTCTGGATGTGATCCGACTTTAGCGCCGCCAGCCAGACGTCGTCCTTCGCGTCGGCGTTCTCGACCAACTTGCGGAGCGGCTCGGACACTTTGGCCGGCTTCTTCGGGTCGAGGGCGGCCGCGGCCGTCACGTACTTTTTCCCCGGCGACAGGACGACCGTGTTGTCCGTCAGGACCGCGAGATAGGCCGGCGCTCGGCCTTTGTCGCGCAGCTCGTATACCGTCACGTCGCCCTGTTTGTCGGCCTTCCACGCGGCCGGCTGCTCCTTGACCAGGCCGTCCGCGGCCTTACGCAGTTTCTCGGCGTCGAACGCGCCGCGCACGATCAGCAGGGCCCGGTCGAACTGGAGCAATCCCGAACCGGCCGCGGTGAGGGTGTGGACGTCCTTGGCGGGATCGACGCCCAGGGCGGTCAGGGGCTTCAGGGCGTCGGACCCGCCGTGGAGCCCAGTGCGGAGCTGCTCGGCGCCGTACTTCGCGATGGCGGGCGCCCCGGCTAACTGCTTGAGGTTGAAGTGCAGCACCCATTCGCTGTCGGCGGGGGTGTAGGGATCGACCTCGGCGGCGCGTGCGGCGGGGAGGATCAGGGCGAGCGCCAGCACGCCGAACGCGGAACTGCGGGGAATGAGCATGAGTTCGCCTGAAAAACACGTTTAGCCGCCGCCCTTGGGGCGGCGCTCGTAGTGACCCGATTTATCGGGTCGGGACAGTCAGGACCGCATGAATGCGGTCACTACAAGCGCGGCGCTCGTAGTGACCCGATTTATTGGGTCGGGACAGTCAGGACCGCATGAATGCGGTCACTACGAGCGCCGCCCGTGGGGCGGCGGCTAAACCGGGGTGATACCATCGGCCGGGACGCTACTTGATGCCGCTGTTCTTCGCGGCAAGTTCGGCCAGGCCCTTGACGAGCTTTTCGAGGGTGTCGCCCTTGATCTCGCTCTTGATGCCGATGGTGCCGTCCTTGGCCTCGTGCTTGATGCCGTTGAGGATGTCAATGGCCGGCGCAAACTCTTTCTGCTGCAGGACGAGGAGGCCAGCGATGTCCGTCACCATCTTCAACTGTTCGCCGATCTTCTCGTTCAGGTCCTTGGCGGCTTCGGCATCGACCGTGGTGACGGTGACATCGACCTTCACGTCGGCGGTCACCGTGAGGCCGCCGGTGATGCTCTTGACCTTTTCATCGCCCCCCGGCGCCGGCAGCGCCAGGGCGATGGTCTGCTTGGGGTTGATCTTGGCGATCAGGCCCGGCAACTCCTTGTTCGTCAGCTTCGTGGTCTTCTTCCCGGCAGCCTTGGCCAGCACGGTCTCGGCACTCTCCTTGGTGCCGACGAGGACGATGTGGCCCTTGTCCGGGATGACGACGAAGACCGACTTGCCCTTGAGGTTGAGGCCGGCGCCGGCGGCCTGCGGCGGCATCTTCACGAACTCCTCGAGTTTGGTGACCTCGTAGATCTTACCGGTTTCGGTCTTGTGGATGATGAAGATGTCCTTCTTTTCCTTGTGGGCCAACTCGGCGGCCGCGCTGAGCTTGGCCGGGTCGAACTTCCCCTGGATGATGAAGTGGGGGTCGTCCCCCTTCTCCTTGTCGTTGGTGATGATGACACGCTCGATGTCCTTGAGCGGGTCGAGGCCGAGCAGTTTCATGGTCTTCTGGGCGTCGTCGCCGGCCAACTGCTTGTCGAGGCCGGCTTTCTTGAACAGCTCCGAGTCGAGGAGTTCGCGGACGTTGATGTTGACGACGCCGTCGGCGGAGTCGGGCAGGTATTTCTCGAAGCTGCCGGCCGGGGCGGCGTCGCCCACCGGGGCGGCGAAAGTGGGCAGGGCCACGGCCAGGCTCAGGACCAGGGCCGTCAGGATGCACTTGCGGAAGGAAAACATGAGCGGACAGACCTCCCAAACAGTGGGTGGGGTAATGGGCACCGTCAGCACGTCGCATCAACTACCCGGGCACGCGGACCGGGGTTTCAGCCGCTTGCGGCTTCGCAGGGAGTGCCAGGCCGCAAGCGGCCAGCGATCAGCGCACCCGGCAGATGAGGCACTTCAGGTAATTCGACTCCGGACACGTCACCGCCACAGGGTGGTCGGCAGCCTGCCCGCGGCGCTCGAGCAACTGCACCTCGCGGCGCTCCTCCACCGCCAGCTGCGCCAGCAAGTCGCTTAGCATATCGCCGGTGATGAGTCCGGAGCAACAGCAAGTGACGAGAATGCCGTCGCTTTCCAGCAAGCGCAGTGCAAGTGTCTGCAAGCGCCGGTAGCCGCGCAGCGCCTCCTCGACGGCCCCCTGGGTGCGAGCGAACTTCGGCGGGTCAAGGACGACGACGCCGAAACGCTCCCCTGCGGCGGCCAGAGCTCCGAGGTGGTCGAAGACATCGGCGGCGACGAAGGTGACGTTGTCCAGCCCGTTCAGACGGGCGTTGGCGCGGGCGAGTTCCAGGGCCGGCTCCGACGAATCGACGCCGACGACGGCGCTCGCCCCCGCCCGTGCCGCGTGCAGGCCAAAGCCGCCGCTGTAGCAGAAGGCGTCCAGCACGCGCCGCCCCGCCGCCAGCGGGGCCACCGCCCGGCGGTTGTCGCGCTGATCGACGTAGAAGCCCGTCTTCTGCCCCTCCGCCAGATTGACCAGGAAGTGCAGCCCGCCCTCCTCCACGGTCACCGGCCCGGCGGGGACCTGTCCCCACAACGGGCCGTCCTGTAAATCCAGCCCTTCGAGTCGGCCGATGCCGCGCTCGGTGCGCAGGTAGATGCCCTCGGTCCCGGTCAGCTCGGCGAGCAACTCGGCGAACAGGTCGCGGCGCTGGGCCAGGCCGAGCGAGGTGAATTGCACCACCAGCCAGCGGTCGTAGCGGTCCACGGTCAAGCCCGAGAGGCCGTCACCCTCGCTGAAAACGTGACGGCAGGCGCGACCAGGGCCGTCGAGGCGGAGGATGTCGCGGCGGAGACGGAGGGCAGCGTCGAGGCGATCGCGGAAGAAGGCCGAGTCGAGCGGCAGGTCGGGCGACCACGAGTAGAGGCGGACGCGGATCTTGCTGCGTGAGTTATACAGGCCGCGGGCGACGAAGTTGCCGGTGTGCGAGACCAGATCGACCTCGGCGCCGTCGGCCGGCTCGCCCTCGACGGCGGCGATGGCCCCGGGGTAGACCCAGGGGTGCCGTCCGTAGAAGGGACGGGCGCGGCGCGGCTGGAGGATGACGCGGCCCGCGCTCATGGGCCTCCCTTTTCGACGGCGTTGATGTAGGCGAGGGCGCGGTCCAGTTCGGGCTTGTTTTCCCGCGCCTTCAGCATGGCACGCACGCGCCGCAGCAGGTCGGCCTTGTTGATCGGCTTGGTCATGAAATCTTCCGTCCCCGCATCGACGGCCTTGTCGATGTCGCTGGGCTGGTCGAGTCCGGTGATCATGAGCACGGCGATGTCGCGCGTCTTCGGGTCGGCGCGGAGGCGCTTGCAGACCTCGAAGCCGCTGATCTTCGGCATCATGATGTCGAGCAGGATGACGTCGGGCTGCCAGTCGCGGACCTGCTTGAGGGTTTCCTCGCCGTCGGCGGCGGTGCGGACGTCCCAGTCGCTGGCGGCGAGGTAGGCCTCAAGCAACTCGACGTTCTGGGCGTTGTCGTCGGCGATGAGGATGCGCGGCGTCGGGGGGGCGCTGTCCTGGGTCGGGGTTGCCATGCTCGCCTCGCGATTCTTGTCCGGGGACCGCACAGCCCCTTCCTCCGCGGGGAGGGAGGGGGCACTCTGAAGGGGCATTATAGCAGGCGACCATGCTGTCACGAGCTTTTCGCGCGCCCCGAGCCGGCCCGAATATCGTTCCGATCTCCGAAGTGGGTGAACATGACGGGGTGACATCCGGTAAGAGAGCGATCTGTTGCTGCGTTGCTCGTCGCGAAGCCGAGATGTAGCATGGAGAGGGCTGGTGACAGCACGCGATGCACGCTGGCTGAATGAAGAGGAGTTGATCGATGAGCGAGCAAACTCAGCGAGGGCCCGTCAGGACCGAGCCGAATCCCGCCCTGGGCCTGCTGGCCCTGGAGACGTTCCGGCGCGATCGGCCGCGGCTGATGGAGGAGCGACCCGGGCAGTGGGTGGCCTACCACGGCGACCGACTGATCTGCTTCGCGAAGACGCCCCCGGATCTCTACCAGGAACTCGACCGCCGCGGTCTCAAGTTCACGGGGCAGGAGTACGTGATCCGCTGTATCGAGGAGGAGCCCCCCATGGTTTTTGATAACCCCTATCCGTTCGATTGAACCCCTTCGCCTCATCACTTCGTTCGGTGGCAGAAGCGGAGGCGGGACTCATGACGAGTCCTCCAATTGAGCTGCCTCCCCCCCTTCGCCTCATCACTTCGTTCGGTGGCAGAAGCGGAGGGGCGGATGGCCTTGCAGAATCGCGGGAAATGGCGGTACGGCGACAGCCAGGCTGACATCCGTGGCGAGATCCTGCGGTACAGTAGGGGCGTCAAGTACCTCGCCCACCACTACGCCGAAGCGGTCTGCAAGTGCGGCGGCAAGGTGTTTTGGCTCCTGCTTGACGACACGCAAGGTGCTGCCGTTCGATTGTGTGTTGCCTGTGAGGACGAACACCTGATCGGGGACAGCGACGAGTTCATGGCAGAGGCCGAACTGGAGGAATGCGCTTGCCCGTGCGGTGGCGAGGAGTTCGAGATCACGGTTGCCGTGTCGCTGTACGACGATAGCGAGGATGTGAAGTGGCTCTACCTTGGCTGCCGGTGCCCGACCTGCGGGCTAACAGCGGTGTACGGTGACTGGAAGAATGAATACATCGGTTATAGGGAACTGCTGGCACGGGTGTAGGGGATCGCGCCGCAATTTCGGGGAACGGGTCGTGCGGGGGCGGCTGACCGTGTCCTCCCCGGCCCGCTGTCATTTCTTCTTCTCTTCTCACGACACACCCCCTTTTTCGGCTGTTGACGCAGGTGGCGGGTGGCGCGTGGCGCGTAATTGCTCAGAAGGTTAGGAGAAAATACAATCATGCCTGATGTTAGCGGTCGTAACTCATTTTCAATGAATGACTTGCGCCACGCGCTGTTGGGATTCACCCAGAGACTCTGAGCAATTACCGTGGCGCATCATAACTCCTCATGTGGCGGCAGTTTCCGCTTAACAAGCCCGATTGCCCGCGGGCCGGTGGTAAGCGGCGAAATCAGGGCCGTGAGAAGAACAAGGCAAAGGACGTGCCGCCCTGCGGACGAGTCAGCGGTCCAGGCGCACCGCAGGAACGCCGTTGGGGGTGTGTGCGAACGAATCCGACCCCTCCGCAAAGGCCAGGCCGAGTTCGCAGCGTCCGCGGCCGCTCGGCTGGACGCGCACCACCCGGCCGAGCAGGGCCAGCGCGGCGAGTTCCGGCGTCAACAGAAACTGGACGTAGACGTGTTTGCCCGGCGGCGCCTGTGGGGCGAACAAACCCAGTCCGCACAGCGACAGGTCCTTTCCCTGGCAGACCACCGCGTCGCCCAGTTGGTGATCGTCGAGCACCGGGAACAGCCCGAGCGCGTGCTCGAACGGCACCCGGTCCCGGGCGCGCCGTTCCGGCTCCACCTGCAGGAAGTTGCGCAGGCTGTGCAGCAGAGGGGGGCCGTGCTGCTCCAGGGCGGCGACGGCCTGTTCGTACTTGCAGCGCACCGGCCGCAGCTCGACACGTACCGCGGTCAGCGCCTCAGTCGCTCCCCGTGGCGAGATCAGATGGAGATGGACTTCGAGGGCCGGCTCCCGGCCGAGGCAGCGCTGCCAGAACGAGCCCGCGAGCGGCACCTGAAGCACGAAGGCGCTCTCCTCGCTGTGAATGAGGTCGGCGTTCCATTGCTGCCGGAAGCCCTCCAGCTTGAAGCGCGCCAGGCGCGCGGACAGGTAGGCGGCGCAGGTGTGCTTCAGCATCGTCCCGGGATCCAGGAGATAGCCAAGGGCATTGGACCGCCGCAGGCGGAACGTGCCGGTGGCCTGTTCGAGCATCTGCCCGATCACTTCGAGCGGTTGGGGCAAGGGGTCGGCCGCTGCCCGGGTGGGAGGCCCCGGCACGGCGATGACCGGCGCCAGCACGATCGCCACCTGGCGCGTTGCCGCCGCGCCGCGGTCGAGGGCGTCGATCAACTCGGCACAGGTCGCGAAGCGCCGCTCGGGGTTGGGGTTGAGGGCGCGGGCGATCGGCTCGCGGTCGGGAGCCGGAAGCAGGTCGAGGTTCGGCCGCGCCTTGCCGCGGGCCGGCCCGCCACGGAAGGGCGACGTGCCGGTGAGCAACTCCTGAAAGATGACGGCGAGGCTGTACTGGTCGCACGTCGGGCTCAGTTCGCCGGCGCACAATTCGGGGGCGGAATAGCGGCCGTTGTGCTGCCCTAGCGCCTGCCCGGCCGGCAACCAGAGGAGCTGCCCGAGGCCCATGTCGGCGATGAGTAGACACTTGCCGTCGAGGACGAGGGCGCGCGGGGTCAGGCAAAGGTGTTGCAGGCGGTGCTTGTGGTAAAGGGAGTCGAGGGCGTCGGCGGCCGTCTGCAAGTGGTCGAGCAGTTCGCGGCGCGGGATGCCGGGCAGCCCGACCGTCTGGCAGTGTTGCAGGCGGTCGGCCAGCGTTCCCTCCAGCGGGTCGCAGACGAGGGCGACGCGGCCGCCGTCGCTGTTCACCACTTCCAGCGGCAGCAGGTTGGGATGGAGGTCCGCGCTGAGGAAGCGGATCACCTCGGCCTCGGCGGGGTCGCGGCCGTCGGTGAGGCCGTTGGCGAACTTCAGCAGGCGCGTGCGGCCGTCGGGCGCCTCCGCCTTCCACGTCTCGCACAGGGGACCCCGGCCGAGGCACTTCAGGAGGCGGTAGCCGCCGAAGTCCACGGCCTGGGTGGAGGGGGGCTCCGGCGTCCGCCGTCGGACCGGCGGCGGCAGGTTGCCGTCGCGCAGCACGGGCAGCGTCGGCCGCGTCAGCCCCGGGTTGGTGCCGGAAGCGGGGCTGTGGCCCTTCGGTTGCCCCACGGTCCCGTCGGTCAGCAAGACGTCCAGGAATGGCGACGATTTCGCGGGCATCAGTTCGGGGGCAAGGGCGCGGATGAACTCGGTGCAGGACGGGTAGCGGGCCTTCGGGGCACGTGCCAGGGCCTGGGCCACGACCGGCTGTTCGGCCTCCGGCAGTGCCGACAGGTCGGGTTCGGTGGTGGCCCGGCGCACCAACAGCTCGCGCGCGTTGCGCCCGGAGTAGGGAAGCTGTCCGGTCAGCAATTCCTGGTACACGACGGCGAGGCTGTACTGATCGCTGCGGGCGCTGACGGTCCCGGCCAATGTTTCGGGGGCACAGTAGAGTGGGGTGACACCGGCGAGCGCCGCGTCGGCCGTGGCCTCGTCGCCCTCACAGAGGCGGCTGAGCAGGCCGAAGTCGCCGACCTTGACGTGGCGGTTAACCAGGAAGAGGTTCGCCGGCTTGACGTCGAGATGCTGCAGGTGGTGCTGCAAGTTGATGACGTCCAGGGCCTCGGCCGCTTCGCGCAGGTAGGCGAGCAGCTCGGCGCGTGGGAGGCCCGGCTGCCCGGCCTCGCGGCACTCGCCGAAGGCATCCGCCAGGCTGCGGTCGGCCAGCTCCATGACGACGACGAGTTCGCCATCGACCACTTCCAGCCTATCGATACCCAGAAGGAATGGGTGGCGGATCGTCTTGACGAGTTGGAGCGCCTTCCATTCCTGCTCGGCCTGAAGTCGCTCCACGTCGAGCGACAGCATGTTGCCCTGGACGAACTTGACGGCCTTGAACACTCCGCCGGGGGCCTCGCACTTCCAGACCTCCCCGAAGCCGCCGCGGCCGAGGAATTCGACGAGACGGTAACCGGGGATCGGTTCCGTATCGGGTTCCTTGGTCAACGTCATGGCGGCGGTCCCTGTCGGCAGCTTCCCGCGGTGTCTGTTGCCTCCGGGGGCGCGAAGGCCCCGCTGAAAGGTACGTTACGGCCGCGACGCCGTCCAATCGCCCCGGCAGCGGGGCGGTCAAGGGCCCGGCGGTGGAGGCGGACGAGTATCTGCTCCGTTGCGGGCGCTCCATCGAGCGCAACCCGCTGGGGGCGGGGTTGGAGGCGCGGCCGGGAGACTGGCGCTGGTCGAGTTGGTCGTAGGCGAACGACCGTGTGGAGGCATCGACGTCGGGGATGCCGGCGAGGTTGCCCGGTGAGCGTGAGGGTGATGGAGAGGCCGCCGGCGACGCTGCCGTCGGTGGTGTTGGCGTCGGCGTCGCTGGTGGCGCCGGAGGAGGATATGAACGAATGTTCCGCGCGGAACCAAGGGAAGACGGGGAGCAGCGGCTGGCCTGGCGCTGCCGTGACCCTGCGCCCCACGGGCAGGATGCGGACACGAGGCGGGAAAGCCCTCCCGGGCGTGACTTGCCCCGTGGGCAAGTGGGTGAGCAGGCCTGGTTCAAGCGTGCGGGCACCTGGTGAAGACTCCCGTGGCACGGCCACGGACGTCGCGGCCCCGTGGGGGTACGCTGGCGCGGAACCTGGCGCTGCCCCCGCCACGCCGGGCGTACGTCCGCGTCGCCGGGTGTGCCAAGGGCCGTTTCGTTTCACGGGCGGGTGAAACGAATCGCGTTTCCCGATGTCCTTGTCCCTCCACGCCTTGCGCCGCCGACAACCCATTCGTTTCGGCATGGTTCAAGCCGGGGTAACACTTGGCGCCGTAGGTCAGGCTTTCCAGCCTGACAAGAAGCGAGTCAGGCTGGAAAGCCTGACCTACGGCCGCGCCACCCGAAACTGCCCCGTTCTGAACCATGCCTTCGTTTCACGACTTTGGGAGACACACTTCGGGGGGGCAATGAAACGATTCGTCAGGGAGGAAATTGGGCCGAAGCGATGCGCGGGGTCAACCTCCAGCTCAACCGGGGAGAGGCCTCCCGACTGTCACCCGTTTGTGAACCCGGCCGCCCGAAGGGGGGTGGCCAACAAGTGGTGCGCGCTGGCCAAACCCCCTCTCCCGCGGATGAGCTTGGGCCAGCACGGCTGTTCGCGGGATAGGTCGGTGTCCCACGGCACGTCTCCCCTCAGGACCGCATGGTTCCGGCTTGCCTTGGGCTTCATCCCCGGCTTCACACCCCGGACGAGAAGTGTCGTTCGGGCGCCGGCGGAGGTCGGGAATGTGCGGCAGGTGCGGGTGCTGATCGTCGATGAAGCCGGCCCGCGTCCCCGACGACGTGTACGCGACGGTGCCGCCCATGCTAGCGGTGTCGCAGGGGCGACTGATCTGCCTGTCCACTCCCTGCGGACGTCGCGGCTTCTTCTACAGGGCGTGGGCCGAAGGAGAAGAGGCTGGGTGACGTGCCGGGATCCGAAGCAGCAGGTGGAACTGCTGGGGCGGTTCAAGCCCAAGGGGCCCTCCGGCAAGGCTGTACTGCCGTGATGCAGTGGCTCAAGTGCGCAGGCCCGGCTTCTTCCGCTCTCGCTCGATCCGAGCGGCTCCTGCACAATGCAACAGAGGCGGTTGACCTGGTCAACCTCTCTCATACACAAACCCGCTGATGCTGTCCGATTTGCCTGAACCGTGAAGTCTTGTCAGGCAAGGACTTGCGTCCGGTGAAATCGGACACCACCTCCGGGTTTGTGTATCAGGTCGGTGCGATCGATTACCGTGGAGCCGTGGGTGATGTCGTGGACCACTACGCCCGAGCCTTTTACGAATCGGTCTTCCTGACGACATTCCTCCAAAAACGAGGCGAGGAGTTTCAGAACTTCTTCTCTTCGATCATGGAGAAGTGCCACCCGGGGGACTTCATCCGGACGCGGCCTTGGGGAGCGCAAGGGGATCGAAAGATCGACGGGTATCTCCGGTCGCAGCGGACGCTGTTTCAGTGCTACGGTCCGAGCGAGGTGCGCGAGACCGATACGATCGCCAAGATCGATGACGATTACTTCGGGGCGATCCCCCACTGGCGAGAGTACTTTGACTTGTGGGTTTTTGTTCACAATTCGTATAGCGGACTTCCCCCGGGGGTGGAACGGAAACTCCTTGACCTGGACACAGCGAACTCGAACGTCCGCGTCCGCCCGTGGGGATTCGAGGACCTGCGGCAGAAGCTGTTCTCGTTGAGCCAGACGAACATCGCAGCGCTGTTGGGTTCCGTGCCATCCCGGGGCGATGTGCTGAACGTTCAGGTGCCCGAACTACTGACGATCCTTCTCGCCATCGTGGCCCAGCCTGCTGCGGCGGAGCCCGACGTCCGGCCCGTCCCGCCGGACAAGCTCACCGCCAACGGCTTGTCCGAAAGTGTTCGGTGTCTGTTGGCACTGGGGATGATGGCGAGCGACCGGGTGAAGGAGTTTTTCGCGCGTTACCACGACCCGACGCTCGGCGACCGTGTGGCCCAGGCGTTCCGCCGGTAGTACGAGGTGTTGCGGGGCGAAGGCCTGTCGGCCGACGCGGTATTCGCGGAATTGCAGGCGTTCGTGGGCGGCCAACCGCCTGCGTCCCCGCAGCGGCAGGCAGCGGCGCTCACGGTCCTGGCTTACTTGTTCGAGGCGTGCGACATCTACGAACGACCGCAGGGGGGCGGGGTGTCATGATCCTGCCGACCAAGCGGCTCGGACAGGATCGGGCCCTGTTGGCCGTAGGAGGCGAGATTCTCGGGCTCCTCGATGAGCCCAAGACCGTGTCGCGGGTGTGGGAAGAACTCAAGCGCGGGCGGGAATCTTGCCCCGACGTCGCCCCGATCACGTTCGATTGGTTCGTCCTTGCCCTGGACCTGCTCCACGCGATGCGCGCCGTCGAATGGGAGCGGGGCCGGCTGCGAAAGGCACTGCCATGATTCATCGCATCTTCAGTGACTTGCCCCGCTTCAAGGCGATGCGCTTTCACGAGGGGCTCAACCTGGTCCTTGCGGACAAGAGCCCCAACGCGACGGACCGGCAAACCCGCAACGGGGCGGGCAAGACCAGCTTGATCGAACTGATCCACTTTCTCACGGGCGGCAATTGCGACCCGAATTCCATCTTTCGCACCCAGGACCTGCTGGAACACAAGTTCGGGATGGAACTGGACCTCGGGGGACGCCGCGTCGTTGTCGAGCGCTCCGGCCGCGCGCCCAGCAAGCTAACCGTGTCGGGCGAGACGGATCGCTGGCCGGCACTGCCGAAGCGGGATCATTCCACGGGCGATACGGTCATCTCCAACGAGAACTGGAAGGTCGTGCTGGCGCGGCTCATGTTCAACCTGGCCGATGACGGCGAAGGGGACGACCACAAGTTCGGCCCCACCTTTCGCTCGCTCTTCGCCTACTTCGTTCGTCGCCAGTCGGCCGGCGGGTTCGCCCTGCCGACGCAGCAATCGTCCAAGCAGCAACCCTGGGACCAGCAGGTCGCCCTGTCATTTCTCCTGGGTCTGGACTGGACCATTCCCCAGGCGTGGCAGGTCGTCCGCGAACGGGAAAAGGCCCTGGAGACGCTCCGCAAGGCCGCCAGCCAGGGGGCGCTGGGCGAACTGATCGGGACGGCGGCCGAACTCCGCACCCAGCTCACGGTCGCCGAAGAGCGCTGCCGGCAGTTGCGCGAGCGGGTCGCCCGGTTCCGCGTCCTACCCGAGTACCAGAATTATGAGCGCGAGGCGTCGGAGTTGACCCGCAACCTCAACGAACTCGCCAACGAGAACGCTCTCGACCGGCAGCTCCTGGCCGAACTGCAGCGGGCAGTTCACGTCGAGGCCCCGCCGCCGATGGCTGACCTGGAGCACCTCTACCAGGAAGTCGGGGTCGCCTTGCCCGACGTCGCCGTGCGCCGCTTCGACGAAGTGCGGCAGTTCCACGAGTCGGTGGTAGTGAACCGTCGTTCCTACCTGGCGGAGGAGATCGAGGACGCCCGACGACGGATTGCCCAGCGCGAGCAGCAGAAGGAGCAGAAGGATGCCCGGCGGGCGGAAGTGATGAACGTCCTGCGGACCCACGGCGCCCTGGAGCACTACTCGCTGCTCCAGGCGGACCTCAACCGCGTGGAAGGGCAGGCGGAAGTACTTCGCCAGCGGTTCAAGATGGCCGAGCAGCTGGAGAGCGGCAAGACGGAACTGGAAATCGAGCGAGGCAAGCTGCTGACCCGCTTGCGCCGCGATTACCACGAGCAGGAGGGCCGGCTCAAGGCGGCGATCCTGGCCTTCGAGGAGGTGTCTAATTCGCTCTACGAACAGCCCGGCAACCTCGAAATCAGTGCGGAGCCGAACGGTCCGAAGTTCGAGGTGAAAATCCATGCGAGCAAGAGCAAGGGCATCAGCAACATGCAGATCTTCTGCTTCGACCTGATGCTCACCCGGCTCTGCGCCGATCGCGGCATCGGGCCGGGCTTCCTGGTCCACGACAGCCACCTGTTCGACGGCGTGGACGAACGACAGGTCGCCAAGGCCCTGGAGATCGGGGCGGAGACGACAGGACGGCTCGGGTGGCAATACATCGTGACGCTGAACTCGGACGCGCTGCCGGCGCCGTTCGAGAACCACCCGGGGGTCGTTCGCCCGAAACTCACCGACGCGACTGAGGACGGCGGACTATTCGGGCTCCGGTTCGGGTGACGCTCGGCGCGGTGAGAACGGGGAGTCGGCTTGTGGAGCGATTCTCGCGATTGCCGTCTCATGCTATCTCCCCAGCCGGCCGCAGGAGGCGGGCGGACCAATTCGCCGTAAACTCCGTCACGGCAAAGCCCAACGTAGAGCGTCACCGATTTCGCTCCGATTTCGCTGAAAATAGCTGCCCGCACATGATCGGCAGAACAGAAGCAGCGGCCATTTTCATGATTTCTGGGTGCCGCGCGGGGCATGAGGGGCTGACACCATTTACCCTGTGACACCATTTACCCTGAGAGGCAGGCTTCCCGGAAAAGAGCGCACTCGCAATACTGTTCGGCACGAGATTTGGGGTCGGTGCGCAGAGTCCGTTTGAACGTGTTGCGGTGAAGGATGGTTGTGGAAGGAAGGCGATGGCAGCAAGGAAGTGCGGGAAAGGAACTGAAGGCGCACTCGGATAGCGCGCA
>DATFNV010000734.1:0-22506 GCA_035266225.1 Gemmataceae bacterium
ATGATGCTGATCTCGTAAGGCGGGTCGAGGTTGACGCGCACCTCGACGAAGTGGGCGGGGCGGTTGGCGATGCGGCCGTGCAGCGTCAGCGGCGTGCGCGTGGTGCGGCCGTCCTTGTGGGTGACGACGTCCTCGCCGGGCGGGCCGTTGGAGGCCAGGCCGCAGCGGACGAGCCATTCGTCGAAGCCGGCGAGCCAGCCGAGGCCGCCGTGATCGGCGAGGTTGACGAATTTCGGGTGGACCGGCCCCTGCACCGGCGAGCGCCAGCCGAGGAACTGGCCGCGATAGCCGCCGCGCCACAGCCCCATGCCGCGCGTCGGCAGGACGGTGAACGACAGGGCGCCGTTGTGAACCTCGATGACGTCCACGCCGTCGCGCAGACCGCCGCGCAGGGTGCGCTTGCGCAGCGACCAGTCGTGCGGCGTCGGCAGGCGCAGGGAGTCGTTGCCAACGGCGAAGCTGTCGATCCACAGGTCGCCGGCCACGTCGGTCAGCGTCCAGGACTTGGTGCGTGTCATGAGAGTGTCACACCCCGGGCATGGCTTTCTTCAGCGGCCGCAGCAACAGGATCAGGACGACGCCCATGCCGACGGCCATCCCACCGAGGACGGCGAAAAAGGTCGAGTGCCACCATTCCGTCCAGTAGACGCCAATCGCACTCAGGCTGCCGCCGACGGCCGTGGCCACGAACCAGCCGCCCATCATCAAGCCGCGCCGCCGCGGCGGGGCGACCTTGGAAACCAGAGACAGCCCCATTGGCGACAGGCACAACTCGGCCACGGTGGCGAAGAAGTACGTCCCGACCAGCCACCCCAGCGAGACGCGGAACTGGTAGCGTGTCTGCTCGGTCAGGCCCTGTTCCCCCACCCGGGCGGCGCCGTAGAGAATGAAGAAAGACAGGCCCAACAGGACCATGCCCACGGCCAGCTTGGTCGGCGTGGACGGCTCCAGGCCGCGGCGATTGAGGAAGTTCCAGAGCAGCACGAGCGGGAAGGAGAGGGTGACGACCCAGAACGGGTTGATGGTGTTGGCGATGATCGCGAACACTTCATTGTCTTCGCGGGATTCCACGCCGGTCGCGCGCCAGTCGGTGTTGTCCCGCGCCCAGTAGTTCAGCGTCGAGCCGTTCTGGTTGAACACCATCCAGAAGACGATGACGATGACGAAGATCACGATAAGGGCTCCGATGCGCTTCCCCTCGGGTACGGCGTCGATGGGGCGGGCCACGGCCGGCGCACCCGCCGAGCCGGAAACCTCGGTCCGGTCGGCCCCCCGGACGTAGGCCCGGAAAAGCCAGAGGATGGTCACGGACATGATCATGCCGACGCCGGCAACGATGAACCCGGCGTGGAAGCCGAAGTACTTGCGCATCAGGCCGGCGCTGATGGGGGCGAAGAGCGCGCCGATGTTGATGCCCATGTAGAAGATGTTATAGGCGCGGTCCTTCAGAGCGCTCCCCTCGGGGTAGAGGTGGCCGACCATGGCCGAGACGTTCGGCTTGAAGAAGCCGTTGCCGA
Organism: Gemmataceae bacterium; assembly: GCA_035266225.1. GTDB lineage: Bacteria > Planctomycetota > Planctomycetia > Gemmatales > Gemmataceae > DATFNV01. Next base: position 1,518 of record DATFNV010000734.1, read on the forward strand.
TCACCAGGCAGGCCAGGGCGATGAAGACGGCCACGATGGAGTGGACGGCCATCACGAAGTAGCCGACCATGAAAATGAGGCCCCCGATCAGCACCGAGTTGCGGTAGCCCAGCTTCCAGTCGGCGATCAGCCCGCCGAACAGGGGCATGAAGTAGACCGACGCCTGATAGATCGAGTAGAGTAGCGTCGCCTCCTTCTCGTCCCAACCGAAGCCCTCCTGCTGGTTCTGCAGGTACAGAACGAACATCGCCAGCATCGAGTAGAAGCCAAAGCGCTCCCACATCTCGGTGAAGAAGAGCACGTACAACCCCGGCGGGTGTCGTTCTTTCTGACCCGGACCCATGTCTCCCCTCCGGAAAGTGTTTCCATTCATCCGCGGGCCAGGGGTCGCCGGGACGCGCCCGTCGCCCGCCCCCGTCGTCAACGGCTCACACCGGCTTTTGCCCCGTCACGGAATCCGGTCGCGTCGCGGTGACGTCTTCGACGTCTTCCGGGACTTCCGCCGGCGCCTGGGCCGGCCCGGCGTCGGCCGCGGGTGCCGCCATCGCGCGGTTGAACTGCCGGGCGACGAAGACGAACGCCACCGTGACGACGAGCATCATCAGAGTCAGCGCGGTGAAGTAGCCCGCCGGCGTCGGGAAGTGCCAGCCCGGCGAGTCGCTCGGGTAGAGGCGCGTGACGTAGGCGTTGATGAAGAGGTTGGCGGCGGCCACCGTGACCAGCCAGCAGCCGGTCACGAATCCCTTCATCGCCTTCGGCGCCGCCGTGAAGGCCAGCTCCAGGCCGGTCACCGAGATCAGGATTTCCGCGAAGGTGATGACGAGGAACGCCCCGACCTGCCAGGCCAAAGACACCTTGGCACCGCTCTGCACCGCCAGGTAGCCGGCCACGGCGTGGACGGCCATCGCCCCGGCCGTCAGCAGGAAGCCCACGACCATCTTGTCCGTCGGCCGCACCTTCAGGCCCCACCGCGCCAGCAGCCGCCACAGGACGCTGGCGACCGGGAGGAAGGCAACGATGAAGATCGGATTGAGGGCCTGAACCTGGTCGGGCTGGACCTCGTAGCCGAATAGGTTCAGGTCCAGGTACTTCTTGGCGAAGAAAATCCAGGTGGTGGCGTGCTGGTCGAAGATGGCCCAGAAGAACGTGACAAGCAGGAACAGGCCGAACAGTCGGCCGAGCAGCGCCCATTGCTGCGCCCGCTCCTCGGGCGTCTTCTCCGTGCGCTGGATGACCTCGACGGCGTAGAAGCGCTTGCCTAGGGCGAACAAGGTGAGGGCGAGGGTCATGAGCACAGCGGGGAACATGAAGGCGGCGAAGTAGCCGTAGCGCGTCCGCAGCTCGGGCATGACGAGGGTGGACATGGCCGAGCCGATGTTGATGGCCCCGTAGAACATGGAGAAGGCGTCACTGCGCAGCTGGTCCTGCCCCGGACGCTGCTGGTCGTAGGTCAGGCCCATGAGCGTCGAAATGTTCGGCTTGATGACGCCGGAGCCCATCGCCAGCAGGGCCATGGCGATGTACGGGAATGGCCCGTGGCTGATGCCGATCATGAGCTGTCCGACCACATAGGGCAGCGAGAAGCCGACAATGGTCCAGTACTTGCCGAGGTAGCGGTCGGCGATCCAACCGCCAATGAGCGGCAGGAAGTAGCAGCCGGCGATGAAAACCGACATGGTGGTGCCGGCGTTGGCCTCGTTCAGCTTCAATTCGTTGATCATGTACAGGGTGAGGATCGCCTTCATCCCGTAGAACGAGGCCCGCTCGGCGAACTCGCCCCAGAAGAAGAACCAGAAGCCGATAGGGTGGCTCTTCAGGAGGCGGGCGATGCGGCCGCGCTTCTCCTGGATCGGCTGGAGGGAGGCGTCGAAATCCTGGCCGGACCCCGCGCCGGCGGCGGGTTGGAGGGCCGCGTGGGGTGTCACGGGGCCGTTGGCGTCGTTCTGCGAATGACCCATCGAAAGACCCTTCAGAAGGGGCGGTCGAAGCTTCTCGGGAAAGCAAGGCGATTGTAGCGGCGGGGGAAGGTCGGGGGAAGGAGAGAGGTGGCGGAATGGGGCGCCAGTCACGGCGCCCCGGGAAGGGTCACGACTTGAGGGCGGCGCGGAAGTCGTCGTAACTGCTGGCGTCGATGGCGGCGTCGAACCAGCGTGACAAGCTGTCCACGTCAGTCGTCGCCTGCACGGATTGGGTAATGTCTGCGGGGACGGGAGCCTTGCAGCGCCGCTCCAACGCACGGAGCACGTCCAGCCGCAATCGTTTCAAGTCGGCCTCTGCCTGCCACTCCCGCACTACCCTTGACTCGCGCATGTCAAACTCCTTCAGCATGGGGTCCCATCGCTCCAGCAAATCGGCGAGATCGGCAAATGTTCTGGCATCTGTGGCATACTCACGCCGCAGCTCGGGGTTCGGCTCCGTGTCGGCCAGCCGTTTCCACTCCTCAACGGCCGCGGTCCCATCGGCACCTCCCATCAAAGGCACCCAGGGCAGAACGCTCCGGACGATTTGCCCGTTAGAGATGCCCATCAGGGTCCCGGCCGCGTCCTCAGTGGCCAGGGGACGATGAGCGGTGCGGAATGAGAGGCCGACGCCCGCCAACCCGGGCACCGACATATTCAGTGTGTCCGCGGCGCGCTTGCCGGTCAAGTCGATCAAGACCCCGCCCACGCTGTACTTCACGCGCGGGTCAAATGCTGGCCGACGGTCGCGCCGGCAGCGAATCACGTACTCCAGCAACTGATCCAGGTCCTCGCCGCGCGGCTCGAGTTTGAACTCAACGACGAACAACCACGGTTCTTCCGGCCGGGCCGAATTAGCGAATTCGCAGACGGCGTCGGCCGTAAGCTCCGGCTCGGTTGCTGCCGCCGTGGTCCGCGCGTCGTTCCAGCCGACGAAACGCAACCAAGCGTCCAGCCCGGGCAGGATCCAACGGAAGAACCCGACACCGTCGCGCTTCGCCACTCGCCGCGCCGCCTGGTCGAATACGCCCATCGCAAGTCCCCTCACGCCCCGCGCGAAGCCGCAAGCGGCCCGACAGTCACGGCCCCTCCCCCGGCTGCCACAGATACAGGAACGCCGCCCCGCCCTTGTTACCGAACAGCGGCACGTCCAGCTTGACGTTGATCTCGCTGGGGATCTTCGGCATCGCCGCGTAGATGCTGCCGCGGTAGCCGCCGCAGCGGTCGTAGGCCACCACCTTGGCGTCCTTCACGCAGGCCATCGATTTGGCGCAGTCGATGGCGTCTTCCAGGTAGCCGACCTCGTCCACCAGGCCGAGTTTCTTGGCGTCGAGGCCGGTGTAGACGCGGCCGTCGGCCAGGGCGCGCACGCGCTCCTCCGGCAACCCGCGGCCGCGCACCACCACCTGCACGAACTGATCGTAGAAGCTGTTCACCATCCCCTGCAGGATGTCGCGCTCCTCCTGCGTCATCTCGCGGGCCGGGTTGCCGATGTCCTTGTTCGGGCCGGACTTGATCGGGTTGCTCCTGACGCCGAGCATCTGGAACAGGCCGCTGGCGTTGTACAGCGACATGATGACGCCGATGCTGCCGGTCACCGTCGTCGGGTGAGCGTAGACGCGGTCGGCCGACATCGCCAGGTAGTAGCCGCCGCTGGCCGCCACGTCCATCATGCACGCCACCACCGGCTTGTGCGTCTCGCGGCGGAAGCGCAGCACGTCCTGGTACATGATGTCGCTGGCCGTCACCGCCCCGCCGGGGCTGTTGATGCGCAGTACCACGGCCTTGACGTTCGGGTCGTCCGCGGCGGCGTCGAGGCGCTCGCGGAAGGTGGACATCATGTTGTCGCCCTCGCCGAGCAACCCGCCCACCTTGGCGTTGAGGATCATGCCATCGACGTCGATGATGGCGACCTTGTTGCAGCAGAGGAATGGTCTTTTCGCCTCGCAGATGACCGTTTCCTCGACGGGGGTGGCGGTGTTCACGGGCGTCAGCAGCACGCCGTTGAAGCAGCCGCCCAGGGACAGGGCCGACAGACAGACGAGCCAGCGCGCCATGACGGAGCCTCCCGAGTCTACAAGGGGCGCGGACTATAGGGGCGGCGGCAAGGCGCGTCAAGGCGAGCACCAGCCGCTTGCGGCTTGGCGCTCGCTGCAAAGCCGCAAGCGGCAAGAATCAGGCGTCGGCCAGGAAATACTTATCGACGTGCTTGTCCGGCGGCGGGGCGGTGAGGAGACTGACGACGATGGCGAGGACGAACGAGACGGTGAGACCCCAGAGCACCGGGTCGAGGCTGAGCGGGTAGAGCGGGGCGAAGTCCTGCGCCGCCGGCCCCGTCTTGCCCGCCTTGCCGACGCCCAGCCAGCCGAGGACGTACAGGGTGGTCACGGTCCCGAAGCCGCCGACGAGCCCGGCGAGCGCCCCGGCGCGCGTCGCCCGCCGCCAGTACAGGCCGAGCACCGTCGGCGCCAGGAAGGTGCAGCCCATGCCCGCCCCGGTGAACAGGATCAGGTACTGCAGGTAGTGCGGCGGCCGCAGCGACACCACCGTGACGATGGCCCCGACGACCGCCGTCGTGCCGTAGCTCACCCACTTGACGCCGCGCTCGGACACGTTGGGGTTGATGTTGCGCTGGTACAGGTCGCGCACCAGGCTCGACGACATCAGCAGCAGGAAGCCGGCCACCGCCGACATCGCCGCCGCGAACGGCGCCGCCAGGATCAGCCCGCCCAGCAACGGCCAGTCGGCGGTGAGGCGCAGCGCCACCGCCGGCATTGTCTTGTCGGTCTGTTGCAGGTAGTCGTCGGGGTACAAGGCCCGGGCGCAGACGAAGGCGATGACCAGCGGCAGGTAGATCAGGGCGTAATAGATGCCGATCATGAACAGCGAACGGCGCAAGGTCGGCGTGTCGCGGCAGGCCATCAGGCGCACCATGCCGACCGGCTGTCCCATGGCGCCGATGGTCCACAGGAAGAAGTACGACACCGCCAGGCCCACCGGCACGAAATCGTCGGGGCCGGGGCCGCTCACCAGGTGCGTGTCCAGGGCGCGCAGCTTGGTCGTGGCCGCCTCCAGCCCGCCGACCTTGTACAACGCCAGCACCATCAACAGCATGGCGCCCAGCACGATCACGATGCCTTGCAGCACGTCGGTCCAGGTGACGGCCCAGAAGCCGCCGTAGGCCGTGTACGCCACCACCGTCAGCGCGAAGACGAGCATGCCCAGGACGTAATCAGGATACTCCAGGTCGTAGAATTTCCCTTTCTGCTCGGGCTTCGCCGCCTCCTGCTCGTCCCACAGCCCGGCGGCCGTCACCGCCTTCGCCGTGCCGTCGCGGGCGCCCTCGTAGGCCGCGGAGGACTTCACGCCGCCGCAGGCCTCGCGCAGGATCAGCCCGCCGGCCTTGAACTGGCCGACGAGGTTGAAGACGAGGAACAGCAGCAGGAAGACGCTGGCCAGCACGCCCAGCACCGGGCTCTGGAAGCGGTCGCGCAGCACGTCGGGCACGGTGATCGCCCCGGACAGGCGCGACACCTGATTGAGGCGCTTGGCCATCGTCCCTTTGCTGACGAGCCCGCCAACCATGTAGCCGCCGATCCACAACGCCATGACCCAGCCGTGGCGGTAGATCAGCGACGGGAAGCCGACGAAGCTGCCGGCGCTGACCGAGGTGGCGACGTAGGTGAGGCCCAGCACCCAGGCGCCGAGGCCGCGGTCGCCGAGGAAGTATTCCTTGAGGAAGGCGCCTTTCTTCAAGAGCCGGTGCGCCAGGGCGCCGAGGAGGAAGACGCCGGCCATGTAGCCGCCGAAGGCGACGAGCGTGTAAGGGGAGGCCGTGCCTTCGGCGAAGAGGACGTCAACCACGGCCGGCCTCCTCATGCCCAGTCTCATCGGGATCGTGGCCGAGGTCGTCGTCGGCCATGAAGGCGAAGCAGAACCAGATGGAGAAGAGCAGGGCCAGCCCCCACGGCAGCACGACCGCCCAGAAGACCCAGTCGGGCATGCCCAGGATCAGGCCGATCTCGCGGTTGGGGTCGTAGCCCAGGAGGTAGCCGACGCCGACGCTCCAGGCGAGGGCGACGGCCCAGACGATCATGACGAGGAGGCCTTCGCGGCGGGCGTGGCGCAGCAGCTGCTGTTCCTTGCCGGGCCGGGCGGGAGGTTGGGACATCGGCGTGAACCTGTCGGCGGGTCGGGATGGCGAGGGCTGTATTAAAGCAGCGCGGCGGGTGGGACTCAACCCTGCGACGGCGATTGCGGCGGCAACTGTGCCCGCAGCCGCTCCAGCTCGGCCTTGAGGCGTCGGACCTCGAGTTCGGCCCGGTCGGCGCGCTCTACGGCAGAACACCCATGCCGTTCAGCCTGATCGGCTCGCTCCTCGGCTTGTTGCGCCCTCTGTCGGGCTGCATGCGCTTCCTTTAATGCATCTTCGAGAAGCTGCATCAACTCAGGGGCTGGTGATTCGCCCGGAGAAAGTTTGGTGGCCTCCATGTCGGCTCCTTCGTGCTGGGGTCAGGGCGCGGCGGATCTGCATTATGGCGGGACGGCTCGTGGCAGACAACGTCACCCGGACCCGGTAGGGGCGCGATTCCGAACCCTCCGAGAAATCCTTTGTCCCCCGACCCTCCGCCGCGGTATGCTGGGCGCAACGAACCCGTTTCACTCAGGGAGTCGCTGATGCACACCCCACGCTGGCCCCTCGCCCTGGTCGTCCTCCTCCTGGCCGCCGCCGTCCGAGCCGAGCCGCCCGCCGCTCTGGACACCGCCGCGGACGAAAAGCTCCTTCGCGAGGCCGGCGTCAAGACCGACGGCCCGGCCCTGGTCGAGTTCTTCCGCAAGCGCCTCCCCGCCGAAGTGACGCCGGAGAAACTGGCGGCCTTCGTCAAGCAGCTCGGCGACGAGAGTTTCGACGTGCGCGAGAAGGCCAGCGCGGACTTGAGGGCCCTGGGGGTCCGCGCCCTGCCCGCGCTGCGCCGCGCGGCCGAGGATCCGGACGCGGAGGTCAAGCGCCGCGCCGAGGACTGCATCGCCGCCACGGTCAGCGGCGACGCCGGGGCGCGAACCGCGGCCGCGGCGCGGCTGCTCGCCGCCCGTAAGCCCGCCGGCGCCGCCGCCGCCCTCGTCGGGCACCTTCCCTTCGCCGAGGATGACGCCGCCAGCGACGAGATCGTCCGAGCCCTCATCGCCGTCGGCGCCCCCGACGGCAAGGTCGATGCCGCCGTGAGCGACGCCCTGTCGGACAAGGACCCCGCCCGCCGCGCCGCCGCGGCGCTGCTGCTGGGCCGGCACGGCAGCGCCGAGCAGAAGGCGGCCGTGCGCAAGTTGCTCGCCGATGCCGACCTGGCCATCCGCCTGCGCGCGGCGCAGGGGCTGCTCGCCAACCGCGAAAAGGCCGCAGTTCCGGTGCTGCTGGCCCTGCTCGGCGAGGCGCCAACCGACGTGGCCCGCCAGGCGGAAGACCTGCTGAACCGCGCCGGGGGGGAAGCCGCCCCCGCCGTCACCCTCGGCGAAAGCAAGGAGCAGCGCGCGAAGTGCCGCGCCGCCTGGGAAGGGTGGTGGAAGGAGAAGGAGTCGAAGCTCGACCTGGCGAAGGCCGACGTGGACCTTCAGGTGATCAACCCGGCAGCGCTGGCCAAGGAGACGGCGCGCAAGATGATGGACGCCTGGTTCCTCAAGAAGGACGTGGCAACGGCGAAACGGCTGAGCGACGCGCCCTTCAGCATCGGCGGAACACAGAAGTTCGAGACGCGGGCGAAGGTCGATCAGTTCCTCGACGAGGTCCAGCAGCGCTTCAAGGACAAGAAGGGGACGGGAATCACCTACCGGCAGGCGGTCACGGTGGACGAATACCTGCGCGACACGAACCGCACCTTCGCCGAACAGGAGGCCGGGGAGTTGGCGAAGCTGCGCAAGGCCGAGTTGCGCGTCGTGTACGTGGACCTCGCGTACGACGGCAGGAAGGAGGCGTTCGGCGTCTACGTCCGCGTGTCGGGGAGCCCGCGGGTCCTGGGCCTGGGGCCCCTGACCGCGCGGGGCGCCAAGTGAGCCGGGCCCCGCGTTGCCGGGGGAGGGGGCGCGGGCGACAATAGGCAGCGGACAACACGAGTGTTATCGAGCGGAGAACCAGACATGGCCTTCACGAAGGCGGCTACGCTGGCGGAAGTGCCGGCCGGCAAGGCGAAGCAGGTGACCCTCAACGGCAAGACGATCGGTCTGTTCAATGTGGGCGGGACGGTCTACGCCATCGACGACACCTGCACGCACCGCGGCGCCCCGCTTTGGGAGGGCGAGCTGGATGGAACAACCGTCACCTGTCCCTGGCACGGGGCGCGCTTCGACGTGACCAGCGGTGCCCACCTCTGCCCGCCCGCCCCCAGAGGCGTCGCCACTTACAAGGTGCAGGTCGTCGGTGACGAGATCCAAGTGGACGTGTGATCCTGGTTTAGCCGTCGCCCTCGATTGCTAGTTTCGGGAAACGATTTATCGATTCGCGAAACGATGAATCGAGGGCGGCCGCTAAACGGATCGAGTCAGTCGATGCGCTGGAAGCGCCACACCGGGACGTGCGGCGGCAACCGGCCGGCGTAGTACGCCTCGGGACCGATGGTGTCGCGCAGCTTTTTCAGGGCGTGCCGGCGCACCGTCACGTAGTAGTAGTCGCAGCGGGCGTCGCGGACGTTATCCCAGATCTGGTAAAGGCGGTCGGCCTCTTGCACCGCCTCGCGGAACTCCCACCAGTGGACTAATTCAACCGCCTGACGGGTGTCCATCTGCTGGCGGTAAGCGCGGTTGAACGCCAGCAGTTCGCTGACGACCGCGCGCTCGGGAAAGCGCTGGCAGTCGTTCACGGGGGGGGCGTTGGCCAGCTCGTGGTAGCGGCGCTGCAGCAACTTCAAATCGCAGCCGAAGTCTTCCGGCCGCGCCAGGACGTAGCGCACTTCGCGCGGGTCGAGGATCTCCCACTTCAGGGCGAGTTGTTGCACGGCGGGGCCGACCGTCCCGAACAGTTCGGGGCTGACGGGCAGTTCCCTGTCCGCGGGTGCGGTGAGCAGGGCGGCGGCGATCAGGTAGTCGAACGAAAGCATGCCTCTTCTCCGTGAGGTCGGCGCGGAGCCTCCGTGTCCGGGAAAACAGTACCCGGTCATGCAGAGGTGCTGTCAGACCTCGGCCTGGGTTGTACGGCTCGGGAAACTGTCGGCCCGAAGGGGACGGCCACCGGGGCGGAAACTGGAAGGACGCCCCGGGCGGGCCATCCGTGGGCGGCCCGCCATCCCCTTCTCGATCAAAGGTGTCATAAAACCACTCGATCCGTCCGTGTCAAGTCTAACTCACGTTCGCGCCGTGTCAAACAGAGTAGACGGATCGAATTCTTCTGGGCCGATCGCCCGTCCGTGAGCGGCGTGCGCCGGTTCCGGCCGGCGCCGCCCTCCTCTTCTCCTTTTCAGGAATAGTGAGAAGCAAGTCTCGTGCCAATGTCCGGCGGCACGCCCGATCGCGTCCCGCCTCGTCGTCGGAAACCCTTGTCGCAAAATAAGTAACGGTCGCCGAGCTGGCGCGGAATTTCAGCGGTTCGACGGAGAGGATGCCCAGGGGGGAGGCAAGTAATGTTGCAGGCCGCCGCAACCGCGGACAAGGAGTACGGAGAATTGATACATGAGCCGGGGGAAGGTAGCCGATTTGAGGATTAGACAGCGCGCAACGAATGACGGGGCCCACGACCCGCGACGCCGATCGGCCGGCCCAGACGGCGCGAGCCGATCAGCGGCAAGGGACGTGAGCCCCGCCGGTAAGTGGTCGATTGCCGGGCGACAATCGCGGTGTATCCCCGGGGGCCGGGCCGAAGCCCGGCCCCCGGTCCGACAGAAGCTCCACTGCGAAGCACTCGCCGGAGTGGCCGACCCAATAACCACTTGGCCCGGCGAGTTGGTTGCCTCTACCCAGGAGGGTGGGTAGTGCCGGTTTCCCGCAAACCCGACACGCAGCAGAGCTCGGCTAGTCGGTGGTGAGCGGCGGCCCCTTCGGGCCGGCCGCCCGCTTGTTCCTTCGTGTGACGGGCGGGCGTATAAGGGATCGCGCTGCGGCTGTCAAGAGGAGGTTTTTCGCCCGCGTTCGTCCGCCACCGGGCGGGCGGCCGTGACGGAGGGGAAGGGCAATAATCCGGTCCCGGGGCGTCACGCCTTCTGCAGTTCGTCCAGGAGGATCTGCTGTAGGAGGTCGGCCCGAGCCTGGCCCCTGGTTTCCTTCATGACGCGGCCTTTGATGGAGTCGGCCGCCTTGATTTTGCCCCCCTTGAAGTCGGCGACGGCTTTCGGGTTGGCGGCGATGGCCTGCCGCACCAGCTCGCGCAGCCGCCCCTCGTCCGCCACCACCTGGAAGCCGAGCTTGCCGATCGCCTCCTTTGCCGCGGCGCCGCCGGCAAGCATCTCCGCGTAGACCTCGCGGGCGCGCTGCATGTTCAGGCCGGTCGTGCGCACTTCCTTGATGAGGTCGCCGAGCCCCGTCGCCGAAATGGGGAACTCGGCGATCACGGTTTTGCGCTCGTTGAGCGTCTTGAGCACCTCGTTGGTGACCCAGTTGCTGGCGGCCTTGGCGTCGCCGCTGACCCGCGCCGCCTCCTCGAAGTAGGCGACGAAGGCCCGGCCCTCGCGCGTCAGGACGCCGGCGTCGTACTCGGAAAGGCCGTACTGCTGCCGCAGGCGCACGAACTGCGCCGCCGGCAGTTCGCCGAGGCCGGCGCGGGCCTCCTCCAGCATGGCGTCGCTGACGAGGATCGGCACCAGGTCCGGCTCGGGGAAGTAGCGGTAGTCGGCCGCCTCCTCCTTGCGGCGCTGCACCAGGGTCCGGCCGCGGGCGTCGTCCCAACCGGCCGTCACCTTGCTCACTCCGGGGTCGCCGAGCTTCTTGCCGTCCTGGCGGAACTGCTCGTACTGCCGCTCGGCTTCGTGGCGGATGGCCCGCTCGACGGCGCGGAAGCTGTTGAGGTTCTTCACCTCGACGATCGGCGTGGCCGCGTGAGCGCCGTCGGGCAGCGGGACGTGCAGGTTGACGTTGGCGTCGCAGCGCAGGCTCCCTTCCTGCATCTCGCAGTCGGACACGCCGATCTCGCGCAGGAGCAGCCGGATCTTTTCGAGGTAGGTTTTGGCCTCTTCCGGTGCGGCCAGGTCGGGTTTGCTGACGATCTCCAGCAGCGGGGTGCCGGCGCGGTTGAGGTCCACGAGGCTGTCGCGGCCGCCGCCCTTCTCGTCGTGGAGCATCTTGCCGGCGTCCTCTTCGAGGTGGACGCGGATAATGCCGACCTTCTTTGGGCCGGCCTGGGTGTCGATCTCCAGGTGGCCCTCGGAGCTGAAGGGCAGGTCGTACTGGCTGACCTGGTAGTTCTTGGGCAGGTCGGGGTAGTAGTAGTTCTTGCGGTCCCACTTGGTGAAGCGGGCGATGGAACAATTGAGGGCCAGCGCGGCGCGGAGGGCGAGGTCGAAGGCGCGGCGGTTCATGACCGGCAGAACGCCGGGCAGGCCGATGCAGACCGGGCAGGTGGCCGAGTTGGGCGGCAGGCCGAACTGCGTCGAGCAGCCGCAGAACAGCTTGGTCTTCGTGAGCAGCTGGACGTGGACTTCCAGGCCGATGACGATGCGGTAAGGGAGGTCTGCCATGAATGCACCGGGTCCGGGTGGAGGGTGTGCCGCGGGGCGGCGGTCACAGGTCGTCGGCGTCCAGGTAGCTGCGAGGGATCGCGTAAAGTCCGCCTTGCTCGACCTGATCAAAGGTGCGCAGCACGACCCCGATGGCATGCTTTAGCCAGGGGTCATCCTTCAACCTCTCCTCGATGAAGTCGCAAACGGCGTTGTAATTGGCCAGGTAATCCTTCCTGGGAAGGGCCCGGGCAACCAGGATGAGCTGCAGGCGATTCCAGTCGAGGTTGGGGTAGACATAGATGCGGTAATCGTCCTGTCCCCACCCCTGGGTGGCGGCGTAATCGCGCAGCACTTGAACCGCCCGCCGCACGATCGATTTCACCTCTGCTTCGAGTGCTTCGAGAGCCATGATAGAACCCCATTCGTCGGGTCACTCAGTTGTTCAAAAAGTGCTGCCGCCTGACTGGCGGTCCACTTGCCGGCCGGCTGGTATCGGATCTCGTTGAGTTCGCGCGCCACTGGGAGAATGTTCTCCCAGTTCGCCCTGACGGCCCGTGCCCCTCTGCGGTCGATCCTTCGGCTCAGGCCGGCCAGCAACAGCAGACTCTCGAGGTCGTGAATCTCGAACGCCTTCGGCAATTCTTCGAGGTCCAGCTTTTTACAGACCAGCACCTTGAGTCGAATCTCCAGGGCGTACAGCGCGGTGGCGATCGCCCAGGCGTAATGACCGGCGGCAAGTAATGACTGTGCCTCGGCCAGCCGATCCTGCCAGGCCGCTTCGAGGTCGGCACGCGTCGCACCCGATTTCGTGAACTCTCCCTTCGCGGGCATCCGTGTGCCCTCCTCCCGCATCCCTCAGACGGCGAACACGTCGCGCACCGGCATTCGGAAGCCAGGGATCACGTCATCGACGGTCAGCGTGTCCTGCGGGCCGAACACTTGCGGCGCCTGGCCGGGGCGGTAGGCCGTGACGATGCCGGCCGCGGGGTCGGCGACCCAGACGACGCGCACGCCGGCCGTCAGGTAATCGTTGACCTTGTGATCGATCTCGGGCTGCGTGTCGTTCTTGCTGCGCACTTCGACGACGAGGTCGGGGATCGTGTCCAGGTAGCCTTCGGGCGAGAGGCGGGCGGGCAAGGACTGGTTGGCGATGAAAGCCGCGTCGGCCCCCACAACCCGATCGGGATTACGCCACAGCATGATGCCCACCTCGCCGCACACCAGGCCAAGGCCGCGCTCTTCACCCTGAATCATCAGTTGCTTGGAGATTTTGGGTTCACAGCGCGCGTGGATGTAGCCGGGGGGAGCCATGACGACCAACCTTCCGTTGTCGAGTTCCCAAAAGACCGGTCCGGAGGGCAGCTCCGAGGGCAGCACCGCCAGGTCGGCGGCGGTGAGCAGCCGCGGGAACATCCCCGTAAGTGGGGGGGGGGTCGCGAGAGCAGTCATCGGCATTCCCTCCTGAATGGGCACCTCATCTTACACCATCGCCCGCCCCGTCTGCCAGTCGGTGGCGCGCTCGCACATCCGCGCCGCCCGCAGCCTTCCCTCGACCGGGGGACTGTCAGGCGTGAACGTCCAGGTCGCCCAGGACGTGCTCGGCGTCAGTCTCCTCCGCGCCGACGACGCCCAGGACGCGACCCTCTTCGTCCAGGGCCAGGGCCGCGGCGTCGCCCGCCGACGTCCGCCGCAGCATCTCGCACAGCTGCCGCGCCCGCTCGGCGGACAGCGGCTCCAGTCGCGTATTCGTACTCATGGGATCTGCTCCGTATCGCAGGGGAACGAAAAGGCAATGGCCGGGCGACACGCATCGGCTTCATTGATCTCTACGCTTCAGCCCCCTCCTTCTTTCTCGGTCATCTTCGGGCGCCCCCTTCGATCCCGCCGAATCCCATCCTGTCGCTCGCCGGTTGACGAATCGCTTTGCTCGGGCCGATGGCTCCCGCTATAATCGCGCGGCCTCGGCTGTTTTCTCCCGGGAGTTGCCGCGATGCCGATTACCTCCGCCGCCGGCCTACTCGACGCGCTGCGCGATTACGGTATCCTGGACCCGGCCCAGCTGGAGAAGGTCGGCCGCGCCCTGCACGGGCGCTCGCTCGATGCCCGTGGCGTGGCCAGGGAGCTTCTCAAGCACGGGTGGGTGACGGCCTACCAGGTCAACCAGCTGCTCCAGGAGCGCGGCGGCGAGCTGCTGCTGGGAGACTACGTGCTGACGGATCGGCTGGGCGCGGGGGGCATGGGGCAGGTCTTCAAGGCCCGCCATCAGCTCATGAACCGCACGGTGGCCCTCAAAATCATCCGCAAAGAACGCCTGGCCCATCCCGAAGCCGTCGAGCGCTTCCACCGCGAGATTCGCCTGGCCGCCCAGCTGGATCATCCTCACCTGGTCCGGGCCCTCGACGCCGCCCGGGTCGGCGAGACGCATTTCCTCGTCATGGAATACGTCGAGGGCACCGACCTCCACCGCCTCGTCCAGAAGTCCGGTCCCCTGCCGGTGGGGCAGGCGTGTACCTGCGCCCGGCAGGCGGCGCTGGGCTTGCAGTACGCCGCGGAGCGCGGCCTGGTCCACCGCGACGTCAAGCCCTCCAACTTGCAACTGACCGCCGACGGCAAGGTGGTCAAAGTCCTGGACATGGGCCTGGCGCGATTGCAGACGGCCGACGAGCCGGCGAAAGGGGCGGGCGGGCTGACGCAGGCCCATGCGGTGATGGGCACGCCGGATTACATCGCCCCGGAGCAGATCATCGACCCGCGCCGCGTAGACATCCGGGCCGACATCTACAGCCTGGGGCACACGCTCTACTTCCTGCTGGCGGGCCGGCCGCCGTTCGCGGACGTCCGCTGGGAGGAGAAGCTGGTCTGCCAGCGCAAGAGCGAGCCGCAGCCCATCGAAAAGGTCCGTCCCGACGTGCCGCCCGCGCTCGGCGCCGTCCTTCGCAAGATGACGGCCAAGCGGCCCGAGGACCGTTACCTGACCCCCGCGGCGGTCGCCGATGCGCTGGCCCCCTTCTGCCACATTGCGGGTCCGGTGCCGGCTCCGGTGGCCGCCCCGCCCGCGTCGCCGATCAACCAGGCCGGCCAACCCGAGGGCGGTTGGACCCTGGCCGCGAACTCGACCCTCGCCCCCCCGCCGGCCCCGGTGACCCCGGCGCCGGCGGTCAGGCCGTCCACCCAGGCGACGGTGCTGGTGATGTCGCCCCGGCCTGCGCCGCCGCCGACGCCGCCCCCGCCGGCCCGCAGCCGGCGTGGGCTGGTGCTGGCGGGAGGCGGCGCCCTCGTGGGACTGTTGATCCTGATACCGCTCCTGGTTTGGCTGATGCGCGGCAACGCGGGCGGCAACGTGGACAGCGAGCGCGCGGAGGCCGGCGGCAGCGGCAAGGCCCCGGCTGTCGTCGCCGAGCCGGTGCTCGGCGACGGGCCGGCCGTGCCCGTGAGCATGACCGGCCACGGCACCGGCACCTGCACTTCGTTGGGCTTCATGCCCGACGGGTCACAGGCCCTGTCCCAGTGCGCCGGCCTGGTTTACCTCTGGAACCTCCGGAAGCGCACTCAGGCGGGCGACCCCTGGAACTTTGGGGCGGGCGGGTGGGCCGGCTCGGTGGACGTCTCGCGCGACGGCAAACACGTCGCGGCCTTCGCTCATCGGACCCTCGCGCTCTTCAACGGGCAGACCTATAAACAGGATGGCCCGACGATCAATTTCGACAACCCCTACGAAGGGGGGGCCGCGTTCTACGGCCTCGCCTTCTCGCCGGACAGCTCGCAGCTCGCCACGGCCGAGGTGGTGGCCGGCGGGAAGGGCCGCGCCCGGGTGTTTCCGCTCCGCACGCGCGAACCCGCGCACAAGTTCCTCTCCGGCTTCCCGATCAAGAGCGTCGCCTTCTCGCCCGACGGCAAGTTCCTGGTCACGGGGAGCGGCCGGCTGGACGGCGTCGGAGAGCCGAACGTGCGCCTCTGGAACCTGAAGGACGACAGCCAGGAGAGCGAGTTCAAGGGCGGCGAGGGCGTCGTCGGCGCCGTCGCTTTCTCCGAGGACGGCGCCCGCATCTTCAGCGCGTCGAGCACGGGCCGGGAGGCCATGATACGCATTTGGGATGTGAAAACGTGCAAGGAGCTGGCGAAGATCAAGGCGTGGAAGTCGCTGGACCCCGGCAGCGCGGTCGCCTTCTGGCCGGGCGGGCGGGCGCTGGCCGGACACGTCGATGGCACCGTGACGCTGTGGGACCTGGATGTCGCCAAGGCGGACGCCGACCGGCTGCTGATCAAGGTCCCGTTGCAGGAGGGTGCCGCCAAGCACGCGGTCACGGCCGTCGCCATTTCGCCCGACGGACATCACGGCCTGGCGGCGCTGGCGGACGGGCTGCTCTACCTGTTCCGGCTGCCGTGACCGAGCAGCCGCTTGCGGCTTCGCACGTCAGACCTGCGAAGCCGCAAGCGGCTGCCGGCGCGAATCAGACATCACGTCATAAATTCTGTTAGCAATCGGCGGCCGGGACGTTTATTATGTGGGTTACGCCGCTGCGTTCGCGGTCGGCCGCCCGTCGCCCCTCTCCAGGAGGTTCCGACATGAGATGCGCTCGGCTGTGGCTAGTCGGCCTCGGGGTGCTCGCCGTGGTCGTCGCGCCTCCGCCCGCCCGTGCCGGCGACCCGGCGCCGGCTTCGCCCGGCAAACAGTCTCCCGCCCTGTCCGCCGAGAAGCTCGCCGAACGGATCGACGCGCTGATCGAGGCGAAGTGGCGCGAGAAGGACATCCGGCCATCGCCGCTGGCCGACGACGGCGAGTTCCTGCGCCGCCTGTCCCTCGACGTGGGCGGCCGCATCCCCGCCGTGATGGATGCCCGCCAGTTCTTCGGCGACAAGTCGCCCGAGAAGCGCCGCAAGGCGGTCGATAAGCTGCTCGACTCGCCGCTGTACAGCACGCACTTTGCCGCCGTCTGGCGCTCGCTCATGGTGCCGGACAACAACAACCCCTTCCTGCAGGGCAACGGGCCGCAGCTCGAGGCCTGGCTGAAGAACCGCCTGCGCGAGAACACCCACTACGACAAGATGGTGCGCGAGGTCCTCACCGCCCCGGTGGTCCTCGATCGCCAGGCGATGGCCGGCCGGACCAGCGTCGAGCCGACGCCGCTGCCGTTCTACCAGGCCCAGGAGATGAAGCCGGAAAACCTGGCGGCGGCCACCTCGCGCCTGTTCCTGGGCGTGAAGTTGGAGTGCGCCCAGTGCCACAACCATCCCTTCGCCAAGTGGAAGCGCGACCAGTTCTGGGAGTACGCCGCCTTCTTCGCCGGCATCCAGACGCCGCCGGGGCAGGCCGGCTTCGTGACGGCGACCAACGACGCGGCCGACAAGCGCGAGATCAAGATCTCCGGCACCGACAAGGTGGTGCAGGCCCGCTTCCTCGACCGCGGCGAGCCGAAGTGGCAGGACAAGGTCAGCACGCGCCAGACGCTGGCCGACTGGGTCACGTCGGTGGACAACCCCTACTTCGCCCGCGCCGCGGCCAACCGCCTGTGGGCCCACTTCTTCGGCCTGGGCCTCGTCGAGCCGGTCGATGAGGAGAGCGAGGACAACCGGCCGAGCCACCCCGAACTGCTCGACGAGCTGGCCCGGCAGTTCGTGCTGCACGATTTCGACATGAAGTATCTGATTCGGGCCATCACCTACAGCAAGGCCTACCAGCGCAGCAGTGTCGCGGAGAGCGCCGACGTGCCCGACCCGCGCCTGTTCTCGCGCATGTCGATCAAGGGGCTGACGGCGGAGCAGCTCTACGACAGTATCGTCGAGGCCACGCGCTACAAGGAGCCGGGCCAGATCGCCAACGCGCGCGGCTTCGTCACGCCAGGCGGGGCGCGGGCGGAGTTCGTCAGCCGCTTCAGCAACCACAGCGACAAGCGCACCGAGTTCCAGACGTCGATCCTGCAAGCGCTGGCGCTGATGAACGGCCAGTTCGTCTCCGACGCGACCAGTACCGACATCGCCAAGAGCGAAACGCTGGCGGGCATCATCGACGCCCCGTGGATGAAGACGCCGGAGAAGGTGGAAGCGCTGTACCTCGCCGCCCTCAGCCGCAAGCCGCGAGCCGCGGAACTCGAACGGCTGGTCAAGTACGTCGATCGCGGCGGGCCGAGCGGCGACAAGGACAAGGCCCTGGCCGACGTGTTCTGGGTGCTGCTCAACAGCAGCGAATTCATCCTGAATCATTAATCCGTGACCTCGGCCGCTTGCGGCTTCGCACGGCCTGCGAAGCCGCAAGCGGCCGGCGAAACGACCTGGGGGAATCATTCATGGCTCGCACTCCGTCCCTTTCGCGGCGCGATTGGCTGCGCCTGGCCTCGGCCGGCGTCATCGGCACCTCGATGTCCGGCTGGCTCGACGTCCTGGCGGCCGACGCCGCCAAGCATCCGCAGCGCAAGCGCTCGTGCATCCTGTTGTGGATGAACGGCGGCCCTTCGCAGACCGACACCTTCGACCTCAAACCCGGGCACGCCAACGCCGGCGAGTTCAAGCCGATCACCACCAACGTCCCCGGCCTGCAGATTAGCGAGCACCTGCCGAAGATCGCCAAGTTCGGCGATCGCATGGCGATCGTCCGTTCGATGTCCACCAAGGAAGGCGACCACAGCCGGGCCACCTTCCTGATGCGCACCGGCTACCTGCCGCAGGGGCCCATCCAGTACCCGTCGATCGGCGCTCACGTCGCCCACGAGTTGGGCAGCGACGACGCGGCCCTGCCCAACGCCGTCGCCATCGCCCCCTACACCGTCTTCGCCCCCGGCGGCTACGGCCCCGGCTTCCTTGGCCCGAAGTACGCCCCGCTAATCGTCGGCGACACCAGCAACCAGTTCCAGGCCGGCGGGCAGGTCGATTACGACCAGTCGCTGAAGGTCAAGGACCTGGCGCCGCCGAAGGAGGTCAGCGACGCCCACGCCGACGCCCGCATCGACCTGCTCAAGGACATGGAGAAGGACTTCGTCGCCCGCCACCCCGACGTGTCGCCGCAGAGCCACTTGACGGCCTACGACCGGGCCATCCGCCTGATGCGCACCGACGCCGCCAAGGCGTTCAACGTCGAGGACGAGAAGGGCGAGGTGCGCGACCGCTACGGCCGTAACCTGTTCGGCCAGGGCTGCCTGCTGGCCCGCCGCCTGGTCGAGCGCGGCGTCCCGTTCGTCGAGGTCACCCTGGGCGGCCTCAACGGCGGGGGCCTCGGCTGGGACACGCACGCCGACAACTTCAACCAGGTGAAGCGGCTCAGCGAGGTGCTCGATCCGGCATGGGCGGCGCTGATGACCGACCTGAAGGAGCGCGGCCTGCTCGACACGACGCTGATCGTCTGGATGGGCGAGTTCGGCCGCACGCCGAAGCTCGAAGGGAATGGCCGCAACCACTTCCCCAACGCCTGGACGACCGTGCTGGCCGGCGGCGGCATCAAGGGCGGTCAGGCCTACGGCAAGACCAGCGCCGACGGCATGTCGGTGGAGGAGAACGCGGTGTCGGTGCCGACCTTCATCGCCACCGTCTGCGCCGCCCTGGGCATCGACTCGACCAAGCAGAACCAGTCCAACGTCGGCCGGCCGATCCGCATTGCCGACGTCGGCGCCAAGCCGATCAAGGAGGTGCTCGCATGAGAGCGCCCCTGCTCCTGTTGCCCCTGGCCGCGGTGCTGGCGGTCCTGCCGGCGCCGGCGGCCCCACCGGCGCCGGCGGAGCCGCCGGCGCCCGCCGTCACGGACGTCGATGACGACGACGCCCAGGACGTGGTTTTCTTCAGCGACACGCGGCCGGTGCTGATCCGGCTGCACGTGCGCGTCGATGGCAAGCCGTACGGCGCCGCCTGGGAAGCCTACGTCCACGAGCTGTTCAACTACCTCGACCGCAACGGCGACGGCGTGTTGGGCAGGACCGAGGCGGCCCGCGCTCCCAGCGGCACGCAGTTCCAGCAGATGCGGCAGTTCGGCTACACCTACGGCATCGGCGGGGCCGCGACCTACGCCACCTTCGACGAACTGGACACCGACGAGGACGAGGAAGTCACCTACGAGGAGTTCCGCGCCTACTACCGGCGCACCGGCGCCGGCGGTTTGCAGATCTACCAGTCGCCGGCCGGCCGCGCCGCCACCGCCGACCCGCTGACCGACAGGTTGTTTACCCTGCTGGACAAGAACAAGGACGGCAAGTTGTCGAAGGAGGAGCTGGACGCGGCCGAGAAGGTGCTGCGCCCGTTCGACGAGGACGACAACGAGCTGGTCAGTCCCCGCGAACTGATGGCCGGCGGCGGCAACCCCTATGGCTTCGCGGCGGCCGGTGGGGGCCTGATGATGCCGGGCCGCCGCGGCGCCGAGGAGAAGACCTCGTTCTTCCTGGTGACGCCGGACGACTCGCCCAACCGGCTGACGCAGCGCCTGGCATTGGCAGAACAGGTCATCAAGCACTACGACAAGGACAAGGACGGCCGGCTGGACCGGAGCGAGATCGCCCTCGACCCCGAGCTGTTCAAGGCGCTGGACACCAACAAGGACAACCAGCTGGACGCGATCGAGCTGATGAAGCTGCTGCGCCGGCCGCCCGAGATCGAGGCGGTGGTGCGCCTGGGCAAGCTCGCCGGCAAGGAATCGCCGACCGACCCCGTCGCTCCGGGCGGCAAGTCGCGCGCGTTGGCATTGGCGGTGCGGCCGGGGACGGCGGGGACGCTCCTGATTACGCTGGGCGATTCGCAGATCGACCTGCGCCGTACCGACGCCGTGACCGGCGCCACCGACGATCAGATCCGGCAGCAGTCGGAGTTCATCCGCCGGCAGTACCTCGCCCGGCTGAAGGAGGCCGACCCCAAGGGGCGCGGCTACGTCGAGCTGCTCGACGTGAAGAAGCCGCGCTTCATGGACCTGCAAACGCTGTTCGTGCTGGCGGACCGCGACGGCGACGGCAAGTTGACCGAGGCGGAGGTGAACGCCTGGTTCGACCTGCAAGCGAAGGCGGTCCACAGTTACGTGTCGCTGGCGGTGGCGGAAAACGGCCGCGGGCTGTTCGACATCCTCGACGCCAACCGCGACGGCAGCCTCGGCCTGCGCGAGCTGCGCACCGCCTGGGAGCGGCTAAAGCCCTACGACAGCGACGGCGACGGCTGCATCTCCCGCGCGGAGATCCCGCGGCAGTTCCAGTTGACGCTGGGCCTGGGACAGGCGGCGTCCTTCTTCCGCCAGGGCGGCCAGGGGATGGGGCAGCCGACGGCCTCGACCGCCCGCGGCCCGGTGTGGTTCCGCAAGATGGACCGCAACGGCGACGGCGACGTGTCGCTGCGCGAGTTCCTCGGCACGCGCGAGGAGTTCGAGAAGATCGACACCGACCACGACGGCCTCATCAGCGTCGAGGAGGCCGAGCGCTACGACGAATTGCTGCGAAA
>DATFNV010000735.1:0-30545 GCA_035266225.1 Gemmataceae bacterium
CAAATAACCGGCCTAGCCCAATCCGCCAACCCAGATGGAGTAACTTACCCATAGCAACCTGCCCTGGACACCGATTGCTGAGGAAAACAAAGGGGACAGCGTGAATTATGAATAATTCACGCTGTCCCCTTTGTTTTCCCCTAATTCACGCTGTCCCCTTTGTTTTCCCTAATTCACGCTGTCCCCTTTGTTTTCCCCCTTTGTTTTCCCTTTGTTTTCCTCCCCTTTGTTTTCCTCTTCAAGGCCAAGATGGCGATATTCCGCAAGCCGGAACGAAAACGGCCAGCCCCGAAGGGCTGGCCCCTTGCTCCAGCTCATACTCAGGGGTCATCCGCTTCCATGTGGTTTAGGGTCACCCGGTAGAGGTCGGAATTAGCTTCGTGATGCCCCGCTCGTCGCAGGGCATCAAGGGTTTGCCGTGGCAGCTTCCGACCGGTGTTGCCTTCGTAACGCCGCCGATCAGCGTCAAGCACCAGCTCGGCATCCTGGCGGCTTGCGCAGAGCACTTTGGTGCCACCGTTCAGCGTCACCTCGACTCGCCGACTTACGTTCTGTCCCACGATCATGGTTTTCTCCGTTCAGCGCTGGGCACTGATTTAGTGTACAGTTGGCGGCGGCAGCGCGCCAAGGTCGGTATGAAGAAACCCCGGCCGCCCGAAGACGACTGGGGTTATCGAGCCGCGAATGTGGTCAGACGTATTCGGCCAGATCCCTTTCCGGCCGCACCTCCATGCTCAACACCTGCTCGAAATCGACTCCCTTCTTGTACTTCCCATCGGCCGACTCGTAGAAGCCGACCTCCTCGCCGCTGACCGGCTGCTGCTTGTAGCTCTTCCACATCTGGAAGAGGCCGTCGTCCGGCAGCTTGAACTGCTCCTCCTTGCGACCGGCGTACACGATCTTGTAAATCACCACGAATGTATCCCCCACTCTGTCCCGGCCTTACCACCAGAGCCCCGTTACTCCGGCGCAGGCCGTCAAAGAGAAGACGAGCAAGCTAGGGGGCACTAACATACAAGCTCGACTTTTTTCCAGCGCAATTTCGTCCACGCAAGCTCACCCGTTTGCGTCGGCCAGGGCGGGTCTCCGGCTCAAAGGGAAGGGAGGGACTTTCTCACGCGGGGGGCACCGGCGCGGACAGTTTGGCGCTTCGGCGCCGAAAATTGTCCGCGCCCGTTCACCCCTTTGTACACCGCCTTTGAGAAAGTCCCCCGCCGGCCACCCGCGAGGAACGCCACGCCTTGCTCGTCGGCGTCACGGTTTACCAGAACTTGCCCCCGTCGCGGCACCTCGAAGGGCCGGGAAACGACGTCGAACTCATGCACAAGCTGCTGGTCGAGCAGCTTCGCTTCAGCCCCGATCAGATCGTCACGCTGTCCGAGAAGGACGGAAAGGCAAAGGGCGAGGACTTCCTTCCGACCCGGGCCAACATCCGGCGTGAGTTCGAGCGACTGTCCCGGGCTGCCAGGGACGGCGACCAGGTGATGATTCACCTGAGCGGCCGCGGTAGCCGGCAGCCCGGGGACCCGATGTTGCCCGACCCCGAGCCGGACGGGTTTGACAAGATCTTCCTGCCGTGCGACGCCGGCAGGTGGGACGACGCCAGGGCGACCGTCGCGAACGCTATCCTCAACAACGAAATCGCGCTGTGGTCCAGGGCCATCCGCGAGAAGAAAGCGTCGGTGTGGATCACGTTCGACTCCTGCCACGCCGGCACCCTGATCGTTGGCGCCGGCAACGAGCGGCCGCGCGACCTCGACATGGCGAACGACCTCGGCATCCCGCGGAAAACGCTTGGCGCCGCGGTCCGGAATGGGGCACCGCGGGCGCCGTTCCGGCTGGCGGGGAAGGGCGGCATCGTGGCCATCTGCGCCGCCCAGCCTGCCGAGGTGACTGTGGAGTGCGAGATGCCGCGGCTGGGCCGGGGCGGCAAGGTGTACGGGCTGTTGTCGTACACGGTCGCGCAGGTGCTGCTCGAGGCGTCCGAGAGGTCGGCGCGGCAGATCACCTACGCCGAACTCGCGCGGCGCGTCCAGGCGCAGTACGTCGCCTGGGGCCGCACCTTCCCGACTCCGCTGATCGAGGGCGGAGACCGCGACTGCGAGATCCTGAGCGACAAGCTGTGGCCGGGCCGCTCGTCGATCCAACTGGCCGGCAAGGGCGACGGCCTGAAGGTCAACGCAGGCGCCGTCCACGGGCTGACGCCGGACAGCATTCTGTCGGTCAGCCCCGCGGCCGGCAAGGGCAAGGGGCCCTTGGGTTACCTCAAGGTGAAGGAGGCGCGGCCGTTCGACTCCGACGTGGAGCCGTGCGACAAGGACGGCAAGCCCGCCAGGACCGAGTTTCCGCAGGGTGCCGTCTGCGAGAAATACCTCATCGCCGCCGGCGACCAGCGGCTCCGCGTGGCCGTCGATCCGATCGACGGGAGGGGCCGGCGCATGACCGGGGAGTTCCAGACACTGCTGCGCAAGCAGGTGGCGGCGGCCGCCCTGCAAAGCCGGGTCATTCAGGTGGTGGACGGGCCGGAGAAGGCCGACTGGCTGGTACGCCGCTGGAGCAAGGCCGACGACAAGATCATCCTGGTCCCGGCCGCCGGCTGGGGCGGGCGCGACAACGCCGACTCCGACGCGCTCGGCCCCATCCTCGCGGACGCCCGCACCAGCGGCTGGCTCGCCGCGACGCTCGAAGCGATCCACCGCGCCGAATGCGTGAAGCGGCTGGTCGCCAGCGGCGGCGAGGGGGGCGAGCGGGCCCTCCAGGTGAAGGCCGAACTCGTCCGGTTCAAGACCAAGAACCGGGCCGACCGCAAGGAGCCGATCTCGCTCCCCTGGGAGGGCAACGACCTGCCCATCTACGCCGATGACTACCTCGGATTGCGCCTGTCCAACCCGGGGAAGTCGCCCATCGACGTCACCGTTCTCTTCGTCAGCGCGAGGTACGGCATCTCCTCCCTCTTTCCGCGCCAGGGAGAGTTGAACCGCCTGGAGCCGAACGACTCGCTGCTCGTCCCCGGCTACTTCCGGCTCGATCCAACAACCCTGGGGCGGGAGCCGATCATTGTGCTAGCGGTCAAGGCTCCGGGTCCGCCCGTCGATTTCAGCGTGTTGGAGCAGCGCGACCTGGACGGCACGACCACACGCGACCTGCCCCGGCCCATCTCCCGCGGAGTTCTCGCGTGTCCACTGGGCCGGCTGCTGCGGCGCGCCCTGACCGGGGAAGGGGACACGCGAGGGCTGACGCGCGAAGAAGTGGACGACTACGCCGCGTTGATGATCCCCCTGCTGACGCGCAATGAGAAGCGCCCCACGGAACCGCCGAAGAAGTGACGGATTACCCCTGAGCTGAAGGAGACGCAAGATGACACTTTAGATAAGTTGATGACACGGAAGGAGTTACGGAGATATGCTCCGGCATGAACCCCCCGGCGGCGCGCGGGCCGCTTGCAGGGGGAAGGGAAGAAAGGGTGTCATGACCCTTTTCCGGCCGGAAAAGGGTCATGACACCCTCTCTTCCCGGTTTGCCAGCCGTCCGAGGCCGTGGCAAAACAGCGAGCGTCGCGAAGATCGCCCCCGTCACGGCACCGGGCACGGCTCCACACGCCAGATGTCGGCGGCGTATTCCGCGATGGTCCGGTCGCTGGAGAACTTGCCTGAGCACGCCACGTTGATGATCGCTTTCCGCGTCCAGGCGTCCGGGTCCGTGTACAGCGCTGCGACCTGGGCCTGGGCCTGGGCGTAGGAGGTCAGGTCCGCCAGGTGCCTGTAGTGGTCGCCGTGCGTCAGCAGCGTGTCGCGGATCGGCGCGAAAATCCCGCGCTCGCCGGGGCTGAAATGGTCGCTGAAGATCAGGTCCAGGGCCCGACGCGTCTCGGGCTCGTTCTCGTAGTGCCAGTGTGGGTCATACCAGCCGCGGCTGCTCTGCACTTGCTCAGCGGTCAGGCCGAAGAGGAAGAAGTTCTCTTCCCCCGCCTCCTCGGCCATCTCAATGGTCGCCCCGTCGCGCGTGCCAACCGTCAGGGCGCCGTTCATCATGAACTTCATGTTGCCGGTGCCACTGGCCTCGTATCCGGCCGTGGAAATCTGCTCGGACACGTCGCTGGCGGGGATGAGGCGCTCCGCCAACGTCACCCGGTAGTCGGGGAGAAAGACGACCTTCAAGTGGCTTGCCACGGCCGGCTCGCGGGCGATCCGCTCGGCGACGTTGTTGACGAGCTTGATGATCAACTTTGCCAGCCGGTAAGCCGGCGCGGCCTTACCGGCGAAGAAGAACGTCCGCGGCGGCAAGTCCCGCCCGGGGTCCGTGCGCAGCCGGTCGTACAGCACGACGACGTGCAGGAGGTTGAGCAGCTGCCGCTTGTACTCGTGGATGCGCTTGACCTGGCTGTCGAAGACCGTGTCCGGATCGACCACCTGGCCGACCGTCGCCTTGACCCAGCCGGCGAAGGCCACCTTGGCGTCGCGCTTGGCCTTGCGGAAGCGGGCGCGGAAGGCGGCGTCTTCGGCCAGGGGCAGGAGCTTGCGTAGCTGGCCCAGGTCGGTGACCCAGCCGTCGCCGATCGCCTCGGTGATCAACCCGGCGAGCGCGGGGTTGGCCTGCAGCAGCCAGCGGCGCGGTGTGACGCCGTTGGTCTTGTTGCCGAACCGCTGCGGAAACATGTCCGCGAAGTCCGGTACGACGATCTTCTTCAGGAGGTCGCTGTGAATCCGGGCCACGCCGTTGGTGCTATGGGTGCCGACGATGGCCAGGTTCGCCATGCGCACCTTGCGCGCCGGCCCCTCCTCGATGAGGCTCATTCGCTGCACGCGATCTTCGTCGCCGGGGTAGCGTTGGCGCACCTGGTCGAGGAAGCGGCTGTTGATCTCGTAGACGATCTGCAGGTGCCGGGGCAGAATCTGCTCGAACAGGTGCACCGGCCACTTCTCCAGCGCCTCGGGCAGGAGCGTGTGGTTGGTGTAGGCCAGCGTCCTTACAGTCAGGTCCCAGGCATGGTCCCAGTCGAGGAAGGCCTGGTCGAGCAGGATGCGCATCAGCTCGGCGACGGCCAGGGCGGGGTGCGTGTCGTTGAGCTGGATGGCCACCTTGTCGGGCAGGTCGTTCCAGTCCGGGTTGCCGCTCTTGCGGAAGCGGCCGACGATGTCGCTGAGCGAGCAGCAGACAAGGAAATACTCCTGCAAGAAGCGTAGCGTCTTGCCGGCCTCGGTCGAGTCGTCGGGGTAGAGGACGCGCGTCAGCGACTCGGCGGCGATGTTGTCGAGGACGGCGCCGACGAAGTCGCCGTGGGAGAAGTCGGCGAGGTGGAAGGCCTCGGGCGCCGCCGCCGCCCACAGCCGCAGCGTGTTGACGCACTGGCCGCCGTAGCCGACCACCGGCCGGTCGTAGGCGATGCCCAGCAGCGTGCTCGGCCGGTTAGGGATGATCTCGATCCCCCCTCCGTGCATCCGCAGCGTGGCGCCCAGCGGGACGTGGACTCGCTTGCTGGGCCGCGCGACCTCCCAGGGGTCGGGGCAGCGCAGCCAGTGGTCGGGCTGCTCCGCCTGGAAGCCGTCGTGCAGCGACTGCTTGAAGATGCCGTACTCGTAGCGCAGGCCGTAGCCCACCGCGGCGAGCTGCAGGGTGGCCATCGAGTCGATGAAGCAGGCGGCCAGGCGCCCCAGCCCGCCGTTGCCCAGGCCGGCGTCCGGCTCCAACTCGGCGACGTGGCGAAAATCCAGGCCCGCGCGCTGGAAGGCGTCCCGGACCAGCGGCTCGGCCAGGAGGTTGATGGCGTTGTTGGCCAGTGAGCGGCCGATGAGGAACTCCATCGACAGGTAGTAGACCCGCTTGGGGTTCGCGCGCTCGCGCGTCTGCCGGGTCTTGACCCAGCGGTGGGCCAGCAGGTCGCGGATCAGCTTGGCCGTCGCCTCGAAGCGCTGGCGCGGCCGGGCCAGCGACGGGTCCACGACGTGGTCGGACAGCAGGTAGCGATCGGTCCAGTCGCCGCTGTCCGTGCCCGTGAGGCCCAAACGTTCCAGCCGCCGCTTTAGCGTTGGCTCCTGGGACAGGGTCGCGGTCTTGTCGTCCATCGGCGGGCCTCCGTTGCGGGTCGGTAGGAAGGTGCCAGGGCGGGAGCCGTGCCGGGTTACAGCAAGCTCCCGTGCAGGATCACGTTGACCATGCTGAAGTAGATGACCAGTCCGGTGACGTCCAGGAGCGTGGCGACGAACGGCGCCGTCGAAGTCGCCGGGGCGAGGCCCAGCCGCTCGGCAGGGGTCGGTTTCCCTCACCGCTGTTGCTACAGTAGACATTATCGGGAATAAGGATTGCTGCCCGAAAACTGCGGAGAAAACGACCGAAAAACCTGATTCCCGATAACGTCTAATGAGGGATGTTTCTGTCGCCAGCCGCCGCCGCGGCGGAACCAGTAGGCGGCGTTCGAGGCGTCGGGCTCCCTGCGGTGCATCAGGCCGTGCCAACTCCTTGCAACGCTCCGGGGTCGTCCTCTGGGGGCGCTCGATCCTGCCGGAGCACGTCCACCTTGTCGTCGCTCGTCACAGCTATCCCATCGCCGTTGCAAAACCGACGTTTAGCGGCCGCCCTCGGGGCGGCGCGCTGGGAGCGCCGCCCCGAGGGCGGCCGCTAAACAACCGGCAATCGAATGGCGTGAGTATATGACGTGGAGAAGATCGTCAACCTCCTCAAGGGAGACGCCACGCGGCAACTGGTGGATGAGGGCCTCCATCCGTTCGCGGATCGTCGCGACCCGGGGCGAGGTGTACGTCACGGGGCGGCGCCGACCTGGATCACCGCGCCCCGGTAGCGGATGCGGATTCCGCCAGGGAGGTCGGCCGCCGCCGCCTCACCCTGGGCCACCGCCGCCACTCGTTCCCAGGCGTCAAAACCCATTTGACCCATCGGCCAGCCCTCGCGCTCCCACGCCAGCCGAAACAGCTCGCGCACCCGGGTTCGTGGCGCCGCCGCCAGCCGCGCCCTGTCGAACACCAGCAACGTCCCCGCCGGCGGCAGTTCCGCCGCGGCGAGCAGGGCGCGCGCTTGCTCCTCCTCGGCCGCGTAACCTTCCTCCGCCTGTTCGGCCAGGTGAGTCAGGGCGGCGACGATCTTCGGGTTGTACTCCGCCGCAAGCCGGGGGAGCAATTGATGGCGGATGCGGTTGCGCGTGAACCTCGGGTCGAGGTTCGTGCGGTCCTGCCGGTACGGCTGGCCGACCTCGTTCAGGTAGGCCATCACCTCGGCACGGGTCGCCTTCAGCAGCGGCCGCACCACGGCCACGCCAGCCGCGAGGCCGCGCCGCGCCGCGATGCCGCGCAGCCCTTTCAACCCGGCGCCGCGCAGCAAACGGTGCAGGACTGTCTCGGCCTGGTCGTTGGCAGTGTGTCCCGTCGCCACCCAGCCCGCGCCCGCCTCGCCGGCCACGCGCGCCAGCCAGTCGTAGCGCAGCCGCCGCGCCGTGCCTTCCAGGTTCGCCCCCTCGGCGCCGGCGACGCCGCGCACGTCGAGGCGCTCGTAGCGGCAGTCCAGGGACAGGCCGGCGCACAGATCACGGACGAATGCCTCGTCGGCGTCGCTCTCCGGGCCGCGGAGCTGATGGTTGAGGTGTGCGGCGATCAGCAATCCGGCGCCACGAACCTCTCGCGCCGCCCGCAACAGGGCGACGCTGTCCGGGCCGCCAGAGACGGCGACGACGAGGCCGCCGCTGACGCCGAGGCGCCGCAGCGATTGCTCGACCTGGCACACCAACGGGGGCGGGCGCTTCACCAGTCCACTCCGGCGACAAGCTGCTAGAATCATCGCAACGCTACGGGCCCTGTGCCGTAGCCGCAAGCTGCCAGCTTGCGGGCTTCTCCCCAGCCCGCAAGCTGGCAGCTTGCGGCTTCGATTAGAGCACGTCGGCCCGGCGCGTCCGCCGCCACGGAACGACGATGAATCGTATCGAAGAACTGCTCCTGAAGGTGCTACGGCACTGGCTGCCGTACTACCTGCTCGCCTGGATCGTCGCCGCCGGCGCGTCGGCCATCGCCCTCGACTACGCCTGGCACAGCTTCGACAGCACCTTCTCGGAGAAGGACGGCACCGGTTACGTTACCAAACGCAGCCGTCGGGACGGCAACAGCGGCCACGCCACCATCGACTTCGGCGGGCAGTACCTCATGGGCCGCATGCTCGTCACCGGCAACGGCCGCGAGTTGTACAACCGCCACGTTCATCGCGAGGTCCTCCGGGAGGTCTTTTTCAAGATCGACTGGGAGCGGACCAACCGCAAGCCCGACGAGGCGGAGGACCGCGGCGACGTCGAGAACCTGATGTACTGGACGATGGGCAACGACGAGGGCTGGAAAAGGACGTTCGGCTCCGTCATGACGCCGCTTGCCGCCGCCGACCCGTGGCAGGCGGCACTCATCGTCGAGGCTAACCAGGAGGAGTGGACGGAGCCGCATCTGCGCGAAGCGGTCCACCCCGTCGGCGGTCCGCTCTACCCGCCGGTCAGCGCCTTCTACAACGCGCCGCTGGGCCTGATGGGGCCGCACCTCGCCTACCGGGTCCAGCAGGTCTTCAACCTGTTCCTCGTCTTCCTCGCCGCCGCCGGCGCCTGCTACCTGGCGCGCGGCCGCGTCTGGTGCCCGGTCGTCGCCATGGGCATTATGCTCTTCCCCGGGTTCGCCGGCTCGATCAACCTCGGTCAGAACGCCGCGCTGACGCTGGCGATCGTCGTCTGGGGCTGGGCGCTGGCGGGGCGCGGGCGGCCGGTCCTGGGCGGCCTGGTGTGGGCGCTGCTGGCCTTCAAGCCGGTCTGGGCGCTGGCCTTTTTTCTGGTGCCGTTGCTGTCGCGGCGCTGGCGGATGTGCCTGGCCATGGTCGCCGGCGGGGCCGCCCTGGGCCTGCTGACGCTGCCGTTCGTCGGCGTCCACAGCTGGTTCGACTGGCTGGCCATCGGCAAAGAGGCCGCGGAAACCTATGACCAAGAGAGAAATTGGATCTTCCTCAGCCGCGACCTCCTCAGCGTGCCGCGCCACTGGCTGATCGACTTCGACAAGCCATACGGGGAGCGCCTGGACAGGACGCTTTGGACCTGGCAAGTGGGGACGAAGACGTATGAGGTGCCCGTCTGGTTGGCGAACCTCCTCATCGGCTGGGCCCTGCTCCTCTTCGTGCTGGAGTGTACGATTCGACTGGCGGTGTTGCGGCGGAAGCAGTCGGCAGCGCCGGACGGCCCGCCGGCCGCCTTCCTGTTCCTCGGCGCCTGGATGTGCTGCTTTCACTTCATGTACTACGACGCGCTGCTCGGCGCGCTCGGCCTGTTCCTACTGTTCACCGAGCCGCGACGCTACCTGTCGCCGCTGCTCGTGGTGCTGGGCCCGCTGCGCAACGACGTCGCCGGGCGCACGGTCGTGGCCTACCACCAGCCGGCCGTCCCCGAGGCGCTGCCGCCGCCGGTGCCGCTCGAACTCGGGCCGCGGGCCGTCTGGACGCTCAATCGCATGGCCCCGACGGCCTGGCTGCTGCTGCTGCTGATCCACTACGTCTTCCCGCTGCTGAACTGGGGGAGCCACTGGGGCACCCCGTGGGACACGTTCACACTTGGGGGGGTGTGGGCCTGGTCCGGCTGGCAGTGGTTGCGGCACGGGGAGAAGGTGGCGACGAACTGGGGAGACGCCGAGCCCGCTACCGCCGCCTTCGACGTCGTGCCGGCGAGCACGGTCGAGAAGAACGGCGAGGCCGGACCGTCGTCGGCCGAGGAGTCGATAAGCACGTCCTTACCGGCCGACGGCGCCTCGTAGTTCGTCGAGCTTGGCGCCGATGTCGGGGGCGCGCATGAGCGTTTCGCCGACGAGGACGGCGCGGACGCCGGCGGCCTGGAGGCGAAGCACGTCGTCGCGGCTGCGGATGCCGCTCTCGCTCACCAGGCAGCAGCCGGGCGGCAATCGCCCGGCCAACTCCAGGGTGTGCTCCAGTCGCGTCACGAAGGTGCGCAGGTCGCGGTTGTTGACGCCGACGAGTCGGGCCCCGGCGTCGAGGACGCGCGGCAGGTTCTCCGCGTCGTACAGTTCCACCAGGCACTGCAGGCCCAGGTCGTGGGCCTGGCGGAACAGGGCCGGCAGCGATTCCCCATCGAGAATCTCGGCGATGAGCAGGACGGCGTCGGCGCCGGCGGCGCGCGCCTCGAGGAGCTGGTAGGGGTCGAGGATGAAGTCCTTGCGCAGCACGGGGGGGGCGACGACGGCACGGACCTGCTCCAGGTGCGAGAGGTGGCCCTGGAAGAAGGGCCCGTCGGTCAGGACGCTCAGACAGGCGGCGCCGTGCGCGGCGTAGGTGCGGGCGATCACCACGGGGTCGAAGTCGGCACGGATCAGCCCCGCGGACGGCGAGGCGCGCTTGACCTCGGCGATGAAGCGGACCTCGCCGGGAACGTCGAGGGCGGCGCGGAAGTCGCGCGGCGGCGGGGCGGACGCCAGGCGGCGGCGCAACTCGGCTTCGGGAACGCGAGCCCGGGCCGCATCGATCTCGCGGCGCTTGCTGACGACGATGCGGTCGAGGATGGTGGTCATGGGTTGCGAAACCGCAAGCGGCGGTCAGGTGCGAAACGGCCGCCAGACGCCGTCGGGGCCGAGGGTCTCGTTGGGGACGAAGCGAGCTTTATACTCCAACGAGCCACAGCCGGCCACGTGGTAGCCGAGGTAGACGTGCGGCAGCCCGCGCCGCGCCGCCTCCTCGATGACGCGCAGTACGTTCCACGTCCCCAGCGACCGATGCCGCTGGTCCGGATCGTAGAAGAAGTAGATCGCCGACATCCCTTTCGGCAGGACATCGACGTAGCCGACGCCGACGAGTTCCTGGCCGAGGTAATAGCACCACTCCTGCACGGGGAAGGGGTTGTGGACGAACGAGTCGCGGTAGCTCTCGGGATCCTTGGCGGGGTGCTGCGGCCAGCCCTTGAGGTCGGTCTGGAAGGCGTGGTAGCGGTCGTACAGGGCCAGGCGGCTGCGGGTGACGCGCGGCAGGCCGACGCGCAGCTCGACCTCGTTGTCGTTGACCTTGCGGGCGCGGCGCTGGCTGCGGTCGGGGCGGAAGCGCTCGGCGAGCACGCGCAGCGAGTGGCAGGCGGTGCAGGCCGGACACTGCGGGCGGAAGAAGGTGTAGCCAAAGCGGCGCCAGCCCTCGGCCATGCGCCGCATGTAGTCGGCGGGGGTGGCGGAGGTGACGTGCTCGTACTCCAGGGCCCAGTTCCGGTCGTGCAGGTAGCCGCACGGGCTCGGCGGGGCGGTGAAGCGAATCAGCGACTCCATAACTCGGCTCCGCTCGGCACGGGGTCTTGCCCGCCCCATTCTACCGCGGGCCGCATCACTTTGCCTTGCCCTCTTTGCCGGCGAAGGCGGCCATCATCCGCCGCACCAGCCAGTCGCTCGCCCTGGCCGGCAGCCAGCGCAGCAACCGCATCCGCCGGACCGACGGCCCCGGGAAGGCGAAGAATGCCTTGCGCCGCCGCACCGCGCCGAGGATGCGGCCGACGGCCTCGACCGGGTCCATGAGGAACGGGTGCGGTACGTCGATGTCCTCGGTCAACGGCGTGCGGATCCAGCCGGGACAGATGATCGTCACCGCGATGCCGCGCCGCCGCAGTTCGACGCGCAGCGACTCCATCAGGGCGCAAACGCCGGCCTTGCTGGCACAGTAGCCGGCCATCTTCGGCAGGCCGCGGTAGGAGGCCAGGCTGGAGATGGCGACCAGGTGGCCGCGCCGGCGTTCGACCATGCCCGGCAGCACGGCGCCGACGCTGTTGGAGACCCCGATGAGGTTGACGCGGACCTGGGCCTCGATCCCCTCGGCGTTGTACGGGTCGGCCCCCGTGGCGGCGCCGATGCCGGCGTTGGCGATGAGCAGGTCGGTGGGCCCCAACCGCCCCTCCAACTCGCGGACGGCGGGATAGAGCGAATTGCGGTCGGTCACGTCGGCGACCGCGGTCGCGACCCGCCGCCCCCCCAACTCCGCGGCCAGGCCGGCCAATCCGTCCGGCTTGAGGTCGAGCGCGGCGACGGCGGCCCCTTCCCCGGCGAGGGTCAGGGCCATCTGCCGGCCGATGCCGCTGCCGGCGCCGGTGATGAGGACGACCTGGTTGGCGAAGGAAGTCACTGGGTTCACCCTTCGGCTCGTGGTTGACCGCGGCGCAGCTCTTCGCTGTCGGCAAGTCCTGTGATCGCCGACGCCGGGCCCGGAATCGGTCACTCCTTGCAGAAGTTCGCGATGGTTTCGACGAACTCTTGCTCCTTCTCGAACATCGGCAGGTGGCCGCAGTCGGCGATCAGCTTCATTTGCGCGTGCGGCAGGTGCTTGTGGTACGCCTCGCCGAAGGCCGGCGGCACCAGTTGATCGTGCGCCCCCCAGAGCAGCAGCGTCGGGCACTGGACGCGGTGCAGCCGGCCAGCGAGCTTCGGGTCGTAGGGCCGGTCCCAGACCAGGCGCGCCAGGGCGGTCATGTTCTGGTACGCGGCGAGGAGCTTTTCCTCGTCGGGCTCGTCCTGGATGACGAGGCGAGCCATGTGGCCGTCCGGATCGTGGAAGAGCATGCGCCGCAGCGCCCGGCGGTCGTACATGACGCGGAACAGGTCGCCCAGGGCCGCGTCGTCGGTCCACAGGCCGGGGGCGTTGCACAAGAACAGCTTCTTGACGCGCTCCGGCCAGCGCACGGCGAACTCGGCCGCGATCCAACCGCCGAGGCTGACGCCGCCGAGGATCACCTCGTCGAGCCCCAGGGCGTCGAACAGTTCGACGTAGTGGAAGGCGACGTCCTCGATGGTATCGATCTGCTCGAAGCCGCCGCTCTTGCCGAAGCCGGGGTGCGTCGGCACCAGGACGCGGAACTGCTTCGCCCAGGCCTGGTAGAACGGCAGCCACATCAACGACTCACCGAGGCTGCTGTGCAGGTAGACGAAGGGCGGGCCTTCGCCGGCGTGCATCAGGACCGTCGGCCGGCCGTTGACGGTGATTGTCTCGGGCTGGCCGCCGCTGCGCGAGAGCAGCACCCGGGCGCCGTACTTCAGCTTC
Source organism: Gemmataceae bacterium (assembly GCA_035266225.1). Taxonomy (GTDB): domain Bacteria; phylum Planctomycetota; class Planctomycetia; order Gemmatales; family Gemmataceae; genus DATFNV01. Next base: position 13,036 of record DATFNV010000735.1, read on the forward strand.
TTGAGCGTTTCAAACATCGTCCTGCTCCTTTCTCGTTTAGCGGCGGGTCGCAGACCCGCGCGGGTCTGCGACCCGCCGCTAAACGGTCGGCGCCTCGTCCCTGACGTGCGGCAAAACCTCTCGGGAAAACATCTGCAAGCCCTTGCGCGCCAGGTGGTGCGGCATCGAGCCGATCCCGGACCCGGTCAGGCACACGCCGACGCCCAGCTCCTTGCGGTAGTGGTTGATCTTTTGAATCACCGTCTGCGGGCTGCCGACGATGGCGTAGACGCCCTCCTCGACGTCCTTCCAGGTCTTGTCGCCGCCGTAGAGGAACTTGCCTCGGTTCTTGAAGGCCGCGGCCGCCGAGCGCGGCGTCATGTAGCCGGGCGGCGCCATGGTGATGCCCTTGAGGAGATTCCGGGCGAAGTACCAGAAGTGCGGCTCGAACTCCTCGCGCGCCTGCCGGTCGGTTTCGGCGACGTAGGTGGTGATGCCCCAGCCCATCTGCTCGGGCTTCGCGGTGTAGCCGGCCTTCCGGCACGCCTCGCGGAAGCCGTCGTACATGCGCCGCGAGACGTCGATGTGGAAGAACGGCAGCCCCATGTAGGCGTAGCGGCGCTGGGCGACGAACTCGACCGTTTCGAGGCTGCCGGCCCCGGGGATCCAGATGGGCGGGTGCGGCTGCTGCAACGGCCTCGGCCAGGGGTTGACGTAGCGCAGGAAGTAGTGCTTCGAGTGCCAGGTGAACGGCCCCGGCGTCGTCCACGCCTTGACGACCAGGTCGAGCGCCTCGCGGAAGCGCTCGCGGGCGTGGGTGGGGTTCATCTGGTACGAGTAGTACTCCGGCCCGCCGCCGAGGACCATGCCGGCGATGAGACGGCCGCCCGACATCACGTCGAGCATGGCGTATTCCTCGGCCACCCGGGTCGGCGGGTTGTACATCGGCAGGGCGTTGCCGATAACGGCGATCTTGCAATGGCGGGTGCGCTGGATCAGGGCCGAGGCGATCAGGTTCGGCGACGGCATGAGGCCGTAAGCGTTCTGGTGGTGCTCGTTGACGCAGACGCCGTCGAAGCCGAGGTCTTCGACGGAGGCGAGGGTGTCGATGTACTCCCGATACAGGTCGTGCCCCTTGACCGGGTCGTAGAGGGAGTTGGGCAGCCAGATCCAGGCGGAATCGTATTTCTGGTCGAAGTCGGCGGGCAGGTGCGGCCAGGGCATCAGGTGGAAGAAGAAGTACTGCACGCGACGGCCTCCTCCGGGGATGAGCGCGAGCGCTCGTGAGGGATGCAGTGTACCGACTTGACAAACAGGGGCCAAGGGGCCAAATGGATCAGGGAGTCAGCGAGGGCTAGGAAATGGCATCAAATACGTCGAGCAAGTCAGAAGACGGCACATTCGTCGGCATCGCCACGACACGCCAGTGTGCGCTTTCTACGAAGAGCATCTCGGCTTTCAGAAGGGTGGTGCCCAGGACTGATACCTCTATCGCCTCCAGGCCGCACATGACTCGTCCCAGGTGATTTCGGTCGATGGCGAGCCCGGCGATCCGTCCCGGACGTGGAAAGGTTAACATGCCATAGCCGCCGCACGCATCGCATTCGCGTCCGCTGCTCGCGCAATCAGGACACAACTCCGGCCGGCGCGGCGGCCCAAGCCAACAGAGGAGTCGTTGATACCCGACAAGTTGACCGCCTGACGGCAATGCTCGCAGGTACGGGACGAAAAAGCTCGCTGCGTCCCGGCGGGCAGGAGGGAACGGAGGAACTCGACCGCGGTACGCAAGAAGCGCCCTGCTGTCAGTCCTGACGGTCCAGGGCCCGGTGTCGTCGTGTTCCACCACGACGGGGTACTCGGGCAGCCGGCTGCGCAAGGGCCATACGGGAAACGGCTCGAACAACCAGTTCATCGGAACGACTCTCCTGCTGCTCCGCTGCGGCCGTAGCACATCTTGAGCTTCTTGGCGAACATTCTGCAGGAAGTCCTACAATCGCTCTGTCATGCCTGCAGCCCACGAGAATACATTCCCTGCCGCCCTCGTGACGCGGGTTCCTTCAAACGGATCCCTCCGATAACAGCCCCTTTTCGCGCAGCACGCGCCGCACCCATTCCGCCTGTTCGGGCCGCAGCGGAGGAACGACCCGACTCGGTTCGTAGCACACCCGGCGGCGATAGGGTCCGGTGTCGTAGCAGCGATCGAACACGGCCTGGAGGTTGATCCTCACCGCAGCGTCGCCCGGCAACAGCGGCACGGCGACCGTGGGCAGCGGCTCTTGCAGCATGAAGGTGTAGGCGTGGAACTCGCCGAGCCGCTCGAAGGGGTGGACGCAGACGTGGTAATCGAACGGCGGCGCCTTCTGCCGCAGGCGGTCGAGGGGGACGGCTGTCGTGTGAACCCCGCCGCGCAGCAGGTCGATCTCGACCAGGTGGATGTCGCTGTCGAGGACTTCTTGCTGTTTCTGGAGGTAAAGGGTGCGCCCGCGCGGCCCCGGCGTTTTGTTCGTCAGGCTGAGCACCTCGACGGTAGTGACGACGCGCTCGCCGTCGGGGGACGGCGAGCGGATCTCGAGGTACGTTTCCCGGCGCTCCTCGACCGGAACGGTGATCACCACCGGTTGGGCGGTCACGGCGGTCGCCACGGCAACGCCGCCGGACCCCTCGGGGGACGAGGGCTGATCGCCGCGGAGAACGTCCACGTCCGGTCCGATGGGCCGCTCGACTGTATCGACCCAGAGTCGCTCGTTGATCTCCGCGAAATACGGCGCGGGCAGGGCGGCCTGCAGTGCCTCGCTTAGGTAGGCGATGAACCGGTCGTGGACGCCGGGAAAGAAGCGGGGGTGTTCCAGAAACGGGTCCATCCCGGGAAATGGCGCGGGCATGTGATTCCTCCTGAGTCCGGCGATCGGTCCGGTCGGGGCCGCGGGTGATGTTCTGTTGGGATTCTCTCCGCCGACGGGCATCGAGGGAAGGTCAACCGGCCGACGCGCCGCGGGCGCCGTCTGGACGCTCTCCCCAACATCTCCTACAATTCATCACTTCGCGGGACGTTTCCCCATCTGAGCCGCTCGCCATGCCGAAGACTCCGCCGCCGACGAGCGCGACGCCACCCACGGTCGAGGGCTTCCTCAAGACCGTGCTCCGCAGCGGGCTCCTCGACCGCGAAGCGCTGCAAACGCTGCTGCGCACCCTGCCCCTGGAGCGCCGCAACGACGCCGACGCCGTGGCCGATCACCTCGTCAAGGCGGGCCGACTCACACTCTTCCAGGCGCGCAAGCTGCTCGCCGGCGCCTCGCTCGGCCTCGCCCTCGGCCCGTTTCACGTCCTGGCGCCGATCGCCAAGGGCGGCATGGGGACGGTCTACCTGGCCCGCGACACGCGCAGCGGCCAGATGGTCGCCCTCAAGGTGCTGCCGCCCAAGAAGGCTCGCGAGGAGGAGCGCCTCCTGGCCCGCTTCCGCCGCGAGATGGAGATGTGCCAGCGTGTCTCGCACCCGCACCTGGCCTGGACCTACGAGGTCGGCGTCTGGCACGGCGTCTACTACATCGCGATGGAGTACATCCCCGGCCGCAGCCTCTACCGCCTCATCCACGACGAGGGGCCGCTGCCGGTGCCGCGCGCCGCCCGCCTGTTCGCCGAGGTCTGCCTGGCACTGGACCACGCCCACAACCAGGGGCTGATCCACCGCGACCTCAAGCCGTCCAACATCATCATCACCCCCAACGACCACGCCAAGGTGCTCGACTTAGGGCTGGCGCTCATGGAGGGCGAGCTGCAGGGCGAGCGCGAGGTCATCGGCGGCGAGGGCTACGTGGTCGGCACGATGGACTACATCGCCCCGGAGCAGACGACCGACCCGTCCAAGGTGGACCCCCGCTGTGACGTCTACTCGCTGGGCTGTACGATCTACTTCACCGTGACGGGTCGGCAGCCGTTCCCGGGGGGCACGTCGAAGGACAAGATCATGCGGCACCGCGGCGAGGAGCCGACGCCGATCCCGCAGCTCAACGCCAACGTGCCCCCGGCGTTCATCGGCCTGGTGCGCTGGATGATGGTCAAGGACCCGGAAAATCGGCTGCCGTCGGCGGCGGCGGCGCGGCACGAGCTGCTGACATGGGCCGACAAGGGGTCCGGCCTGCCGCTCGACCGACCCGAGGACGTCGGCTACGAGCAGGCCGTGGCCCTGCTGGAGGCGAAGGAGCCGTCCGCCGAACAGATCATCGCCGAGGTGCTGCCGGCCGACGAGGAAGCGTCCCCGCGGGAGGAGCCGCCGAAGGACGAGGCACTCGCGGACGCGCCCCCGAAGGAGGAATCGATCCCCGAAGCCATCCCGGTCGGCATCCCGGTGACGTCGCGACCCAGGCCGAAGCGCCCGTCGCGCGTGGGGCTGCCCGACCCGGGGAAGCACCGGGCCCGCGATGAGTCCCGGCCGGCCGGTATCGCCCCGTGGCTGCTGTACGCCATCCCGGTCGCCGCCGGCATGGTACTCGGCCTGGTGGTCCTGTTGCTGCTGTGGGTGTTGCTGCGCCGCTGACGACCGCGCCGCCGCTTGCGGCTTAGCGTTCGCGCCCGCCAAACCAGGGGACAATCATGAGCCCGTTTCCGAGCCGATCGCCTGTGCGTAGCGCCTTTATTCTCACCTTGTTCGGGTTATTTCCTCTCATGGTGCCCGCCTTCGGACAGATGCCGCAGCCGCCGGCCGACGGCGGCAACTACCCCGAGCCGGTCGATGTGCCGCGCTACCTGCCCGAGGCGACGCTGGCGCCGAAGGCGATGGTCGCTACCGCTCACCCGCTGGCGTCGCGCGTCGGCTTGGAGGTCCTCAAGGACGGCGGCAACGCCATCGACGCCCTGGTGGCCGTGCAGATGGCGCTGAACGTGGTCGAGCCGCAGTCGTCGGGCCTCGGCGGCGGCTGCTTCATCGTTTACCACGACGCCAAACGGGGCGAGACGTACTGCATCGACGGCCGCGAGGAGACCCCGGCCGAGGCGCGGCGCGGAGACTTTTTCAACGCCAGGGGCCGGCTCGTCGCCGAGCCGCTGACGGGCGGCCTGCCGGTGGGCGTGCCTGGGACGGCGGCCGCGATGTGGCTGGCGCACGGCCGCTGGGGCAAGCTGCCGATGGCCCGCGTACTGGAGCCGGCCATCCGCCTCGCGGAGGAAGGGACCGGCGTCACGCCGCGCTTGCGGGTGGCCATCGCCGTCCATCAGAAGCGTTTCCTGCGCTTCCCCGCGTCGAAGAAGCTGTTCCTGCGCGACGACGGCTCCGTGCCGGAGGTCGGCGAGGTCCGCAAGAACCCCGACCTGGCGCGCACCCTGCGCCTGCTGGCCGAGCAGGGGCCGAAGGTCTTCTACGAAGGCGAGATCGCGACCGACGTTGTCAAGGCGGTGCGCGAGGCGCCCTTCCAGTCCGGTAAGCTATCGCTTGACGATTTGAAGGGCTACCGGGCCGTCTTGCGCGAGCCGCTGCGCTTCGGCTACCGCGGTCACGAGATCGTCAGCGCCCCGCCGCCGGGCTCGGGCGGCCTGACGCTCGGCCTGATGCTCGGCGCCCTGGAAAAGGAAGGCGTCAAGAAGCTGAAGCCGGGGAGCGTGGCGGAGATCGACCTGCTGGCCCGCGCCGGGGCCGTCGCCTTCGCGGACCGCAACGCCTACCTCGGCGATCAAGATTGGTGCCCCGACCTCGATATGCGGGCGCTGCTGGAGCCGAAGCACGTCAAGGCCCGCCGCGAGGCGGCGCGCGGCTTGCGCCCCGGCGAGAGGGCCGAGCCGGGCGGCAAGCCCGCGGCACGGTCGGACGGCTCGCCGCGCGAGGAGGGGGAGCACACGACGCACTTCTCGATCATCGACGCCCAGCGCAACGTGGTTTCCTGTACGACGACGATCGAACACGGCATGGGCAGCGCCGTCGTCGTACACGGTCGCGGCTTCCTGCTCAACAACGAACTGACCGACTTCGACCTGGAGCGCACGACTGGCCCGAACGCCCTGGACGCGGAGCGCCGCCGGCGCCGCACGGCGCTGGGCGACGAGAAGACGGTCGGCGGCAAGCGGCCGCGCAGCAGCATGACGCCGGTGATCGTCTTCCGCGACGGCAAGCCGTGGCTGACGACCGGCTCGCCGGGCGGCTCGCGCATCATCGGCGTGGTGGCGCAGGTGCTGGTCAACGTGATCGACCACGGCATGGACGTGCAGGAGGCGATCAACGCGCCGCGCGTCAACGCCCAGAATGGCCCGCTGTCTCTGGAGGTGCTGTATCCGAAACGGAAGGGACTGGAAGAGGCGCTTGGTCGGCGCGGCTGGAAACTGCAACAGCAGCAGGCGTGGTACGAGGCGTGGGGCGGGGCGCAGGGAATTCGGGTGAGGCCGGATGGCACCCTGGAAGGCGGCGCCGACCCGCGCCGCGAAGGGGCGGCGCGGGGGTATTGACAGCAGTTGACGCTCGCAGCGAAGAGGACGTCGTAAGCGGCCTGACATTCACCGGCACGGGACGATCCCTCCTAACCGTTAGGATCCATGCATCCCTCCTCCCTTCGGCGGATGGCTAAGTGGCGTTGGTGGCGATGAGCAACCCGGCTGGTAATCTCCTGCCGACACGCTATACACTGGTGTAGTATGGCTGGGGAGATCACCGCGAAAGGGCCAGACGCATTGCTACAGGAGAGCCAGAACCATGTCGATATTCGATCGCCGACTGGTCGCCCTCGATTGCCAATTGGCTCCCGGGGCTTTCTCCGGGGAACGAATCTTCGAGGTCGAACTGGCCGACGGCAGCAAGTATCGCAGTCTTGCCCCTCGGCAATTCTGCTGGGTCAACGGGAAGCTGGTCGGCGTAACGGAACCCGCGACCGAGACGGCCGGTCTCGTTGCCGCCAAGGTTGTCGATCAGACGGAGGACGGCCAGGTCATTGTTGAGGTGCCCGACGGCGAGGTGATTGCCGTCGATGCCGCGAGAGTGAAGGACCGCCCCACGGAGATTAGACCCCCGGAGCCAAAGCCCCATGTTCCTGTCGGATCGTGACCTCCAATTCGCCGTAGCAACGCGTCAGCTCATCGTAGACCCGCCGCCGGAGGAATACGACACCACGTCCATCGACCTGCATCTTGACAGAGTGGGGGAGGCGAAGATCTGGAACGTTGCCGCCTTCAGCGCCAGGCAGGCGGAAGCGGGGAACGACCCCTGGCTGCGCCCGGGCCGTTACAAGGTTCGGGCCTTCTCGCGTGAATTCTACTGCGACCTGCCGACTGATCCCACGCCCGGGAACCTGGTTTACCGGCACGGAGACTGTGTCATCCTCCGGCCCCACGGGTTTTTCCTGTGGCAGACGCGAGAAGCCGTCGGAACCCCGGAGGTCGATCCCCGCCTCATCTGCTTCGTCAACGGCAAGAGTTCGGCGGCGCGGGCCGGCCTTCTGGTCCACATGACAGCTCCCACAATTCACGCCGGTTGGTGGGTGGGGACAAATTACCCTTGAGATTGCCAACCTCGGGCCGTTCGATTTGTGTCTGGCGGAGGGGGACCCCATCGCGCAGATCGTCGTCGCGACAATCTCCAGCCCGCCCCTCAAGCGGAAGAGTGAGACAGGCATCGCCATCGGCCAGCGGAATGTGGGCGGGTCGGCGGGTGCTGGGTAAGAGCCATCCTTCGCGCGGCACGACTGCCCCGCCGACCATCGGCGATCACTTGAGGCTGACGAGGTATTCCACCACGTCGCGCAGCTCCCGTTTCGTCAGGTGCCTCACCACGTCGTCCGGCATCGCCGACTTGCCGCGCGTCCGTTCGTCGATCTTCGCCCTGGGGATCGGGACGAGTTTTCCGTCCGCGGTCAGCAGCTTCACTTCGTTCTTGTCCTCGCCCTTGACCACGCCGTTGACCACCGTGCCGTTCGTCAGTGTCAGCAGCACCGATTCGTACCCCTGGGCGATCTGCTTGTTGGGGTCCACGATCGATTCGAGCAGGTACTCGCGCGTCTGCTTGCCGCCGATGCCGGCGAGGTCCGGCCCCACGTCGCCGCCGCCCTCGCCCTTGACCTTGTGGCAGCGCAGACACGACGCCTCCGTCTTGGTGAAGAAAACGCGCCGCCCCGCCTCCGCGTCGCCGCCGGCCAGCGCCTCGCGGTACTCGGCCAGCGGGTCGTCCTTCGTCCGACTTTCCTCAAAGCGCTTCAGCTTATCCTTCACCGGCCGCGACTCGCGCGTGGCCGCCGCCTCCAGCAGGTCGAGCCGCAAGTTCGCGGGGTAGTCATTCGCCAGCAGTCGGTCCAGCGACTTGCCGAGCAGGGCGTCGGCCTCCGCACCCTTCGTCTCGCCCAGCACGGCCAGCGCCGACTGCTTCTCGATCAGTTCGCCGTCCTCCAGCGCCTTGCCGAGGGCCGTGACGCCCTCGCCCGGGTTGGCCCGCGCCAGCAGGCGCCGCCCCTCGGCGCGGACGCGCGGCTCGGCGTCGTCGAGGGCCATGCGCGTCGCCTTGCCCATCGACTCGTCGTTGATGGACGCCAGCGCCCGCAGCGCCGCCACGCGGGTCCCGACCGCGCGCTTCGTGTTCGAGGCGAGGTCGAGCATCTGCGGGGCGACCTCCTTGATGCCGAGTTCGCCCGCGGCGGTCGCCGCCGCCGTCAGCAGCTCATCGGGGCCGGCCAGCAGCGCATCAAGGCGCGCCCGCAGGGCGTCGCCGGCCGGGGCGGCGTCGCGCGGGCCGAGGTCCTGCGTCAGACCGGTGACGCGGTCGCGACGGCCGGGTTTGGCCCAGGCGCCGAGCATCGTCACCGCCTCGACGCGCAGCTTCTCCGGCACGTCGGCCCGGACGGCGAACGCGGCCAGCGCCGCGGCATTTTCCGACTTGCCGAGACGGTAGTTCGCGCTGAGGGCGCGCCACAGCAGCAACTCCGGCTGCTTCGGCCTGTCGAGCAAAGCGGCCAGCTTCGGCAGCCCCTCGGGGATCGGTTCGTCGTGAATGGCGCGAGCCGCCTCGGTCGCCACGCGCGGGTCGCCGTCGGTCAGGAGGTCGGCCACCTCCGGGGCGTGCTGCCGCCGCAGCGCCACGGCCACGGCCAGGCGCACGGCGGGCGACTCGTCCTTGGCCGCGCCGAGGAGTGCCGCGCGGTCCTCCACGGCCGCCAGTGCCAGGGCACCGGCGTGGCGCAGGTAGGCGTCGCCGTCGGCGTTTTCGCGGAGCATCGCCACGACCGCTTGCAACCCCTCGCGGTCCAGTTTCGTCCCGGCCAGGGCCAACGCCGCGAAGAAGCGGACGCGCGGCGCGCCGTCCCGAAGCAGCGGCAGCAAGGGGCCGGCGGTCGCCGTGCGGCTGTCGGCCAGCGACCGCGCCGCCTGCGCCCGGACGTCCGCGTGGGCATCCTTCAGGAGCGCCACCAGTGCCGCCGAGGCCCCCGCCGTGCCACCCCGAGCCAGTTGCCCCAACCCCCAGATGCCGTGCAGCTGTGCCAGCCGATCCTTACTCTCCTTCGCCACCTTCGTAAACGCCGCAACTCCCTCTTCTCCCTTGTCCGCCAGTGCGAACTGCGCCTCCTGGCGCACGCGCATGTCCGCGTGCCCCAGCTGCTTGGCCAACTCGTCGGGGGATTTGCCGTCAAAGCCGTCCGCGAGGAGTGTCTTCACCTCGGCCAGGAGCGGGTCCTTGGCGGCCTCGGCGTCGGCGAAGCGATAGATGCGCCCCTTGCCGGTCAGCGTCCAGCCGTGGACCCAGTCGCTGACGTAGAAGCCGCCGTCGGGGCCGAAATCGCAATCCGTTGCGAGGATACCCTTGATGAACTCCTCGCTGTCGGTCATCTCGAAGGCCGCCCCTTTCGGCTTGACCGCGAACGACCAGACGCCGCTGCGACTGCTCGCCCCCAGGAAATCGCAGACGAAGAAGTGGCCGGCGTAGCGCCTCGGCAGCGCCGTCGCCCCCGGGTTGTAGCACAACCCCGCCGGCCCCGTCGTGAAGTGGGCCAGCGGCGGCACGACGAAGACCGGCTGGTCGGGGTCGCCCAGGCTCCAGACCTTCTCGGCGTTGAACGGGCCGCGGTCGCCCAGGTCGCTGCCGTACTGGTAGCCGGTGCGCCAGCCGCTGTCGCCGCCCTCGACAATGTACACCAGACGCGCCCGGTCGCCGCTATCGCTGTTATTGTCCACGGTGAACAGGTTGCCGTAGGCGTCGAAGGCCAGCTCCTGCGGGTTGCGCAGGCCGGTGGCGAAGACCTCCAGGTTCGACCCGTCCGGCTCGCAGCGGAGCACGGCGCCGCTGTCGGGATTGAAGAGATGCTTCCCCTCCTTCGTCGTCACGTTGAAGCCGCGGTCGCCGATCGAGAAGTACAGCCGGCCGTCCGGCCCCATGCGCAAGCCGTGCAGGTCGTGGCCGAAGAAGCAGACGTGGACGCCGAAGCCGTGGGCCAGCGATTGCCGCACGTCGGCCTTGCCCTTCCCCTTGGTGTCCTTGAGCAGCCACAGGTCCGGGATGCAGGTGTAGTAGACGTTGTCGCGCCGCGCCAGCACCCCGGCGCCGAGGCCCACCGAGGCGTCCTTGAAGCCGTCGGCGAACACGGTCGCCTTGTCGGCCTTGCCCGCCCCCTTGGTGTCCTCCAGCAAGCGGACGCGGTCGTGCTCGGTTTCGTACTCGCCGAACTTGTCGCCGCGGTACTTGCGGTACAGGGCGACGCGGTCCTCGACGCTGCGCGAGGCCATGTCGTCGTCCACCCACTCGGGGTGGTCGCGGTTGTCGGTGACGCCGTGGTGGAGGCGGAAGGTTTCGGCGACGTAGCAGCGGCCCTTCTCGTCGAAGCAAAACGACACCGGGTTCGCCAGCATCGGCTCGGCCGCCCAGACGCGCGCCTCCATCCCCGACGGCAGGCGGAAGGAGGACAGCGCCATCTCGGCCTCCTTCGAGGGGCCTTCGATGTGCGGCGAATAAGTCCCGTCGTCGCCGGGCCGCGTCAGCACGTAAATCAGGCCCGCCACCGCCCCCAGCCCGAGGACGATGCCGGCCACGAACACGAGTCGTCGCATGGGAAACCCACGAGGGTACAGTCAATCCAGACCTTCGGGATAGTATCGGCCACACCGTCGGTGGACGCAAGCCGTTGAGCCGCGACCCGGGGGCGAGCGTGGCCCTACGCGCTCCCCTCCGGGTCGCGGCTACACCGGCCGTGCCGCCATTCGGCCCACGCGAGCGCTACGGCCAACAAGCCCAGGGCGGCGAAGCGGACGTAGACCACGACGCTGAGCAAGGTCGTCTGCACTTCTTGCAGCGGCGCGCGCAGGTCTCCCAGGAAGAAGCGCGGGTCGTTCCCGGGAATCTCCATGACGACCGGGAAGGTCAGGTAGGTCACCAGATCGAGCGCCACCGCCAGCACCAAGACCGGCCAGTGGCGGCGCGCGAGCGGAGCCAGCAGGGGCACCAGCCAGAGGACCCACTGCGGCGAGTAGAAGACCGGCAGCGTCACAAACAGGATCAGAATGAGCGCCCCGCGGCGCAGCAAACTCGCCAGGTCGGCCGGCCGGCGCACGAGGAGCAAGAACAAGGTGAGCGCCAGCGTGCCGAGGCGGAAGACCTGTCCGCGCCGGTCGCTCTCGCCGAGCGATTCGGGGAGGATGTAGTCGTAGACCGTCGGCGGGAAGGCCCCGCGCGTCAGCTGATAGCGGTACGGCGCCCACACCGGCTCCCAGCCCCACCACAGCAACGGCGGCAGCACGAGGGCGGCGGCGGTCGCGGCAAAGGCGGCGGCCCAGGACAGGGCGGCCCGGCGGTTGGACCACAGGTAGCGGACGACGAGCGGTGCCAGCAGCGCTGGGTAAACCTTGATCATCACCGCGACCGCCAGCAAGACGGCCGAGGCGACCACCCGGCGGCGGCCCAGGCAGGCGAGGCTCAGCGCCGTCAGCAGCGCCGGCAGCACGTCGAAGCGATTCACCCCGAAGTAGAGCGCGGCGGGGAGGGCCAGCAGGAAGGCGCCGCCGGCCAGCCCACCGCCCCGTTCGTAGCCGGCGAGCAGCACGGCCATCAGGGCGGCGCAGCACACGGCCATCAAGACGAGGTAGGTCTGCCCCGCCCGGCGGAACTGAGTCCAGAGGCGGCGTTCCTCGTCGTCGCGCGGGAGGTGGTTGACGATCTGGTGATAACGGGCGTCGTAGACCGCGGCCGGGGCGTCGGGGTCGGGCTGCCAGTCCCAGCCGAGGCGGAACAGCAGCAGGGTGGCGCTGGGGTATTCGAGGTAGTAGCGCTGGTGGGCCGGCCAGTCGGGGTCGGCCAGGGCCTCGTCGAGGTTGTCGGCCGGCTCGGTGTCGAGGCCGGGGGTGTGGCCGGCGTGGGCGTTTAGGCCGCGCACGGCGTAGGCGGCCACGTCGAAATCGTCGTAGACCAGTCGGCCGAGCCGCGGGGCCCGGTCGGAATAGTAGCCGAGGTGGTCCGGCGGCTGAAGCCAGAAGACGACGGCCAGGTAAGCGAACGGCATCGCCAGGAGCAGCCAGCACAGACGGGGGACGCGGGTCACGGGCAGCCTCGGCCTGGGAGAGGACTACTGCGGTTTGGCGCCGCGCTGGAGCAGCCAGCCGAGGCCGAAGACAACGATGCCGCCGGCGAGGATGGCCAGCATCGTGCCTTCGCTGACCCGATTCCGGTCGGCGAGGTTGCCCGCCGCGCCGGCCGGGGCGATGAGCAGGCCCAGCAACTGCAAGAATCGCCCGAGACGATACACCATCACACCCCCACAATGGGCCATTCCCACAACCGAGAACGGAACACCGATCGCTTCTCAGAGTTGGCACGACAGGCCGCTTGCGGCATCGCACGTCATGCGAAACCGCAAGCGGCTGAAGCATTGTACTGATCGCCGCGAGGCCGGCATGGCGGTTGCTACCCCGACAGCACCCCTGCGAACCTCGTCGCCGCACGAGGAGCGAATTTTCTTGACGCCGCCCACGCCGAGACTACAAAGAGGAACGTCTCGGCCCGGAATGTCGTTGGGCCGCGCCGGGCCCGCTGTAACCGTTCGCTCGAAGTTCACCTGAACTCCGAGAGGATTGAAACCCGAGGAGACCTCACGCGTGATGGCTGGTTTGACCAAGAAAACAGCGGTCCGGGCCGGCGCGGCCTTCCCCCTCGTGCTGCTCGGGCTGCTGACCCTGCCCGGCTGCGGCGACAGCTACCCCAAGGACCTGAACTACCCACCCCGCACCGACCCGATCGTCATCGAGCTGCCCAAGGTCCAGCCCACCTACCTCGACGCGCCCGGTCAGCTCGCGCACTGGATCGACTCCATCCCCGAGAAGGGCGGTAGGCTCATCGACCCGACGGCGGGCGTGGAGAAGGTCCAACTCGCCAAGGTGGAAGAGCACCTTTCAAAGAGCCGGTTCGACCTCAGCGACGAAGAAGTGCATGAACTGGGGCTCGCCTCCAAGCCGGAAAAGGACAGCGCCCAGGAGGCGCTCGAGGCGCGGCGCGACTCGCTGAAGAAGCGCATCGAGACGATCACCGCGACGATGAAGGGCGTGGCGCCGAAGCTCAGTGCGGTGCTCAAAGACCGCTTCGGCACGCCCGCGGCGCCGAAGGTGGGCGTGGACGACGCCGACGCGTTCGGGCTCGATACGACGACCCTTGCCGAAGGGTCGAAACTCTACCGCCGCCATTGTCTGCACTGCCACGGCCTGACCGGCGACGGCCGCGGCCCGACCGGCCCGTGGGTCAATCCGCACCCGCGCGACTACCGCCAGGGTCAGTTCAAGTTCACGTCCACCACGATGTCCGCGGGGGGATTCACCTCGGGGTCGCGCAAGGCCCGCCGCGAGGACCTGCTGCGCACGCTGAAGCAGGGCATCGAAGGCACCTCCATGCCGTCCTTCGCCCTCCTCGACGAGCAGAATGAGCTGCGGCCGCTCATCAGCTACGTCATTCACCTCAGCATGCGCGGCCAGGTCGAGCTCAGCGTCCTCAACGATATTCTCGGCCGGGAGGGCGATCCGGACGCCGACGTCGAGGAATTGGCCGATAAGAAGCTGAAGGCAATCTGGAATGCCGGCTGGAAGCCGTCCTTCTCGGCGGCGCACGCCATCGAGGTCGGCACGGTGCCGTCGTACACCGGCAAGACCCTGGGACAGCTGAGCCCGGACGAGAAGGTGCAGCTGGACGAGTCGATCAAGCGCGGCTTCCAGCAGTTCACCACGGGCACGGCGTCGTGCCGCTCGTGCCACAACGATTTCGGCCGGGCCAACGACTACAGGTACGACGAGTGGGGCACCATCTCCCGCCCGGCCAACCTGACAGCGGGCCTCTACCGCGGCGGCCGCCGCCCGCTGGACCTCTACTACCGTATCCATTCCGGCATCAACGGGGCGGGAATGACGGCGTTCTCCGGGGCACTCCGCCCCGAGGACATCTGGGACATCGTCAACTTCCTCGAGGCCATGCCTTACAAAAACATGTTGCCCCCGGACGTCAAAGCGCAGGTTTACGGCAAGGGCAAGGACTGATCGGAAACCCGGCGAGCCGGCGGCGTCTGCGCGACCCCACAGCAGGAGTCTCTTTACCGTGCAACAGAAGCTTTGGGCCGTCCTCTTCGGCGGCGTGCTCGCGGCGGCGGCCGGCCTGTTCGTCGTGGCGCCGTTCATTGAGGGCTGGTGGCTGCCGAAGAACCTGTGCAGCTTCGGCCCGGAGGTGGACCACCTCTTCTACCTCATCCTGGCCTTCACCGGCTTCTTCTACCTGCTGACCGAAGGCATCATGGTCTACGCCATGTGGAAGTACGTCGCCCGGCCGGGGGAGAAGTCCGCCTACACCCACGGCAGCCACAAGCTCGAGATGCTCTGGACCGTCGTGCCGGCCCTGATCCTGCTGTTCATCGCCTTCGCCCAGGTCTCGGCGTGGAGCGACATCAAGTACCAGTCGCGCATGCCGGCGCCGGACCAGGTCTTCGAGCTGACGGCCCGCCAGTTCGAGTGGCGCTTCCGCTACCCGACCGCGGAGCAGAATGCCCTGATGCTCAAGGGATGGGAAAAGGGCAAAGAAACCGACGAGGCCGCCGCCTGGCAGCGCGAGCCGCACGCCGACGACATCCACCTGGTCAACGAGGTCCACACCTGGAAAGGGCCGGACAAAGATCACCCGACCCGCGTCCGCTTCTACCTCAAGTCGCGCGACGTCATCCACAGTTTCTTCCTGCCCAACATGCGCATCAAGCAGGACGCCCTGCCCGGCAAGGTCATCCCGGTCTGGTTCGACAGCGGCTTTGCCGACGGCAACTGCCATTACGACGAGAAGGCCAACACGTGGGTGGTCGATCCGGACAAGGTCAGCCAGTCGGAACTGGCCTGCGCCGAGTTGTGCGGCTGGGGCCATTACAAGATGCGCGGCATCGTTTACGTCCACGAGAACAAGGCCGATTACGAGAAGTGGCTGGCACACGCTTCCGCCGAGGAGCACCGGACGAAGCCGTAACCGCGATTTATCGTTTCGCGCTCGCGTCATGGTGGCGCGAGCGCGAAACGATAAATCGGGCAATCCCGAATCCAGCCGCCCGTTTGAGGATACGCATGAGCAGCGCCGACCACGCACATATCGCGACGACCCACGAGCACCACGAACTGGGGTTCCTGCGCAAGTACATCTTCTCCGAGGATCACAAGATCATCGGCATCCAGTTCATGTTCTCGGGCATCATCATGTTCTTCCTGGGCGGGCTGCTGGCGCTGGGCGTGCGCACGCAGCTCGGCTGGCCGCACGCCGAGATCCCGCTCCTCGGCCAGTGGCTGTGGCCGGGCAACGCCGGCCACCGCATGCCGCCCGAGTTCTACAACATGCTCTTCAGCATGCACGCCTCGGTGATGATCTTCCTGGTCATCATCCCGCTGCTCACGGGGGCGTTCGGTAACTTCACGATCCCGCTGATGATCGGCGCCAAGGACATGGCGTTCCCGAAGCTGAACATGATGTCGTACTGGTTCATGTGGCCGGCCTTCGCCACCCTCCTGGCCAGCTTCTTCGTGGACGGCGGGGCCGCGGCCGCCGGCTGGACCTCGTACCCCACCCTGGCCGACGTCGAGTTCGCCGCCCCGAACTCGGGGTGGGGACAACGCCTCTGGCTGATCGGCCTGATCTCCATCGGCGTCTCGTCGATGGCCGGGTCGGTGAACTACATCACGACCATCATCAACATGCGCGCCCCCGGCATGACGCTGTTCCGCATGCCGATGACCATCTGGGCCATGTTCATCACCGCCATCCTCCAGGCGATGGCCCTGCCGGTCCTTACCGTGGCGCTGATCCTGCAGCTGCTCGACAAGACCATCGGCACCTGCTTCTTCCTGCCCAACTGGGCGCCGGGCCAGGGCGGCGTAAGCATCGGCAACTACCAGACGCCGCCCGGCGGCGGCCAACCGCTCTTGTGGCAGCACCTGTTCTGGTTCTACTCGCACCCGGCCGTCTACATCATGATCCTGCCGGCGATGGGCATGGTGTCCGACATCATCGCTACGTTCGCCCGCAAGCCGATCTTCGGCTACCGGCCGATGGTTTACTCCCTGGCCGGCATCGCCGGACTCGGCTTCATCGTCTGGGGCCACCACATGTTCCAGAGCGGCATGGACCCGCGCCTCGGCACCGGCTTCATGATCGCCACCATCATGATCGCCCTGCCCTCGGCCGTGAAGGTGTTCAACTGGCTCGGCACCCTGTGGGGGTCGAATATCCATTACACAACGCCGATGCTCAACGCGTTGGCCTTCGTGTCGATGTTCGTCATCGGCGGCCTGTCGGGCATCTTCATGGCCGCCACCCCGGTGGACATCGCCATCCACGACACCTACTTCATCGTCGGCCACCTCCATTACGTGCTGTTCATGAGCAGCATCTTCGGCATTTTCGCGGCCATCTACTACTGGTTCCCGAAGATGTTTGGCCGGATGATGAACGACACCTGGGGCAAGGTGCATTTCGTGCTCACGTTCCTCTTCTCCAACGGCGTCTTCTTCCCGATGCACATCACCGGGTCCCGCCTGCACCCGCGGCGCTACTTCGACCCGACGCAGTACCGCTTCCTGGACGAGGTGCAGGGGCTGAACACGTTCATGAGCATCTGCGCCATCTGCCTGGGCCTGGTGCAGCTCATCTTCCTGGTGAACTTCGCGTACAGCCTGTTCCGCGGGCCGAAGGGCGGCCTCAACCCGTGGCACAGCAACACCCTGGAATGGACGGCGCCGTCGCCGCCGCCGCATGGCAATTTCGAGACGCCGCCGGTCGTCTACCGCGGCCCGTACGAGTACGGCTCGCCGGAAAGCGACAAGGATTACCTGCCGCAGACCGAGCCGCCCAGGCCCGGGGCGGCGCCGGCGACACACGCGCACTAACGAGGACCGGCGAGCGGCGTGGCGTAAGCCCGCCGGTGAACTCACCGGCGGGCTTACGCCACGCCGCTCGCCAAGAGTTTTCCATGACCGACACCCCCGCTACCCCCTGGTTGCACCGCTGGTCCGTGCTGACGGTCTGCGCCACGGTCGTCCTCCTGGGCCTCGGGTCCGCCGTGACCAACCTGAAGGCGGGCATGGCG
>DATFNV010000736.1:0-13723 GCA_035266225.1 Gemmataceae bacterium
ACCCCGCCGTCGAGTGCGTCGGCTTCGGCGGCGAGCGCATGGAGGCCGCCGGCTGCCGGCTCGTCTACCCGCTCTGCCGCCTGGCCGTCATGGGCTTCTCGCGCGTGCTGGCGAACTTCGTCGCCTTCGTTCGCCTGCTGCGCCGGGCCGACAGCTACTTCCGGGAGCAGCGCCCCGACGCCGTCGTCCTCATCGACTTCCCCGGCTTCCACTGGTGGCTGGCCCGGCGGGCAAAGGCGCACGGCATCCCCGTCTTTTACTTCGTGCCGCCGCAACTCTGGGCCTGGGCCGGCTGGCGCGTCAAGAAGATGCGCCGCTTCGTCGATCACGTCCTGTGCAGCCTGCCCTTCGAGGAGCCCTGGTACGACGCCCGCGGCGTCACCGCCCACTACCTCGGCCACCCCTACTTCGACGAGTTGCCGCGGCAGCAGCTCAACGCGGCGTTTGTCGAGGAAGAGCACGAGCGGCCCGGCACGATCATCGGCCTCCTCCCCGGGTCGCGCAACCAGGAACTGGAGCTGAACCTGACGACGCTCCTCGGGGCCGCCAAACACATTCACGCCGCCCGCCCAGAAACGCGCTTCCTCGTCGCTTGCTACAAGCCGGAGCACAAGGGCCA
The DNA here is from genome assembly GCA_035266225.1 of Gemmataceae bacterium. Lineage (GTDB taxonomy): Bacteria > Planctomycetota > Planctomycetia > Gemmatales > Gemmataceae > DATFNV01. The sequence goes on from DATFNV010000736.1 coordinate 620, forward strand.
GGTCGAGGAGCGCCTGCCCGGACTTGGCCTGCCCATCGAGGCCCACGCCGGGTACACGCCGGAGATCATTCACCTGGCGAAGGCAACGGTGGCGGTGTCGGGATCGGTCGGGCTGGAATTGCTCTACCGCGGCAAGCCGTCGGTCGTCGTCTACCGCGCCCATCCGCTATCGCTGTTTGTGTCGCGGTTCCTGCGCCAGTGCCGCTACATCAGCCTGGTGAACCTGCTCGCCGGCCGCGAGTTGTTCCCCGAGTTCCTGACGCACCGCGACGAGGCCGAGGGAGTCGCCGGCCGCGTGCTGCACTGGCTGAACGACGAGGCGGCGTATCGTGAGGTGTGCGGCGAGTTGGCGGCGCTGAAGGCGCGCGTCGCCGTGCCGGGGGCGTGCCGGCGCGCGGCCGGCTACATTCTCGAGGTGTTGAAACGACGTGAACTTCCGCCGCTTGCGGCTTAGCGTTCGCGTCATCGCGGGATGGCGCGAACGCTAAGCCGCAAGCGGCTCAATAGCGTACGCCCAGCGTCATCATCACGTTGATGTTCTGCAGGTTTTCGGGGACGTCCTGCAGGATGCTGTGCATCCAGGTGTTGTCCCACTCCACGCGGCCGCCGACCAGGAAGACCCAGCCGCCGCAGGGAACCTCCATGTCGGTGTGGAGGGACACGAAGGCCGCTTCGATGACCTCGGTGCGGTGCGCGATCTCGTGGAACTGCATTTTCTCCGAGCCCCAGCGGCCGCCCGCGTCGCAACCGACGCGCCAGGTGACCCCCTCCCCCATGCGGCCGCAAGTCGGACAGGTCGCGCCCGGGGCCCAGATGTACCACTCCCGGCCGAGGGCCAGGTTGGCATAAGTCCGGTTCAGGTTGCGGACAGTGACGGGTATCCCGAAGACCCGTGTCGGGATGCTTCCCCCAACGCCGTTCGACACCGGCACGATGATGCTGTTGAGAATCGCCACGCGGTCGGAATGCTGCCCCTGGTTGGCAACGTCGCTCAGGCCCAAGTCCACGGTCCAGGCGCCGTCGTGGGCAGGATTGAAGAAGAGCGCCCGGCCTCCGCCCTGCACTTCCCAGCCGGTTTCCAACGTCTTGGCGAGGAAGCCATTCATGAGGTTGACCGACGGGCCCCAGCGGAGGTACAGCTCGGTGGCGATGGGGCCGTCGCCGCCGACGGGACCGCAGCAATCGGCCTTGTTGGGCCCGAGAATGTAGTCGGACAGGTGCGGACCGGTCGGCAGCGGCACGGGGCCGTCGGCCTCCGCCGCGACCGGGCCGGGGGCGGGCAACGGCGGCGGAGACGGCGGCGGTGACTCCGGAGTGCCGGAGGGGCCGCCGCCGTAGAGTTGGGCGCGGGCCGTACCGGCGCCGGCAAGGGAGATCACCAGGGCAACCAGGCAGGCGCACTTCGCGTTCATGCCGTCCTCGCCTTTTCCAGGGCCGCACGTCTCAGCCGGGCGCGGCCGTCTCCGTGAACGTGAATCCGATCAATCACTCCTTACATCGGCCGGAAGCTGCGCCGGAATTAACGGTAATTCTGAAAGTGACGGCGCGCGCGGCTGCGCGTCGGGCGACCAGCGAAGTTGATCGAGGAGCGGCCATTGGGTAGGGTGAGGAATGGGGCGGATGTACTGACTCCTGGGCAACCTCCATGAGCACGACCTACGAGTTGCGCGACCTCGACGAGGCCCGGCAGTTTCTGGCACAAGCGCTGTGGTTACAGCGGGTACGGGCGCCGGCGGCGGCGATGGTGCGGCCACTGCTGCGCTGGGCGCTGGAAATCGCTGCGGCCGGGCAGGCGCTGCCGCCGGTCGGTTTCGTCGCCGACCTCGGCCACGCCGCCCTCGGCGCCGACTGGGAGGCGAAGTCCCTGCGCGAGGCGGTCCACGTCCCTGGCCTGCCCCCCGGCCTTATGCGCACTTACGAGGATTACGTCCTCGGCAAGCTCTACGCCGATTGGACCTTCGCCCGCGCCGGCGACGCCCTCCGCCGTTACCAGGGCGAGGGCCAGGAGCGCGACCAGGCGCGGGGCCTGGCCTTCCTCCTCAACCAGTTCCGAGGCCGCGCCGACTTCGCCGGCGTCGAATTGAGTCCCGGCGTCATCAAGGCCCTCCTCGAATGTCCGCCGCAGGAGGCGCTGGCGCAAGGGTGGGACTCGCTGAGCCGCGAAGGTCTGCACCCGCTCCTCGAAGAGCTGTACCAGTCGCTGATCGCCGCCTCGCGCCGCACCGCGGAGGTGCTGGCCCCGGAAGACGTGTTCGAGCTGGAGCACGGCACCGCCCTGGCCGAGTTCGGCGAGCGCGTGGCTTTGCGCCAGGTGCTGCAAGGCGCGGCCCGCCTGGAAGCGACGTTACCGGTGCGACGCATCCGCCCGCTGGCCGGCCGGCAGGAGGTGCCGACGCGCGTCCTCGACGAGGACAGCTATCCGGTCGGCGGCTTCTCGTCGCTCTCGACGCGCGGCAGCGTCGAGAGCCTGCTGCACTCGCAGCTCGCCTTCATGGAGACGGACGACCGGCCCGACCTGTTCGACGTCAAGTTCCTGCGCGACGAGCTGCTCTACTACGCCCGCGACGAGAACCAGTTCCTTCGCCGCCGGCGCTCGTTCGTCCTGGCACTGTTTCCCGACCTGCGGCACACGCGGGTCAAGGATCCGAGCCTTCCCTATCAGCGCGGCATCCTGCTGCTGGCCCTGATCCTGGTCGTGGTGCGGCGTCTCTCCGATTGGCTCAGCACCGACGCCCTGCTGTTTGAGTTCCTCTTCGTCCGGCAGGAGGACGAGAAGGGGGAACCGCTGGAACGAGAGCGTGAGCTGCTGGAGATGCTCTTCCGCGAGCCGATCGAGAACGGCACCGTGGTCCTGAGGACGGAAGTGGCCGAAAAAGGCTTGGCGAAGGAATGTGCGGAGCGGGCGCGGCGCAGCCTCTGCCACTGCCTGACGCTGTCCACGCGCGACCAGCCGTTCGAGGCGCAGGACACGGTCGTGACGCGCCTGAGCCTGGAGGGCCCCTGCCCTGCCCTGGGCGCCGGCGACGAGGAGCCGATCTACCCGGAGGGCGAGGAGCCGTTCGACGTCTGGGCCGGAGTGCTGCTGGAGCTGTTGCAGCGCTGGATATGACCGGCGAGCGGGGGGCGTCAGCCCCCCGGTGAAGGAACCGGGGGGCTGACGCCCCCCGCTCGCCCCCAAAGGGCGTCATCCTTCGGCGGGCGTCACTTCTTCGAGCGGCACATCCCACTGGCCCAGCCCGACGCTCACCACCACCACGGCACGCTTGTGATCGACGCGAATCACACGGCCCACGCTGCCGAAGCGCTGCACGTGGGCCCGGTCGCCCGGCTGCAAGCGGGAGCGCCACTCGCGCAGCGCCGCCTCGGCCTCGGCCTGCTGCCGCAGCTCTTCCTGTTTGCGCTCGTACCCCTCGCGCTCGCGGGTCGCCTCGTGGGCGGCCGCCAGCGCTTCCTCGCGCGCCTTCTCCGCCTCCTCGCGCAGCTGTTGCAGCTGAACCATCTCCGGGGCGCGCTTCTGCCGCCGCTTCAGGTAGCGATGCGCCCGCTTGAGCAGGTCGCGCGGCAGCTTCAGGCGGCGGGCAATTTTCAGAGCGTTGCTCATGCCGAACTGACCGATCAACAAGCGGTAGGTGGGCCGCAGCGTCGCCGCGTCGAACTCCACCGCGCCGTTCTCGGCGCGCTCGTTGTGGAAGGCGTAGGTTTTCAGATCGCCCAGGTGCGTTGTGACCATCGCCCGACAACCGATCCCGTCCAGCTCGTCGAGGATCGCCCGCCCCAGCGCCGCCCCCTCGGTCGGGTCGGTGCCGGCCCCCAGTTCGTCCAGCAAGACCAGGCTGTTGTTGTCGGCGGTGCGAAGGATATGAGCGATGCGCGAGACGTGCGAGCTGAAGGTGCTGAGCGACTGTTCGAGACTTTGCTCGTCGCCGATGTCCGCGAGGATCTGCGTGAAGACCGGCACGCTGCTCCCCTCCCCGGCCGGGACATGCATGCCGCTCTGGGCCATCAGGCAGAGCAGGCCGGTCGTCTTGAGCGTCACGGTTTTGCCGCCGGTGTTCGGCCCCGTGATGATGAGCAGGTTGAAGCCGTGACCGAGGCGGACGTCGATGGGGACGACGGTGCGAGGTTCTTCGGGGGACGGCTGCGGCGTCCCATCGGACGACTCATTCTTCTGGGCGGCGCGGAACAAATGCTCGAGCAGTGGGTGGCGGGCCTGTCGGAGCCAGAGGCGGCCTTCGGTGTTCACGTCCGGGGCGAACATCTTGTAATCGCGGCTGAAGCGGGCCTTGGCCGTCAGAAGGTCCAGCCGCGCCATCACCTCGATGGCGTGAGTCAGCGGCCGGCTCACCTTCCCCACGTCGCCGCTGAGCCGGCGCAGGATGCGGCGGACCTCGCGATCCTCCTCGCCCTTGAGGATGGCGCGCTCGGCACTGAGCGTGGCGACGCCGGCCGGCTCGACGAAGAGCGTCTCGCCGGTGCTGCTGGTGCGGTGGACGACGCCCTGGAGCTTGTGGCGATGGTTGACGGCGACGGGCAGGACGTAGTGATCGCCGCTGACGGTGGCGTTGGGATAGCGGAGGATCTTGCGCAGCTCGGGGTCGCGCAGCAGGCGCTTGATGACGTTCTGCACGCGCTCATCGACGTCGGCGAGCTTCTGGCGGACGTTGGCCAGTTCGCGGCTGGCCATGTCGAGGACGTGCCCGCGGCTATCAATGCAGCCGGTGATCGCCTTCGCCACCTGGCCGAGGTCCTCGATCGAGGTGAGCATCTCGATGAGCCGTGCGAAGCGCGGGCTGAGGTGCTGCCGGTAGCGATACACCGAGCCGGTGCAGGCGAGGGTGTCGGCCACTTCGAGGAGCTGTTCGGCGCTGAGCATGGAGCCGATGGCCGCCCGCCGCGCCAGGAGACGAACGTCGTGCAGGCCGCCGAACGGCGGCGCCTGCCCTTCGCCTAGCGCCTCGGTCATTTCGGTAACGAGGGCGATGTCGGCGCGGATCCGCTCCGCATCGGTCAGCGGCTCGAGGCCGCGCGCCAACTCCTTGCCGAGCGAGGAGGCGCCGTAGGCGGCGAGCAACTCGCGGACCTTGTCGAATTCCAACAGCCCCAGCGTGTGAGCGTCCATTAGCACCGTGGTACTCATGCCCTCGTAGACAGCCGAGCCGGCCGGCGGGTTCATTGTACTCGTTCCGGCGAGCGGGGGGCGTCAGCCCCCCGGTGAGTAAGTCATCACCGGGGGGCTGACGCCCCCCGCTCGCCGGACTCGCCGGATTGGCGCTGGCGTGCCGGCGCGGCGACAGATAGAATCCTGCCAGTGCAACCTCTCCCGTTGTGCCTCGCTGTTGTGGGGTGGCCGATGCCGATCACTTCCGCCGCGGGCCTTGTCGAAGCGGTTCGTCGCTTTTCCCTGCTACCGGCCGGACAGGTCGAGGAGTTGGCGGCGCTGCACCCGTGCTTCGCCGATGCCCGCGCCCTGGCGAAAGAGTTGCTTCAGCGCGGCTGGATTACCCCCTACCAGATCAACCACCTCGTCGCCGGCAACGGCTGCACCCTCGTCCTCGGCCAGTACGTCCTGTTGGAGCGCATCGGCGAAGGCGGCATGGGGCAGGTGCTCAAGGCCCGTCACCAACGCCTCGAGCGCATCGTCGCTCTGAAGTTCATTCGTCAGGAGCGCCTCGCCGGCCGCGATGCCGTTCTGCGCTTCTAGCGCGAGGCCCGCGCCGCCGCCCGCCTGGCGCATCCCAACCTCGTGACCGTCCACGACGCCGACGAGGTGGGCGGCACCCACTTCTTCGCGATGGAATACGTCGAAGGCACCGACCTGTCGAAACTCGTTCGCAAGGAGGGACCGCTGCCGGTGCGCGAGGCGTGCGAGTACATCCGGCAGGCGGCGCTCGGTCTGCAGCACGCCCACGAGCAGGGGTTGGTCCACCGCGACATCAAGCCGGCCAACCTGATGCTGACGACGAAGGGCGTCGTCAAGGTGCTCGACCTGGGGCTGGCGCGGCTGGCGACGGTGGCGGAAGGGAGCGACGGCACCGACCCGATGACGCGCGAAGGGTCGGTCATGGGCACGCCGGACTTCATGGCCCCGGAGCAGGCGACCGATCCGCACTCGGCGGACATCCGGGCCGACCTGTACAGCCTCGGCTGCACGCTGTTTCAACGGCTCACCGGCAAGGTCCCCTACCCCGGCGGCACCCTGACCGAGAAGCTGCTGAAGCATCAGATGGACCCGCCGCCGCGCGTGCAGGTGCTGCGGCCCGACGTACCGCTGGACCTGGCGGCGGTGGTGCTCAGACTGATGGCGAAGAAGCCGGCGGAGCGGTACGGGACGCCCGCGGAGTTGGCAGCGGCGCTGGAGCCGTTTTGCAGTCACCGGCTGCCAGTGGCCATCCCGGTTGGCCCCACGGTCGCCTACACACCGGGAGAACAATCGCACGAAAACACGCAGACGGAATTGCCCACCCTGGGCCGGCCAAGGCCGCTGGCGATCCCGGTGGTGACGCTGGCGCTGCCGGCGGGGAAGGCATGGTGGCAGGAGTGGTCGAAGGACCGGTGCCGGCTGGGAGCTGTGGGCGGCGGGGTGTTGCTGCTGTTGATTGTGCTGCTCGTTGCCCTGTGGCCCCACAAGCCGTCTGGGCTGGGGCAACCGGGCGATGATCCGAAGAGCGCGACGTGGCCACTCGACAACCTGCCGTCCGGGGCGTTTCAGGCGGTGAGGGAGTTCGACGACTGGCCGCCCAAGGGACTGGTGTTGGTGCTGGGCAGCCACCGTGGCCGGCACTGGGGACCGGTGCGCGTGGTGGCGATTAGCCCCGACGGCAAGCTGCTGGCCAGCGCAGGTGACGACGCGCGTATCTGCGTGTGGAAGGCGGATGATCTTTCAGAATACCGTGTCTTGCGTGGCCACGAGGGTTCCGTGAAGTGCCTCGCGTTCTCGCGGGATAGCAAGAAAAGTCTCTCGGGCGGCGCCGACAAGACGGTTTGGTTGTGGGAGGTGCAGAGGGGCAAGGAACAGCTCAGGTTAACGGGGCACGGCGATCCTGTCGGGTGTGTGGCGATCTCTCCGGATGGTGAACGCGCGCTCTCCGGAGCGGTCGGCGGCATTGACCACGCCATTCGCGTCTGGGACATCACTGGGAAGGGGAAGCAGTTGCACTCCCTCAAGAGGCATGCGGCCGCGATTCGGTTCGTGGCCTTTTCCAGCGCCGGGCGCCAGGCCATTTCCGGTGACGCGGACGGGACTGTGCGAACGTGGAACCCGGACACGGGCATGGAGGGCCCCAAAGTGGCCGTGCCAGAAAAAGTCGGCGTGCTTGCTGTATCGCCCGACGGTAAACGCATCGCTTCCGCCTGTGACCAGGACCACTTTATACATTTCTGGAACATGGCGGACGTGCAGTCTACTGGCGAAAGTTGGGTCTGGCATCCTAGTTGCGCGGCCTTTTTCAGCGACAGTCGCCGAATCGTTTCCGGGACGTCTGAGGGAAATGTGGAGGTCTATGATGCCGACGCACGCAAGATGATCCGGCCGTTCAGAGGAAGCGCAGGGATTACGAGTGTGGCCGTTTCTTCCGATGGGGGTAGGGTCGCTAGCGGGAGCGAAGGCGGCCTCGTGCAGCTTTGGGACGTCGAGAAGGGAGAAGAGATCGTGCCGCGACCAGGGCACACCGACGCGGTGAATAGCGTAGCGCTGTCGAAGGACGGTCGCTATGCCATCACCGCTGGCGCGGACGGGACGCTGCGGCTCTGGGACCTGGCGAGCGACCCGCCGGGTCTCGAGGTACCACGCTCATTCAAGGGACACAGCGGCGCGGTGTCCTGCGTGGTCCTGTCCGGAGATGGACGCTGGGCTCTCTCGGGGAGTGCCGACAAGACCACGCGTCTCTGGGAAGTGGAAACAGGACATGAACTCCGCCGCTTCGAGAACGATGGCAGTGGCATCGAAACCGTGGCCTTCTCAGCAGATGATCGGAGGGCTCTCTTCTGTGCTGAGAAACAGTGTGTAATGTGGGACACCGAAGCCGGTAAAGAACTTCGCCGTTTCACTGATGAGAACTCCTTCGACTTCAAGGCTGGAGTCTTTTCTCCTACCCGACAGCGGATCATCACCTGCGACTCAGGAAGGGTCGGTTACTTGGAGGCCAAGGTCAGGGTCTGGGATGCAGAGACCGGAATCGTGCTGGCTCGATTCGTCCCCCAACCCGCCAGTCCGATCCTTCGGGTGGCGGTTTCACCAGATGCCCGTGTAGCGTTAGCCGGCAGTGCGGACGGGACGGTACGTCTCTGGGATCTGGAGAAGGAAGCGAGCCAGCAGCCCGCAGCGCTCACAGGCCTTCATGCCAGCGTGTCCGGCGTCGCCTTCGCCCCTGATGGCAAGAGCGTGGCGGCATCGGCGGTCGATGGCAAAGTGATTGTGTGGGATGCGGCCTCTGGGAACAAGCGACAGGAGTGGCAATTGCCGGGGAAGGTCTCCGGCGTCGCCTTCGATGAGAAGGGGCGACACCTGGCGACGGCCAACGCCAACGGCACCATCTTCATCCTGCGCCTGCCCGAGTAGTTACGCCCGGCGAGCGGGGGGCGTTAGCCCTCCGGTAATAGTCACTCACCGGGGGGCTAACGCCCCCCGCTCGCCGGCACGATTTTGGCGAGCGGGGGGCGTCAGCCCCCCGGTTGTGTACCATCACCATCACCGGGGGGCTAACGCCCCCCGCTCGCCGGCAGGATTTTGGCGAGCGGGGGGTGTTAGCCCCCCGGTTGTGTACCATCACCATCACCGGGGGGCTGACGCCCCCCGCTCGCCGGCATCGAGGAGGATCGTCATGGACCGCTACTGGTTTTTGACCTCGACCACCTACGGCACCTGGCTCCCGGGCGACGAGCGTGGCTTCGTCGGCGAAACCCGCGACGAAGCCGGTGCCAAGCAAATCCACAACCTCCCCGGCACTCCGGTCGATTCCGACCTGCCTTTCCTCGAAGCCTACGCCCGCGGCGCGATGAAAGGCCCGCCGATCTACCTCGTGCTCGCTCAGGCCGAGGCTCTGCTCGCACAGTTCCAGGAAACCGCCCGCTACCGCAACTGGCTGCTCCTGGCTGTCGGCATCATGGCCAATCACATTCACATCGTCGTCGGCGTCCCCGGCGACCCGGACCCATCCGACGTGCTGGGTGACTTCAAGAGCTACGGCAGTCGGGCGCTCAACCGCCAGTGGGGCAAGCCCGTGAGCGACACCTGGTGGACCGCGTCGGGGTCGAAGAGGAAGTTGCGCGACGAGCAAGCAATCCGGAACGCGATCCAGTATGTGAGAGATCAGGAGCACCCGCTGGTGATTTGGGTTGCCGAGGGCTATTGATCGTCCGGCGAGCGGGGGGCGTCAGCCCCCCGGTAATAGTCACTCACCGGGGGGCTGACGCCTACCGTGCGGGTGCGCGTGCCGAAGCAACATCGCGAGCATGCGCGATCTGAAATGGGAAATGCGCGGCTGGGCCGCGGGAGAGGAATCATGAACAGAACGGACGTGACCTACGGGCAGCTGGACAAGGTGCTGCGTTCGCTGGGTTTCACCTGCCGGGTGGTGAAATGTGACCCGCCGACTCGCCTGTATGACCACAAGGCGACGGGGGCGTACTTCACTATCCCGCCCTTCCCCGACGACGACTGCGTGCTGGAACACCACCTGTTCAAGGTGCGGGTGATGCTGGAGTACTCCGGCATCGCCGATCCCAAGATCTTCGAGGCCGAACTCCGAAAGGCTGGCTAGTCCGTCCGGCTCCCGCACATTACCTTCCCTTCCCCGACAACGCCGCTCCGCCCATTGCTCCCCGACCGTTCAGCGCTTACAGTGTGCATCAAGCGCCCATCCCGCTGACCGTCGCCCGCCCGGAGTGCCGCCGATGCCTTCCCTTTTCCGCGCCTACCCCCCTGCCCTGCTGGTGACCCTCGCTTGCGCGTCGGGCTTGTTGAGCGCCGCCGACGCGCCGCCGAAGATGCAATTCGACGAGGTCAAGGAGGTCGCCCCCGGCGTCTTCTTCCGCTACTCCTCCATCGGCCCCGAGGGCAGCAAGGTCCCCTTCGGCGGCAGCAACAACATCTGGGTCGTCTTCGAGGATTACGTCGCCGTCATCGACGCCAACTTCCCCAAGGAGGCGGCCGACGTCGTCGCCGCCATCAGGAAGAAGACCGATAAGCCGATCCGCTACGTCCTCGACACGCACCACCACGGCGACCACGCCTACGGCAACGCCGTCTTCGCCGCGGAAGGGGCGAGCATCGTCGCCCAGGCGAAATGTGCCCAGTGGCTGCGCCTGAGTGGGGCGAAGGAGTTCGAGGACGCCGGCAAGGGGCCGACCGGCCGCAAGGACGTCAGGGACAGCAAACTGAAGGTGCCGAACCTCGTCTTCGACGAGAAACTCGTCCTCGACGACGGCACGCAGCGCGTCGAGTTCCTGTTCCTCGGCCACGCCCACACTCCCGGGGACGCCTTCGCCTACCTGCCGAAGCACAAGTTGCTCTGCACCGGCGACGCCTGCGTCAACGGCGCTTACAACTACATGGGTCATTCCGACTCCGCTTCCTGGATCCGCGTGATGGAACGCGCCCAGCAGCTCGACGTCAAGTACGTCCTGCCCGGTCACGGCCCCATCGCCGGCAAGGACCTGCTGGAAAAGCAGAAGCATTACTTTGTCGAGCTGCGTCAACAGGTGAAAAAGGGCATCGACGCCGGCAAGTCACTCGCCGACATCCACAAGGACATCGACATGCCGTGGTACAAGGAATGGACCACGGTAGACCCGGCGAAGGCCAACGTCGAGCACGTCTACAACGAGCTGACTGGCCGCGTAGCCCCGTGGGACCTGTCGGAGGAGTACGGCATCACCGAGGGGCCGTCGCCGACGAAGGAGACACCCGGCTGGGAGGCGCCGAAGCGGATCGTCGTGCCGAACCTGATGCCAGCCGACCTGGCCCAGCTGAAGCGCGTCGCCCCCGACGTGGAGTTCGTGCCTGTCAAGAACGCCAGGGACGCGGCGAAGGAGGCGGCCGACGCCGATGCCGTCCTCGGGTTCTCAACCCCTGACATCGTCACGGCGGGCGGCAAGCGGCTGCGCTGGATTCAGAGCGGGCACGCGGGCATCGAGAAGGAGCTGTCGGCCGAGTTGGCGAAGAGCGACGTCGTCTTCACCAACGCGGCGCGAATTCACGGGCCGAACACCGCCGACCAGGCCTTCGCCCTGTTGCTGGGCCTGACGCGCGGCCAGGCAGAGAACGGCCGCCAGGAACTGCACGGCAAGACCATGCTCGTCGTCGGCCTCGGCGGCATCGGCCAGCAGGTGAGTCGTCGCGCCTGGTCGTTCGGCATGCGCGTGATGGCGACCGACCCCAAGGACATGGAACGACCCGACTTCGTCTTCAGCCTCGACAAGCCGGCGAAACTGATGGACCTGCTGCCGAAGGCCGACGTGACCGTCATCGCCTGCCCGCTCACCGACGAAACCAAGGGGTTGATCGGCGAGAAGCAGTTCGAGGCGATGAAGAAGACCGCCTATCTCATCAACGTGGCGCGCGGGCCGATCGTGAAGACCGACGACCTGGCGGCGGCGCTGAAGAACGGCCGCATCGCGGGGGCCGGCCTGGACGTGACCGATCCCGAGCCGCTGCCGGACGGACACCCCCTGGGGAAGATGAGCAATTGCGTCATCAGCCCCCATATCGGCGGGCAGTCGCCGGAGGCGAAGGGGCGGCAGTGGCGACTGTGGCGCGAGAACGTGCGCCGCTTCGTCGCCGGCGAGAAGCTGCTGTGTGTCGTGGACAAGTCGAAAGGATATTAACCGATTTATCGGTTCGCGTTCGCGCCATGTCGCGAGCGCGAACCGATAAATCGCGGAGCCGTCCCATGAACAGCTTCGACAAGTTCAGCAAGACGCCGAGCAAGTCCCGGTTCGTGCAACTGGTCACCGACGCCCTGCGCCAGGCCGGCGAGAAGGCGGAGCTGCACTACGATCGCGACGCCTTCTCCCTGCGCACCGACGGGCCGGCCCAGCGCATCTTCTGGCTGACCAACGTCTACAAGGAATTCTGCGCCGCCAGCCCGGAGCAACGGCAGGCCCTGCTGCGCAATTTCATCCGCAGCTGGCTGGTCCCGGAGCAGCCGGTGCCCGAGAACTACGAAGACGTCCACCCCGACCTGCTGCCGGCGGTGCGCGCCCGCGGCTACTTCGAGGTGACGCTCCTGCACCTCAAGGCGGAAGGACACAACTCCGAGGATCGCCCCTACCGCCCGCTCGCCGAGCACCTTGCCGTCGGCCTGGCCTACGACCTGCCCGGGGCGATCGTGCAGATCGGTGGGCACAACCTGGCCGGCTGGAAGGTCAGCTTTGAGGACGCTCTCACGGCCGCCTGCGACAACATGCGCGGCCTGACGAAGGAGCCGTTGCGGCAGATGGTCCCCGGCGTGTGGATGTCGCCCTACCACGACAACCACGACGCCTCGCGCCTGGTCCTCACCGACCTGATTCGCAGCTGCGAGGTGCTCGGCGACCCGGTGGTGATGGTGCCCAACCGCGACATCCTGCTGGTGACCGGGGCGGACGACACGGCCGGCCAGATGGCGGTGATTGGGCTCGCGGAAAGCGCCTTCCAGAAGCCGCGCTTCCTCAGCGGCGTCGCCGTGCGCCTCGTCGGATCGAAGTGGCTGCCCTATCTGCCGCCGCCCGGCCACCCGGGCCACATCGCCTTCCGCCGGCTGCGCAGCCACGACCTCGGCCGCGACTACGCTCAGCAGGGCGAGGCGCTCAAGGCGCTGCACGAGAAAGCCGGCGAAGATCTTTTCGTCGCCGCCTGCTCGCTCCTGCGGAGGAACGATACCGACGAGGTCGTCAGCTATTCCGTCTGGTCGGAGGGCGTCGAAACGCTCTTGCCCGAGGCCGACATGATTTACTTCTTCCGCATGAAGGGCGAAAAGGACGGCGAGATCGTGGCCAATGCCTCGTGGGAGCGGGTGCGCGAGGTGGCCGGCGATTTGATGACACCGCAGGGGCTCTACCCGGAGCGCTACCGGGTGACGGCCTTCCCCAGCGCCGAGCAACTGGCGGCAATCGGGAAGACGTTTC
>DATFNV010000737.1:0-14368 GCA_035266225.1 Gemmataceae bacterium
CGCTTCGTGCCGAACACTATTGCCCTCCGCGGCGAGGGGTCGGGGGTGAGGGGCTCTGAGCGAACAGGATTCATTGCATTCATTGCATTCATTGCATTCATTGCATTCGTTGCGCGGCGCAGGATTCGTTGCGCGCCGCCGGCCGTGCGCAACGAATGCAACGAATCGCCCCTCACCCCCGACCCCTCGCCCCGGAGTACCGGGGCGAGGGGAGGGAGTTGTTGTGCCGCCCGGCCGGCGGCGCTATCATGGCAGTGGCAGCGCCCCGCCGCACGTCGGAGGCACACGACTCATGGCCGCACCCCGAACAATTCTTCTGGTCGATGACGACGCCGAACTCCTCACGGCCCTGCGCGCGGTGCTGGAGCGGCGCGGCTTCCGCGTACTGACCGCGACCGACGGCAACGCCGGGCTGGCGGCGGCCGAGAGCGAGGGGCCCGACCTGGTCGTGGTGGACATGATGATGCCGAAGAAGAGTGGCTTCTTGGTGCTGGAGAAACTCAAGGCGCGCGGCGGCGGGCCGCCGGTCATCATGATCACCGCCAACGAGGGCGGCCGCCACCGGGCCTACGCCGAGCTCCTCGGCGCCGACGACTACATCCGCAAGCCCTTCGCGATGGACAAACTCCTCGAAAGCGTCGAGCGGCTCTGCCCCCCGGCAGGGCCGGCCGGACCTGTTCCCGGCGTGTGAACCAGGCTTGCCATCGACCGTTTCGGAAAAATTGCATCTGAACGCCGGTCCTCGGGGTGTAATATTGGAGGCACTAACCTTTTCGGAGGGCCGGACGAATGGCCACGCCGCCGCTGGGCGCCGTGCTCCAACACCTGCGCAAGATCATCCGTCCGCAGTCCGTTGCGGGGCTCAGCGACGGACAGCTCCTCGTCCGTTTCGTGCGCCGGCGCGACCAAGAGGCTTTTGCCGCGCTGGTCGAGCGGTACGGCCCGCTCGTCCTCGGCGTCTGCCGGCGCGTCCTGCCGGAGGGACACGACGCCGAGGACGCCTTCCAGGCCACCTTCCTCGTCCTGGTCCGCAAGGCGGCGTCGCTCAACCGGGCCGAGTCCCTCGCTAATTATTTGTACACCGTCGCCTATCGGCTGGCCCTCAAGGTGCGGGTGCAGTCCGCCCGGCGCCGGGCCCGCGAACGGGAGGTGGGGGAGATGCGACCGAACCACGTCCCCGGCGTTTCCGAGGCCGACGACGTGCTCCCCATCCTCGACGAGGAGCTGCACGCCCTGCCGGAGAAGTACCGTGCGCCCCTGCTGTTGTGCTACCTCCAGGGGAAGACCAACCTTGAGGCGGCGCGCGAACTCGGCTGGCGGCCCGGGTCGATGTCGCGCCGGCTGACGCGCGGCCGCGAGTTGCTGCGCCAGCGGTTGGTGCAGCGCGGCGTGGCCCTGTCGGCGGCGGGGCTGGCCCTGTCCCTGACGCAGCGGACCACGGCGGCGGTGCCCGCAGCCCTCACCACGGCGACAGTGCAGGCGGGTTTGCAGACCGCCGGCGGCGCCGCTTTGACCGTGGCCGTCTCCGCGCGCGTCGCCGGTCTGGTCGAAGGGATGGTGAAAGAAATGTTCCTGACGAAGCTCAAGGCTGTCGCGGCCGTCCTGCTCGTCTTCGGCCTGGCCGGCGCCGGCGCCGCTTTCCGACCAGCGTCCCCCACGGAGCCACCGGCGCCCGCGGCAGCTCAGGCCGGCGCGGCGCCCGTGCCCCCGGCGGAGGCAGCCGCCGGGCCCGTCGAGAAGCCGGCCGTCGATCTCCAGGGGGATCCGCTCCCGGCGGGCGCCCTGCACCGCTTCGGCACGGTGCGCCTCCGTCACGGCGGGCCAGTCGGCGGCATCGCCTTCAGCCCGGATGGCAAGACGGTGGCCACGGGCGGCGGCTTCAGCGATAACGTCATCCGGCTCTGGGACACGGCGACGGCCCGCGAGCTGCGCTCTTTCTCAGGGCACACCTACAACATCACCGGCCTGGCCTTCAGCCCCGACGGCAAACAGCTCATCTCCTGTGCGATGGACCAGACGGTTCGCCTCTGGGATGTCGCCAGTGGGGCCGAGGTGCGCCAGTTCCGGGGCCACGAGTCGGGCGTGACAGGGCTGGCCCTGGCGGCCGACGGCAAGACGGCGGCGACCTCCAGTCAGGATGGGACGGTACGCCTCTGGGACGTGGCCGCCGGGACCGAGCAGCGTTCCTTGGCGGCCGGCGCCGCCGTGCATGAGGTCGCTTTCGCGCCGGACGGCAAGGTACTGGCCGCGGCCGTCGAAGGCGGCAGCGTCATTGTCTGGGAGGCGGCCACCGGCAAAGAGTTGCTCAACCAGTCGGCCCACAAGGACGCGGCTCTCTGTGTCGTCTTCGCGCCGGACGGCAAGTCCCTGGCCACGGGCGGGCGCGAGAAGACTATCCGCCTGTGGGACGTGGCGACCGGCAAGGAGCTGCGGACCTTCGACTCCGGCGGCAACCAGGTGCAGGGCCTGGCCTTCGCGCCGGATGGCAAGGCCCTGGCGGTCGCCATGCCGGGCCAGCGCGTCCTCGTCCTCGACCCGGCCACGGGGAAGTCGCTGCGGCCGTTCGAGGGCTCCACGGGTGTCCGGAGGGTGCTGTTCTCCTCCGACGGCCGGACGCTGCTGACCGGGGCCGGCAACCACTCCGCCTACCTCTTTGACGTGGCGACCGGCAAGGACCGCTTCCCGTTCCCCGCGCACCACAACTATGTGGGCAACATCAGCTTCTCGCCCGACGGCAAGGCGCTGAGGACCTGCGGCCACGACACGCAGTCACGCGTCTGGGACCTGGCGGGCCGGGAGGTGCGGCACTTCGCGGCCACCGGCCACCACCGCGGCAAGTCCACGGCCTACTCCCCAGATGGTCGGCTGCTGGCCGTCGGCGGCGTCGGCGGCGTCCTCCGCCTGTTCGACCTCGACACCGGCCGCAAAGTGCGCGAGATGGGCAAGAACGAGGGGACGATCAACGCGCTGGCCTGGTCGGCCGACGGCAAGGAACTCGGCGTCGGCGGACAGGATGGCAACGTGCGCGTCCTGGACACGGTCAGCGGCAAGCCGTTGCACGACCTGGGGAAGGTGGAGGGCGCGGTCTGGACGCTGCAGTTCTCCCCCGACGGCAAGGCTCTCGCCGCCACGGGCACGGACAAGACGGTACGCGTCTGGGACCTGACGACCGGCAAGGAGCGGCAGCGGCTGACCGGCCCGCAAGGGCAGGTGGAGTCGGTGGCCTTCAGCCCGGACAGCCGTTTGGTGGCGGCGGGGCCGCGGGGCAACACCATCTGGGTGTGGGACGCGGAGACGGGCGCACTGGTCGCCCAGCTGCGCGGCCACACGACCTGGATCTACACCCTCGTCTTCTCGCCCGACGGCCGAACCTTGGCGAGCGGCAGCCTGGACAACACGGTGCGCCTGTGGGAGACGGCGACGTGGAAGGAGCGGGCCCGCTTCGAGGGACACCGCGGCGGGGTGGTGTCGCTGGCCTTTGCGCCGGACGGCCGCTCGCTGGCCTCGGGCAGTGCCGACAACACCGCGTTGGTGTGGGACCTGACGGGCCGGATGCGCGACGGCCGCCTGGCGGCCGCCAAGCTGTCTCTGCCGGAGCTGGAAATCGCCTGGAGCGAAGTGAGCGGCCCGGACGCGGCGAAGGCGCATCGCTCCCTGTGGCTGCTGGCGGCGGCGCCCGAGCAAGCGCTGCCGCTGCTGCGCGACTCCTTGCGGCCGGCGGCCCCGGTCTCGACCGAGCGGCTGAAGCGCCTGGTCGCTCAATTGGACGACGACGACTTCACCGTGCGCGAGAGCGCGACGGCGGAGTTGGCGAAGATGGGCGGTGCCGCCGACGAGGCGCTGCGCAAGGCCCTGGAGGGGAACCCGTCGGCGGAGCTGCGCCAGCGCGTGCGGCATCTGCTCGACGGGTCGCGCCCGGCCGAGTTGTCGCCGGACAGGCTCCGCGAGTCGCGCGCCCTGGAGATCCTGGAGGGGATGGGGACTCCGGAGGCTCGGCGGTTGCTGGAGGAATTGGCCAAAGGCGCGCCAGGGGCCGGGCTGACGGAACAGGCCAAGGCGGCCCTGGGGCGCACGGCGCAGCGGCTAGCGAAGTGACCAGCGCACCCTACTACTGGCGTCGTTCCCTTTCCGGTGGTTTAGCCGCGAGCGCGCTCGTAGTGACCGCATTTATGCGGTCGTCTCCGCAGAAGAACCCGATAAATCGGGTCACTACCAGCCGCGAGCGCGCTCGTAGTGACCGCATTTATGCGGTCGTCTCCGCAGAAGAACCCGATAAATCGGGTCACTACCAGCGCGCTCGCGGCTGAACGTCGGTTTTCCAATGACGATCGTATATTACACCATCGCCGTTGCAAAACCGACGTTGAGCGGCCGCCGTCGATTTATCGATTCGCGAAACGATGAATCCGCGCCGCCCCGAGGGCGGCCGCTAAACAACACCACTCATCTCAGGCGCCCAGGGCAGCAACACCCACCGGCCCGGTTGTCCCGTGGCCCTGGGCTGGTCTTGTCCGCTTCACTCTCTTTGTGGTAAAGCGAACCCCCGAACGGTGTCGATAAGGCATGGACGGAGGGCGGCACGGCTCGCACGATCACCACGTCCGTCCGACTCCTGTCCCTGGGCAGGCTCGGTCTTCCCATGACAATCCTGGGATTATCCCCGGGGCCGGCAGCCGGCTTGTTTCATCGGTCTCGGTTCGCTCACCCGGTTGTTCCTCCAGGCGGAAGGTGTGGGACGTCAACGCGGTCGAGGTGGGGTTCATGTCGCGCTACGCGGCGATAACCGGCTGGGGGCACTGCCTTCCCGAACGGGTGGTGACCAACAAGGATCTAGAGTCGCGGATCAACACCAGCGACGAATGGATCTGGAAGCGCACCGGCATCCGCGAGCGCCGCATCGCCGGCCCGGGGGAGACGACCTCCTCGCTATGCACCGCGGCCGCCCGCCGCGCCTTGACGTGCGCCAACCTGCCCGCGGCCAAGCTGGACCTGGTCATTTGCGCGACCACCACGCCGGACCACCTCCTTCCGAACACGGCCTGTGTGGTGCAGCAGCGCCTGGGGGCCAGCCAGGCCGGGGCCTTCGACGTCAACGCCGCCTGCACCGGTTTCGTTTACGCCCTGGCGGTCGGCGCTCAATTCCTCCGGGCCGGCACCCTCGAGCGCGTCCTGGTCGTCGGCGGCGAGACGCTGAGCCGCTTCACCAACTGGGATGACCGCGGCACCTGCATCCTCTTCGGCGACGGCGCCGGGGCCGTGGTGCTCGAAGCGACCGACCGCGAGTGCGGGGTCCTGAGCACGGTACTGGGAAGTCGCGGCGACCTGGAGCACCTGCTGGCGATCGAGGCGGGCGGGTCGGCCAAGCCGCCAACGCCGGAAACGCTGGCGCGGGGCGAGCATTTCATCACCATGCGCGGCACCGACATCTTCAAGCTCGCCGTGCGTGCGATGAGCCGGGCGGCGAGCGAGGCGCTGGCCAAGGCGGGCGTCCGCCTCCCGGAGGTGCGCGCCGTGATCGCTCACCAGGCCAACGTGCGCATTCTCCGCTCGACCCAGGAGGCGCTGGATTTGCCCTGGGAGAAGTTCTTCATCAACGTCGATCGCTACGGCAACACCGGCGCCGGCTCGGTGCCCCTCGCCCTGTCCGAGTTCCTCGCGGCGGGAGGCGTGTCCCCCGGCGAGAACCTGCTGCTCGCCAGCTTCGGCGGGGGGTTGACCTGGGCCGCCTCCGTCGTCCGCTGGGCCGACGTGGACGCCGTCGTCGCCCAGCGCGAGGTGCCTAGCCTACCGCTCGCCCCGGACGGCATCGAGAGGCCGTTCGACCGCACCCCCACCGCTCTGGCTGGCTGACGTGTACTTCTGCTCAGAAGATCCCTCTTCCTCCGACCGTTCTCCCTCCACCCCGCCGCCGGAAACAAGGAATCTCACACAAGCCTGAGGCGCCAGCGAAGGAGAACGGTTCTCCTTCGCTGGCGCCTCAGGCTTGTGTGAGAGCACCGGAAATGTGGGGGACGCTCACGGCTCCCGGTAGAGGGTGCCGTTCTTCATCACCAGGCGCACCTTGCGCAGCGCCTTGACGTCGCTGGTCGGGTCGCCCTCCACGGCGATCAGGTCGGCGAGCAACCCCGGCTCCACCGTGCCGACGCGATCGCGCAGGTGCAGGGCCTTGGCCGCCACGGAGGTCGCCGCGCGCAGCGCCGCGGCCGGCTTCATGCCGTACTCCACCAGCAATTCGATCTCGCGGGCGCCTTCGCCGTGCGGGAAGACGCCGATGTCGCTGCCGTTGACGACGGTGACGCCTGCCTCCAGCGCCTGCTTGAAGGAGTCGCGGGCCGAAACCAGCCCCGCCGGCACCGGCTCCGTCCCCGGCTTCCAACCGGCGTAGCGGCTCGTCGCCTCGGCGGTCGCCAGCGTCGGGCACAGGCCGACGCCGCGGTCGGCCATCAGGCGGAACACCTCGAGGTCGCCGCCCCAACCGTGCTCGATCGTCTCGACCCCCGCGACGACCGCCCGCCGCAGTCCCTCCTTGGTCATGGCGTGGGCCGCCACCGGCACGTGCAACGAGCGCGCCGTCTCGACGATCAACTTCAACTCCTCTGGCGAGAAGCTGGGGGCACCGCCCTTTTTCGGATCCCAGCTATCCGCGTAGACCTTGATCCAGTCGGCGCCGCGGCCGACCTGGTCGCGCACCACGCGCCGCAGCGCCTCGCCGTCGGCCTCCTCCGCCCCCTGGGGCACGCTGACCTCGGGGGCGAAGCCGCGTGGGGCATAGCTGCGCGTGGCGACGATGGCCCGGGTCACGACGAGCATGCGCGGGCCGGGGACGATCTTCTCCTCGACGGCCTGCTTCAACCCCACGTCGGCGTAGCCGGCCCCCTCGGTGCCGAGGTCGCGGATGGTCGTGAAGCCCGACAGCAGCAGGCTGCGCAGGTGGTTGGTCGCCCGGCAGACGCGCAGGGCGTACGGCTCGCGGAGCACCTGGTCGTCCCACTTCGCCTCGTTGTACGGGTGCAAAAGGACGTGAGTATGGGCGTCGATCAACCCCGGCAGGAGCGTCATCTTCGGCAGGTCTATGGTGCGGACGCCGTCGGGCACCTTGACGGACTCCGCCGGCCCCGCTGCCTCGATCTTCTCGCCGCGGACGACGACGACCCAGCCCTCGTGCGCGGTGGCGGCAATCCCGTCGAAGACGCGCGCCGGCTTGAACACGATGGGCCGATCGCCGGCCGGCTCGGGGGCGGCCCCGGCTGCCGGCTGTCGTTCCCCGCGCTCGCCCCTGGGGGAGTCCTGCGGCAAGCCGGCCACCACGGCAAGACCGAGAGACAGCGCGACCAGCCCCAGGCGATTCATGGATGTCCTCCCCTGTTTTGCCGCTTGCGGCTTCGCATGCCCTGCGAAGCCGCAAGCGGCGCCAATTCCGGGAATCACGGAGGCGAAGTCGGCAGGATGGAGAAGTATTCGATATCGTCGTCCTTTTCCGCCACCTTGGCGCGGACAAACTCGAGGTCGTCGCTCATCTCGTCCTTGGCGAAGACCTTGCGGAACTTGGTGACGAATTGCCCCTTCTTTACATGCCCCTTGAGCAGTTTCAGCTTCTCGACGTCCTCCTTGGGGGCCTCCCGGTTGTATTTCTCCTTCCCTTCCAGGATGCCCACGTCCTTCTCCGTGACCTTTTTGGCCCATTCGAGGGTGGCCGGCTCGTGCTTCTTGGTGCGCAGGTCGTTCACCTTCTTCAGGTCGTCCTGCACCACCGGTTGGACGTGCTTGTGCCAATCCCGCTCCTGTTCGCTGAGTTTTTCCGGGATGGCGAAGTTAGTGGCCTGCGACCACATGGGCGTCCAGGTGTATTCGTAGGAGAAGTCGCCTGGCAGATCGACCTTGTGCGCCGCCTGGACGTAGAACAGCGCTTCCGTCTTGTCCTTCACCGAGATCTGCGTGATCTTCAAGGGGTAAACCAGTTTTTCGCTGGCGAAGGTGAAGCGCGTCGGCGTGACTTCCCCCTCGTAGGAGCCGTCCTTCTTTTTCTTCATCTGCATGGGGTCGATCTTCATGACGGTGAAGAACCAGGCCTTCTTGATGTAGAAGTCGAGTGTCGCTTCATCGCCGGAGTAGCTGTATTTGTTGTCCTTGAGCCACTCGTACAGGTCGTCCGCCTTGCTCGCCTGGATGATCTTGTAATCCAGCGACCCCACCACCCCCGCCTCCAGCACCTTCACCGTATTGTCTTTCGCCGCCTTCTGGGGGACGCCGCCGCTGCGACCGCCGGGGCCACCCTTGCTAAACGAGAGTCTCTTGTACTTGCTGAGGTCCATCGGCTCGAGGATGGTGAAGACCGCCAGTTCCTTGAAGAACTCGCGTGGCATCTCGTCGAGCTTGGGCTTGGCCGGCGTCGGTATGACCATGCCGAAGTCGGAGGCATTCCCCTCGAACTTCGGCTGGACGGTAAAGGTTTCGACCTTTTCGGCGGCGTCCCAGGTGAGGAACGCTTTCTGCGCCGGCTGCAGGATGTCCTTGTCCTTGGCCGCGAAGTAGCAGCACGCCGACTCCGCCGGCCGCGGCCCCACCGCCAAGAGCGGCAAGGCCAGCAGCGGCACCGCGAACAATAGTCTTCGCATCGCTTTCTCCCCGAATGGGGTAACACGTCCGGCACGCCCCGCGGGCGCGCAACCCATCAGGGAATAGACGGCCTCGACCACCGATTGGATGGGCGCAATTTGCCGCAAGGGCCGGCGGCACGGATGATACCAGGGCGAACCCGGTGACGAATGTTCCGGTCCCTCCCGGCACCGAATCGCGGCGGACGTGTGCGACGGAGGATTCGCATCAGCGGAAATTCTGCCGTGGCATGCCTTTGTTCTGGCGAGTTTTCCGGGGTCCGGGTAGACTGGTGGGGTTTTAAAGCCGGAACCGCTCAGTCGGGAGCCTGTCAGGGTCCGAGATTCGTCCCATGCCCACCCCATCCCCTCGCCGAAGCCGCCGAAAGCCGCCCGCTTTCCGCCGTCTCTTCGTGGAGGTTCTGGAAGATCGTACCCTCCTGGCGGCTATCACGGGGAACGTCTTCGACGCCGTCAGCGGGCAGCCGCCGGTGGTCGGCGCCACCGTCTACCTCGACCTGAACGGCAACGGCCAATTCGACATCCGCGAGACGTTTCAGGGATCCACGACGGTGCAGGCGATCAACGAGGGGCAGGTGACGGGCTTCTCCGGTGCGCCCTTGACGGTCAGCGGCGTCTCGACCCAGTTCAGCCACGTCATCGTCGGCCTGGACCTCTCCTCGACCGGCACCCCGGCCACCCAGCAGCTCCTCGTCGTCCTCATCAGCCCCCAGGGCTCGCTCGACGCCGCGGGCCCCAACCTGGTGCAGCTCAACCCGGGGGAGAGCTTCGACGGCACCTTCGACGACAACGCCGCGGTGCCGGTCAGCGCCGCCAGTTCGCCCTACCAGGGGAGCTTTCAGCCGTTGCAGGCGCTGAACTCGCCGTCTCTCGACGTCTACAGCCCAAACCCGAACGGGACCTGGCAGCTCCTGGTCACGGACCCTAACTTCGACCAGATCGACGGAAGCGGCATCACGATCAGCAACTGGTCGCTGACGTTCACCAACCCGGAGCCGAGCACCACGACCGGCGCCGACGGCAGCTACTCGTTCTCCGGCCTGGACGCCGGCAACTACACCGTGGCCGTCGCCGGCCCCAGGACGGCGAGCGTCAGCGTCGCGGTCAGCGCGGGCGAAACCATCTACCTCCAGGTGCTCGGGGCCAACTCCGGCACCGGCAGCTTCAACGTCGAACTCGACTACACCAACACGCTGCCGGCCCTGCGCAACGATAACGACGGCAGTGCTGGTTCAAACGCGGGTCGCGCTCTGCCCGTGCCCGTGCCCGTGCCCGTGCCCGTGCCCGTGCCCGTGCCCGGTCTGGAATCGGGCACGGGCACGGGCACGGGCACGGGCACGGACCCGCGCCACCTGAAACGGCCCGTTTCTAAACCATGCCGAAGAACGTGGTCAAGGAGTCGTCGGTCCCGGTCGAGCGGGCGCTGGAGATCCTCGATACACTGGGGGTGGTGGCGATGGTCGCGCCGGTGCGGCGCGCCGGCGAGCAGTTCCTCAAGTCGGTGCTCCGCGGGATCGGCACCGGCATCACCGCGCCACCGCCGGCCGGCGCGGACGAGGCCCTGCTGGGGCCCGGGGGAGACGCACGGGATCCCGGCGCAACGGCGCCCGCGTTGCGACCCGCGGAGGCGCCGGTTCGGAGCGGCGTGCTCTGGCTGGCGGCGGCGCTGGCCGGCGGGCTCCTTCCCGTCTGGCGCGACGCGGTGACACGGGTGCGACGGGCCAACCGCCGCCAGGACGCCCCGCCGGAGGCCGACGATGCGCTTTAGCTGCATACGCGGATTCATCGATTCGCGAACCAATGAATCCGCGCTCGCGGCTAAACGAGGATAGACGAACTCGTCAAGGAGGTATCTCATGTCAATCAATAACTCCCTCCCGCCCCAGGATCCCAACGACGACGGGCACGCCACCACGGCCTACCCGCCGGGCAGCGCGGAGGAGACGGCGGCCCCGCCGGAGCCGACCCGCCCCGGAGCCGACGACCCCAGCGCGGCCCCCACCGCCGACTTCCCCACGGCCAAGCGAGAGACCCCTCAGCACGGCCGGGAGGCCACTCGGGGTGGCGCCGCCGACGGGACGGCCGCCCAGGAGATGACCGGGGACTACACGCCGGGCGGCGCCCCGGACGGCCCGGCGGCGGGCCCCGCGATCGTCCCCCGCGTCCGCGCCGACCGCTACACCCTGCAGCGCTTCCACGCCAAGGGGGGCATGGGCGAGGTGTGGCTGGCCGAGGACCGCGATGTCGGCCGCCCAGTGGCCCTGAAGCGGATGCGCCGCCAGGGATCGCTGATCGAGCAGGAGCGCTTCTTGCGCGAGGCGCGCATCACCGGCCAGCTGGAGCACCCCGGCATCGTGCCGATCCACGAGCTGGGCACCGACGAGAACGGCCAGCCGGTCTACGTGATGAAGTTCATCCACGGCCGCACCCTCTCTGACGCCGTCAAGGACTATCGTGAGGGGTCGGGGTCCGCGGACGTGCCGCGCGAAGTGCAGCTGCTCCGCCTGCTGGAGGTGTTCGTCGCCCTGTGTCAGACGGTGGCCTACGCCCACAGCCGGGGGGTGCTGCACCGCGACATCAAGCCGGACAACGTCATGCTCGGCCCCTACGGCGAGACGTTGGTCCTCGACTGGGGGCTGGCGAAGGTGATTGGTAAGGCGGACGGCGACCCGGCCGGCCGATCCGTCACTCTGGGCCCGTCCGGCGAATCGCTGGAGAGCGTGGCCGGCAGCGTCCGCGGCACGCCGGGCTACATGCCGCCGGAGATGGCCGCGGGCCGGGTCGAGGACATCGACCAGCTCAGCGACGTCTACCTGCTCGGGGCCACTCTCTACCACATCCTGACGGGCCGACAGCCGCGCCGCGGCAAGTCGCTGCATCTCTTGCTTGCCGAGGCAACGACCCTCACGCCGGAGCTGCCGCGGGCGCTCGACCCGACCATCCCGAAGCCGCTGGAGGCCATCTGCAACAAGGCGATGGCCATGGCCAAGGCCGGCCGCTACCCCAGCGCGATCGCCCTGGCCGAGGACGTGCAGCGCTACCTGGCCGGCGAGCCGGTGTCGGCGTACCCCGAAGGCTTCGCGACCCGAGCCTGGCGCTGGGCGCGGCGACACCGCAAGGCCCTCGGCCGCGCTGCGATCGGGGCGGTGATACTGGCGGTGACGCTGACCGGGTTCGTCCTGGTGCGCGACGCCCGGAAACGGCAGCGGACGGCGGAAGAGCGCGCGGCGGAGGAGAGCAAGGCCCGCCAGGAGGAGGCCGAACTCCGCCAAAAGCAGGAGGAGGCGCGAAAACGTCTCGCCGATTTTGCTCGCCTGGCCGACCAGGCCCGTTTCTACCTGGCCAACGTCGATCCGGCCACGGAGCAGGCCCCGTATTACGACCGGGGCAAAGGGACAACGACCGGCCGCGTGGCGGTGGGGTGCGCGGCCACTCTCGCTGATCTGCCGCTGTCCGATGGTGAGAGGGACGCCGTGAAGGAGCAGCAGTACGACCTGCTGTTGCTGCTGGCCCAGGCGGATATGCGGGAGTCCTTCGAGCTGCTAGGGGGTATCTTCCAGGCACAGCCCGACCCCCAATCGGGGCTCGACTTGTTGGCGGAGGCGGAGGGGCTGCGCCCCGCGAGCGCCGGCCTGCACCGCTTGCGGGCGGAGTGTTACCGCCTGCTGAAGGACGCCCGCGCCGACGAGGAGCAGAAGCGGGCGGATAGCGGCGACGCGCCGGCGACAGCCCTCGATCACTTTCTTCTAGGCGAGCGGTACCGCGCGGAGGCGTTCCGACCGGCCGGCGCCCGCGAGGACTTCGCCGACTGGCGGCCGAACCGCGACCTGCTGAGCAAGGCGCTGGACCAGTACCGCGCGGCGCTGCGGCTGAATCCGGATCACTTCTGGGCACATTACCAGATCGGCCGCTGTTACCTCAGCCTCGGGCAGGAGGCGCAGGCCGTCGAGGCCCTGGGCACCTGCGTCGCCCTGCGTCGCGACTCTCCCTGGGGTTACCTGACCCGCGGGCTCGCTCTGGCCCGCCTGAATCGCTTTGCCGAGGCCGAAGCCGACCTCACGCAGGCGCTGACCCTCGACCCCGACCAGTTGCCGGCCCGGCTGGACCGCGGCTACGTCCTCTCCCAGCAGGAGGGGCCCGAGAAGGAGAAGTTGGCCCTCGACGACTTTGACGCGGTCCTGGCGGCTCCGCCCGCGAAGCAGTTGATCGAGGCCGCCTACTACCGCGGCCTGATCCATCTGAAACACCAGCGCTGGGACGAAGCCCTGGCCGACTTCGACAGCGTGGCAGCTGAGAAGCCCGAGTTCCGCGCCGTCCACCGGCTGCGGGCGATCCTCCATCTCCGGCGCAAGGAGAAGGAGAAGGCGCTGGACGACCTGACCGCCTGCCTGGCCGCCGGCCGTCCACTGGACCCGAAGAGCGCCGCGGCGTGCGAAGGACGGGGCCGACTCCTGATGCTGATCGTCGCCGACCTGCCGCACGAACTGCACACGACCGCCAAGACCCTCGCCCTGGTGGAATTCAAGCGAGCCACCGCGCTGGGCGATCGCTCGCCGACGCTTTCCGACGCCTACGCCTCGCTGATGGACAGCCTTGGGGAGTACAAGCAGGCCATCGAACACTATTCGGCCGCACTGAACGAGAAGCCGAACGACGTGAAGACGCTCACGAAGCGCGGCTGGGCGCGGGTCAACCTGGAGAAGTTGGAGGACGGCGAGGCCGACTTCGCGGCCGTGGTGCGGCTCGACCCGGCGTACGGCGAGGCGCACGCCGGCCTGGGCTATGTCCACGCGCTGCGCAAGAACGCCGAGACGGCGCTGCGCGAGGCGCACCTGGCCACGCTGTACGGGGCCGGGGAATATGGGGTGTTGCACAACGTGGCCTGCGTCTACTCGGTGCTGGGGCGCGGAGACGCCAAACGGACCAAGGAGTACCAGGACCTGGCGCTGGACTCTCTGCGGCGAGCCGTGGACCTGTGGAAGCGGGGCGGCAAGACGCACCCCAACGAGTTGGCGCTGATCGAAGGGGAGCCGGCCTTCGGACCCGACCTGCGCTCCCGCCCGGAGTTCAAGGAGATTGTCACCGGGGACAAGCCGTGAACGAAGGGCAAGCCGCTTGCGGTGTCGTGTTCGCCGACGAAATCCCTTCGGCAGTAAGGACCGCAGGAAAATGAATTGCATTGCGCGCGCACACACACAAGGGCTTTGCAACGGATTGGCCGCGCCCAACGCATTGCGCGGGCTGCAACGCAGAGGCGGGCCGGCCCACAAACCTGGTGGGGTTGCCCAGACACCGGTATGCTGGAATGACAGGCGACCGGGATGACGCAGCCCCCACTCCATGTAGGAGGTGCTTCGATGGAGGCGCTCTTTGATGCGAACGACCCTGCCGTGAACGAGAAGATGCGAGAGATGATGCACATGATGGGGCCGCAAGTCATCGATCAGGAGATCAGGCAAGCCATCTCCTTGTGCTGGACGATACTGCCGGAAGGGAAGAAAAACGTCGCGAACGTGGAGACGGAAATCCGGCGCGTCGTTGAACGGGCGCTGAAAGACCTGCGAGACGATGCCGCCGCTTTCGGGATTCCACCCGGACAACCGCCTACCTCTCCTTAGAGCGCCTAACAAAACCCTGGCCAGAGTTATCTTCGCCGTATACAATACTGATGGGAGGTTTGCCCCCCCGTGGATGACTCTCGATGGAGGGTACTCCTATGGCTAAGCCCCTCTTACCTGATGATCTCTGGGAAT
>DATFNV010000738.1:0-7020 GCA_035266225.1 Gemmataceae bacterium
GGCTTAGCGTTCGCGCGAACGCTAAGCCGCAAGCGGCGGATCGCGAAACGATAAATCAACATGGCCAACCCACGCGCACTCGTGAGCCGTCGCAAGGCGGTCCGCAACATCCGCAAAATCACGCGGACGATGGAGCTGATCGCCACGGCGCGCTTCAAGAAGGCGTTCGACCGGGCCACCGAGGCGGCGGCTTACACGGCCAAGATCGCCGAGTTGGCCGCCGACCTCAGCGCCACGGTGAAGAACGTCACGCACCCCCTGTTGCAGAAGCGCGAGCAGGTCAAGGACAGCCTGCTGCTGGTCATCACCTCCAACCGCGGGCTGTGCGGCGGCTACAACGCCAGCATCCTGCGCGAGGCGACCGCCCGCATCCGTGCGATCGGTGGGGAAGGAGTGACGCTGCACCTGGAGGTGTCGGGCAAGCGAGGCATCACGTTCTTCCGCTACCAGGGAGTGCGGGCCGAGCAGAGCTTCACCCAGTTCGATGACAAGCCGCGCTACGAAGACGTGGAAGCGCTGGCCGACCGCTACCTCGCGTCGTTTATCGCGGGCAAGATCGACCGCGTGGAGGTGGCGTACGTGAAGTTCCTCAACGCGGCGCGGCAGGTGCCGGTGGTCGAGACGCTGCTGCCGCTGTCGGGGGCGGCGCCCCCCGTGGTGCGGCGCGGCGGCGCGGAGGCCCCCCCCACCCCCGCTCGGCCGGTGGAGTACGAGTTCCTGCCGAGCGCGGGCGACATCCTGGAGGAGTTGCTGCCGGTGTCGTTCAAGGTGCGGCTGTTCAAGTGCTTCCTCGACGCGGCGGTCAGCGAGCAGATCGCCCGGCGCGTGACGATGAAGGCGGCGACGGAGAACGCCGACGAGATGATCAAGAACCTGACGCGCGAGTACAACCGCGCCCGCCAGGCGCAGATTACCAAGGAGATCGCCGAGGTCATCGGCGGCGCCGCGGCGCTCGAATAACGCCGCTTGCGGCTTAGCGTTCGTACAACCCCGGTGAAGCGAACGCTAAGCCGCAAGCGGCCTCCATGCATTTCCCAGCGGAGTCATCAATGGTTACCGCCACCAGCAACGGTGAGGCTCACAAGACGGGCAAGATCGTCCAGGTAATCGGCTCGACGTTCGACGCCGAGTTCGAGGAAGGGCACCTGCCGGAAATCTACAACGCCGTGAAAGTCGATACCGACTTCAAGGGCGTGCTGATCCACCTGGTCGGCGAGGTGCAGCAGCACCTCGGCGGCAACCGGGTCCGCTGCGTCGCCCTGGGCTCGACCGACGGCCTCGTCCGCGGCATGGACGCGGTCGATACCGGCAAGTCGGTGACGGTGCCGGTCGGCAAGGAGACGCTCGGCCGCGTCTTCAACCTGCTCGGGGAGCCGATCGACGGCCGCGGCCCGGTCCATGCGGCCGAGTGGCGGCCCATCCATCGCGAGCCGCCGCCGTTCTCCGAGCTGTCGTCCAAGACCGAGCTGTTCGAGACGGGCATCAAGGTCATCGACCTGCTGACGCCGCTGGTCCGCGGCGGCAAGGCCGGCCTGTTCGGCGGCGCCGGCCTCGGCAAGACGGTCATCCTCACCGAACTGATCGCCCGCATCGCCAGCCAACACGGCGGTTACTCCGTGTTCGCCGGCGTCGGCGAGCGCACCCGCGAGGGCAACGACCTCTGGCTGGAAATGCAGGAAACCAAGATCGGCAACACCGACCGCTCGGTCATCACGCAGACGGCAATGGTCTTCGGCCAGATGAACGAACCGCCGGGCGCGCGTCTGCGCGTCGCCCTGTCGGCCCTGACCATGTGCGAGTGGTTCCGCGACGCCACCGGGGCCGACACGCTGCTGTTCGTCGATAACATCTTCCGCTTCTCGCAGGCCGGCTCGGAAGTGTCGGCGCTGCTGGGCCGCATGCCCAGCGCCGTCGGCTACCAGCCGACCCTGGCCACCGAGATGGGCGAGCTGCAGGAACGCATCACCAGTACCACCAAGGGGGCCATCACCTCGGTGCAGGCGGTGTACGTCCCCGCCGACGACCCGACCGACCCGGCGCCGGCCAACGCCTTCCAGCACCTCGACGCCTTCCTCTACCTGGAACGGAAGATCTCCGAGAAGGGCATCTACCCCGCGGTGGACCCGCTGGCGTCGTACTCGAACATCCTGTCGGCCCAGTACGTCGGCGAGGAGCATTTTGCCGTCGCCAGCCGGGTGCGGCAGATCCTGCAGCGCTACCGCGAGCTGCAGGACATCATCGCCATCCTCGGCGTCGAGGAGCTGAGCGAGGAGGACAAGCAGGTGGTCAACCGGGCGCGGCGCATCGAGAAGTTCCTGTCGCAGCCGTTCCTGGTGGCCGAGGCGTTCACCGGCAAGAAGGGCCAGGTGACGCCGATCAAGGAGACGATCCGTAGCTTCAAGGAATTGTGCGAGGGTAAGTGGGACCATCTGCCCGAGGCGGCGTTCATGTACGTCGGCGGCATCGAGCAGGCCGAGGAGCAGGCCAAGCGCATGGCCGGCTGAGAAACACGACACCGCCGCTTGCGGCTTCGCATGCCCTGCGAAGCCGCGAGCGGCCCGGCGGGATCCTCCCATGCCTGACAATCACCGCACCTTGCAGTGCGTCGTCGTCACGCCCGAGCGGGCGCTACTGGACGAGACGGTCGATTTCGTGGCGCTGCCGATGTACGACGGCGAGTTGGGCGTGCTGCCCGGCCGCGCCGCCCTCATCGGCCGACTCGGGCCGGGCGAACTGCGGATCCGGCACGGCCAGCACACGCAGCGGTTCTACGTCGATGGCGGCTTCGCCCAGGTTCGCGGCGATGTGGTCACCGTGCTGACCCCTCGGGCGCAGAAGGCGGAAGACATCGACACGGCGGCCGCCACCGCGGCGCTCGACGCGGCCCGCGGCGCCACCACGACGTCCCAGGCGCAGGCGGCTCGGGTCAAGGCGCAGCAGCGAGCCCGCGCCCAGTTGCGGATTGCCGCCCGCCAGTCCGGGGGTGGTGGGGCACCGGCTGGCGGCCATTGATCGACAGTCCCTCACGAAACGCGACGGGCCCCGGCTTCTCCAGAACCCGGGGCCCGTGTCGATTCCCCAATCACCCTTGTCGATCACCTGGCCAGGGTCGGCGGGTAGGAGGCCGGCACCGTCGCCCCACCGGGGACGCCGAAAGTGGGTGTCCCGACGGGGTAGCAGGCGGCTGCCGGCAGCGCCGGTGCGTTCGCCCTTTGCTGGCAGGTCGTGGGCTTGTCCTCCGCCTTGTGGTATTTGCCTTCGAGGACCTTCTTCACGTTCTCCTCGATGTCTGCGCCCGTGACCACCTCGCTGACGACCAGTCCGTGCTTGCCGACCGTGAAGCGGCACGCGAATCCGCGGTCCTTCAGCGTGTCCTTCAAGGACGGTTTCTCCGCCGACTTCTGGCCACTCTTGCCGAGCGGCACGACGCCGAGCATCAGGCCGTCGCGCGTCACGAAATAATCCGCCTCGACGGTGATCGTCTCCTTCGCCAGTCCCTCAGCCGTCCTCACCATGCAGCGGATCGTTTCGGGCTTCACCTCGATCTTCACCTTGACCGGGTGATCGTCCACCGTCGTGGTGCGCGTCCAGGTGCCGATGGGCTTCTCCTGGGGCTCGTCGGCCCGCAGCGGGATGGTCATCGCGAGCAGCAGCGCCAGGGCCAGCAAAAGGTTCCGGGTCATTCCAAGCCTCCTTGTCGGGGGAAGGGGTCTACCGCGCTCGCCTTCTAATCACCGCTCGGGAAAACTGCAAGGGAGATGTTGCGGCGACGCGGTAAGATGGACGGCATCCCGATCGTTTGGGCAACCTGGGTGAAGCAGGAGTCGATCCGTGAGCAATATATCTCGCCCACTTCACCATGCCGCAAGCCGTTCTTCTTTGGCCCGGGTCTGATCTGCAGTTCGCGCTGGAAAAAGGACGAATATGCGAGTTCTTGCGCTTGAAGCATCGCGCCTGCTGTGAGAACGGAATCCCGGACTACGACCTTCTTGAAAGCGCTGTGCCATGAAATGAGTCTATGTCTTGGCGGAAGGCCAGACCGACGTGGACTTCCTGCGGCGAGTCCTACCGCCCGAAGTGACAAAGGACGCCGAGTTCTTCCCGGCTGGTGACAGTTCCGGCATCCCATCGCTGGCGCGCTCCCTCCTGGTTCGCAGAGGGGCGCCGGTCGCGGTCTTCATGGACTCCGATTCTCTTAATCCGGCCGTGATCGAGGAGCGCCGGGAGAGCACGGAAGAGCTGATCCGGGCCGCAGCCGCCTCCGTTCCCGTGAGGGTCGTCGTTGCCGTGCCCGAGATCGAGGCGTGGTTCTTTGCCGCGCCCGAGTCGATTGAGAGAGTGCTCGGCACGAAGATCCCCGATGATTGGGTGGCGCTCGGGAAAAGAGACCCCAGTGGCGTGCTGGAGCTGCTGGCAAAACACGCCAGTCGCCAGTGGGACACGAGTCAAGCGATCGGAGCACTGGACGCTCATGACGTGGAGCGAATCCGTGCCATCCCTGCCGTGAGCGAGTTGAGCAACTTCCTCCGAGATGCTGAACTGGTGCTGACCGCTGAAGATGTGTTCTACTCGGGCGAGGGCGACAAGAAGATGCCACGAGGCGCTGTCGAGGCGATGGAACGGTTGGGGATGAGCAGCTCGATGCTCTATCGCTCGGCCCTGCGCAGGGGTGAGCAGGCATAAGCCCGAGCGGCAAGAAGCACTGCTGCCGCCCGCCCAATACCTGAACGGGGCCTTACCCCCCTGCCGGATTCCGCAGGCGCGCGTCGATTAGGAAATCGACGAACTGCCAGAGTCGCGCCTGCTTGTCGGCCCCATACCGCTCGAAGTGGTGCAGGAAGTGCTGGAGCGCGGGATCCTGCCGCAGCGCCGAGAGCTCCCCGCAGGCCAGCCGGTCGCGGTTCTTCGCCAGGTCGAACCAGGCGGCCAACTGCTTCCGCGCCGTCTGGAACGGGTCCGGGTCGCCCTCGGACGGGACGGGCAGCTCCCCCCCGGGCCGCCGCCGTACCTGCTCCTCCAGCCACGCCTTCAACTTCGTCCAGTCCACGACCTGCTCGGTCACCGGGTCGATGCCCATGCGCGCCAGCAGGCCGCCGCCGACCGGGGCGGCGACCGGCGGGGCGATCGGCACCCCGCCCAGCGCCGCGGCGACCGGCGCGGCCAACGGCGGAGAAGGCGCGGCGGGTTCCGGCCCCGGAGCCAGGGTCGGCGGCGCCGCGCCCGACAAGTCGCTCAGCCAGTCGGGAAGTGCGGAGGCGGCCGGCTGACTCGGCTGCAGCCACTCGGGGACCGGCCCCAGCGCCTGTTCCGGATCGCGGTAGAGCCCATCCATCTCGTCCAGCCATTCGGGCAACTGGTCGGCCGTCGGCGGGGGCTTGTTCGCCGCGGGACGCCGCCGGGCGTCCTGGGCGAGCCGGCGCAGGGCGACGAAATTGAGGGCCTGTTCCGCGACGACGCCGGCGCTGGCGTCGGCGCCCTCCGGCCAGATCGGATCTTGCGGCTGCAATCCCCCCGTCGCCGCGAGGTACTTGAGCTGCCGCGCGGACACCGGGCCGTGAACGTGCTCGTTGTGGGCGTAGAACCACCGGCGAGCCATGATTGCTCCTTTCACCGAGTCGGAGGGTCGCGATCGCCCGGCATCGGTTCGCTCTCCTTGCCTGTCGCCGGGGGTTTCGCCTGGCCGGTCGGGGCGTGTCCACGGTGGGAGTCGCCGCCCGTACCGCCGGTGCCTTTTTTCTTGTCCTTCACGGCCGCGCCGGCCGGGTCGTGGGCGCCGGCCGTGTTCCCGGAGTCGGCGGGTTGGGGAGCCGTGTACCAGACCAGGGGTAGCGTCACGGCGAGGGCCAGTGTGACGAACCCCACCCAGACCCAGGCGATGACGACGCCCCACGCCACGCGCCGCCGGCGCCGGCGTGCCGGCCCCGCCTCCTCGAAATCGAAGCGGTCGCCGGGCGACGGTTCGGCAGGCGGTGCCGCGGCCGCGACCGACACGCCGGCGCTGCCCAGCAGCGCCTCGGCCCGCGCCTTTTGCTCGGCGCCGAGCACGGGCAGGAGGTCTTCGGCGAGCAGGTCGGTCACCGGCGGCGCCTGGTCGATGGGATCCTGGCAGGCGAGGGCGAGGCGGGCGACGAGCATGTGGGACAGCGGGTCGGGCAGGCTCCACAATTCCCGGAACAGGGCCGACGCCCCCGGCGACCGCAGGTCGGCCTCGCGGAAGAGCAGGTTGTCGCCGTTGTCGTAGCGCTCCCACAGCGGCGGCCCGGCCGACACCAGGCAGCGCAGGGCCGTGGCGATGACCAGCAGCGGCACGCGGTCCACCTCGGGGCCACAGGTTCCTTCACGGAGTCGCTGAGGATGTTGATACGCCGGGTGGCCGACCTCCCCCGCTGGCCGGCCCGCCAGGGCCGGGACGAACAGGCCGTCGTAGTCGATCAGCTTCAGGGCCAGCGAAGTCGTCTTGCTGCCGGGGACCAGCAGCACGTTGCCGTGCTGCAAGTCGCCGTGGGCCACCTCGGCCTCGCGCAGCCGCCGGGCCATGCGCATCCACAGGCCGATGAGCCCCTCGAGCAGGGCGGGCTGGCGCAGGTAGTCGCGGACGAACTGGTTCAGGAGCACCCCCTCGACCCATTGCATTTTCACGACGGGATACCAGCGGCCATGCACCCGGATGCCGTCCTCCAGGTAGGCGAAGTCGATGGTAAACGGGAGCCGGGCGCGGCGCAGGTGGCGGCTGATCTCGTGGTAGCGCTCCTGGCGCCCGGGGACCGAACGGGTGAAGCACTTGACCGCCCAGGAGGCGGCCGTGGCCGGCTGGCGCAGGTGGTAGACGTCGGCGAAGTTGCCGGAGCAAGGGAGCGGAAGGCCCAGGGCGTTTGTGACCGGCTCCGCGGCGCGCAGGTCGGGGTCGCCGAAGCTGGCGCCCGGATCCTGTACCGCCTCGTTGTAGTCCTGCGACACGGGCCATGACACGGTGGGCAGCTCCTGGCTGGTAGTTTAGCGGCGGGTCGCAGACCCGCGCGG
>DATFNV010000739.1:0-3256 GCA_035266225.1 Gemmataceae bacterium
GAGCCGGGCCACCCGGACTTCTCGGCAACCAGCCGGTCGCTGGCCTTCGCGCTGGACGGCCGCCTGTCGGGCCGCGGTACGGACCGCGACTTCTACGTCGCCTGCAACTGCGGGGGCGCGACCCTGCGCTTCCGAATCCCCCTCTCGCCTTCGGGCCGCCGCTGGCGCCGGCTGATCGACACGGCCCTGCCGTCGCCTCACGACCTAGTGCCGGAGGACACTGGGCCCGACGTGCCGCCGGGAGCGGTCTACCCGGTCGCGGGCCATTCGCTGGTAGCGTTCCTCTCCGAGGGGTGAGGCCGCCGGGCCATAAATCGAGCCGGGGAACCTGCCCGGCGAAGTCAACGTGCCCAGGTTTCTTCCGAATCCTGGGCAAGTTCGTCGTTCTCGCAACTCATTGTCAACATGCCACTTGCGACTGTGCGCCGGTCAACTTGCCCAGGTTTCCGCATATCTTGGGCAAGTTGACCGGTCGTCTCGATCACCTCGTTGCCGCGGTCCCCTCGGACCTACTGGGCTCTCGCGATCCCACCCCACCCGGGCATAATCGAGGGAGATTCTCGGGACCCGGCTTCCCAGCCCCCGGTCTTGGCCCTCAACTCCCGGAGGACCCATGTCCGCCCCATCCCCTGCGGACCCGCCGCTGCGCTTCCGCGCCGCCAGCGAACTCACCCTGCGCCTGGTCGATTGGCTCTGGCCCGGACGGCTGGCGCTGGGCCAGATCAGCATTCTGGAGGGCGACCCCGGCCTGGGCAAATCGTTCCTGGCCCTGGACCTGTGTGCCCGCCTCAGCACCGGTCGCCCCTGGCCCGACGGCGCCCCGGCCCCGCCTCCCGCCACAGCCGTCTTCCTCAACGGCGAGGACAACGAGGAGACGACGGTTGGCCCGCGCCTGCGCGCCCTGGGCGCCGACCTGGCGCGGGTGTTTCTCCTGGAGCGCGAGGACGGCGGACTCGCCTCGACCCTGTCCCTGCCGGCGCAGACGGACGCCCTGGAGGAGGTGGTGGCCCGCACGCAGGCGCGGCTGCTGGTGATCGATCCCGTGATGCACTTCCTCGGCCCCGAGGTGAACACGGCCAGCGTCGCGGGCATCCGCCGGGCCCTGGCGCCCCTGGCCGCCCTGGCCCAGCGCCACGCCTGCGCCGTCCTCCTGCACCGCCATTTGAACAAGACGGAGGGTCGTCGGGCACTTTACCGCGGCCTGGGCTCGATCGGCTTGGTCGGCGCCTGCCGGTCGTCCTGGCTGGTGGCCGAGGAGTCGCAGGGGTCGGGCCGGCGCGTGCTGGCGCAGGTCAAGAACAACCTGGCGCCGCCGCAGCCGTCGCTGGCCTTCGAGGTGACGCAGCCGGAGGGCGGATTGCCGACGCTGAGCTGGCTGGGCCCGGTCGATGTCAGCGCCGACGACCTGGTGGGACTGGCCCGTCGCCGCGGCCCGGAGCCGACGAAGCGCCAGAGCGCGGCGGCGTTCCTGACCGAGTTGCTGGCTGGCGGGCCGATGAAGGTGCGCGACGTCTGGGACCGGGTGTTGCAGGAGGGCCTGTCGGCCCACACGGTGCGGCGGGCCGCCAAGGAGGAAGTTGGCATCCGCTCGCGGCTGGTGATGGAGGACGGCCGCCGCGTCAACTGGTGGCTGCTGCCAGGCCAGGTGCTGCCCGGGGAGGACAAGCCCGAGGAGGAGATGGACGAGATCGAGCGGCGGTTGAAGGAGTTGAGCGAGATGTTCCCGCCGCGGACGCCGCTGGAGGATGACGACGACTTCTGACTATTTCGCGGTTCGGCCGCGTCGGCGGGGGTGCCGCTCATCGGCCGCCGTTTTCGTGTGTTTCGTGGTTCTTTCTGGTGACCACTCTCGCCTTCGGCGGGCCCGTGGTGTTTGCTACAATGCCCGATGTAGACACTGTCGTCATTGTCGCCGTTGTACACACGCAGCGACACGCCCTGCCGAGTTGAGGAGGCCTTCCGTGGACATCAGCGCGAAACGACGCTCGTCGGTGCGACGGCAGCTCGAAGCCTACGAGGAGTCCTGGAAGCAGGATCCCCAGGCGGCCAGGGCCTGCTGGGATTGGGAAGATACCATCGTGGTGGGGATTGCTCTGTTCCGGCTGCTGCGCGAGCGCGAGGACTCGTGGCGCGAGCGCGTTTTTCGAGGGGTCGAGGAGTACGCGGAGGACGATAACCAGTCCGCCCAGGCTTCCTTCCGCGATTGGCTGCGAACGACCGAGGAGTTGCTGGCCCGCCTGCCGGCCCTGGAGAAGGAGTTCGGGATGGTCGAACGTGCCCAGGAGCTGTGCCACTGTGTGGATCAGGCACGCGACCTCCTGGCGGGCTGGGCCCCACCTCGCCTGTCGCGAGCGGTCGGCTTGCGCGAGATGACGCTCGCGCCGCAAGCAGCTGCCGAACTCGACAAGCTTCTGGCGCGCGCCGGCAACGCCGCGACACCGCCGACGCGCCCCTTGCGCCGCCTGCCGGCCGCCGCCCCCGACTTCGTGGAGGACCTCCAGAAGAAGCCGACTCCTTGACGGGGCGGCCGGCGTGGTAGAATCCCTTTCTGCGGACGACTGAGAACGGCCCCGCGCTGTGCGAGTGTCCCCATGCCATCTCCCCTGGTCGTCGTCCCGTTCTCGCCCGCCCTGGGCGAACTTGTCGCCGGCTTCTCCTGCGGCGACGAACCTCACGAGCGTGAGCTGGCCGATTGGATCAAGCAGGATGCCCTTGCGGTCATGCAGCGCGGCACCAGTGTCTGGTTGTTCTTGACCGAAGGACGGGACCTGATCGGCTACGGCTCGTTGGGCCAGACCAACTGGCATTGGCCCGACCCGGCCGGCAAGAAGGTCCCTGTCCAGATCATCCCCGCCGTGGCGATCCAACGGGCCTGCTGGGGCAAGCCCGAGGGTCCCCGCGAGGGACGTTTCTCCTCCCTGATCCTCGACCATCTGATTGCCGAGGCCACCGATCGCAGTGACGTCTCCCCCCTACTCGGGCTGTTCGTCCACCCAGCCAACCAACGCGCCGTCAAGGTCTACGAGCGTGCCGGCTTCGCCCCTTACTGGCACACCTATACGGACAGGGCCACCGGCGTGATCTACCGCAGCATGATCTACGAACTCCGCAGGCTCGGGCCGGGAGACTGAGCAAACCCTCATGAGTCGCATCAGCGCAAGAGACGTGCCATGACCGCGCCCTGGTCCGACCGATCCGCCCTCCAGGCCCTGCGGCCCCTGGAGATAGCCGCCTCCCTGCGCGCCCGCGGCTGGCG
>DATFNV010000740.1:0-14379 GCA_035266225.1 Gemmataceae bacterium
CCTGTGGTATCTACACAACTTCGGTCAAGTGCTGTCGTCCGGCTCACAACTGGGTCGCGCGAAATTGGCCAAGCGGCGAAGTTCGTCGAGGTCGTAATGCTCCAGCAGCTCCAGCATCGACAGCAGTACCCACAGCCCCGCCAACAGCGCCGGCTGCGTGTAGCTCTTCCCCCACTTCATCTGCCGGCCACTCAGCCGCACCAGCACCGCGCGCAGGGCCTCCGCCTCCGGGCCCGCCGCGCGCGCTACCTCCCAGACCACCACGCAGGCCATGCTCGCCAGCAACAGCCGCTTGGCCACCGCCAGGCCCGTCTCCTGCTGCCACTGCTCCAACTGCTGCCCCGCGCCCTTCAGGAGTTTGAAGTAGGTTTCCACGACCCAGCGCCAGAAGTACCACAGCGCCACCCGCTCCGCTACCACCGCCGCTGGCACGTTCGTCAGCAGCAGCCAACGCTCCTTCGACTCCCCGTCCACGCGCAGCACGCTGACCACCAGCCGCAAGCGCAGCGGCCGGCCCGGCACCACGACCCGCTTCTGGCCCTTGCGGTGCGGCCGCGCTGGCCGGTGCAGCACCACCTCGGCCTCCGCCACCCACTGCTGCGCCTCCCGGCCGTGGTAGTCTACCTGCCGGGTCTTGCGGAAGGCCCCCCGCGCCCACAGGGCCTCGGCCACTTCCGACAGCCGGCACTCTTGCCCCTGGAACAGCACCCCCCGCTCCTCGTCGGCGCGCACCAGGAACAGCCGGCCCTGGCGGGCCCAGCGGCGGTAGTGGCCGACGGAGTCGGCCTCGGCGTCGATGATGTGGACACAGCGCCGGCCCAGTCCCAGCCCCTCGACATGGGCCAGGACGGGGGCCAACATGTCGAGTTGGGAGCGGTCGGCCAGCGTGCGGGCCGAGCGCGTACTGTAGACGCCGGCGGCGGCACGGAGTTGCTGGCAGACGGGGGCCAAGGGGGCGCCGTCGCGGTCGCTGACGGCGAGGCTGGCCAGCAACTCGTAGCCGAGGTCCTGGGAGTTGCCCAGTTCGACACGGTCGCGCTTGCTGGTATGCTCGCGGTAGTGGAGCAGAGACCAGTCGTGGACGATGAGGGCGTAGTCGTCGCAGGCGTCGGGGACGGCCTGCCGAGCGCGCTCGATCAGGGGCTGGGCGAGCTTGGCGAGGCCGGTGCGCTCGTTGCGATAGAAGCGCCAGGCGGCCTGGGTGGAGGCGAAGGGCTGGGCGGCGCGTGGCAAGGCGCGGAGCCCGGCGGCGACGGCCTGAAGGGGCGTCAATTGCTCCTGGATCAGCTGGAGGTATCGGTCCTGGAGTCGGGACTCGACACCGGGTAATGGAAGTACATACAGGCATTATACGCCCGATATTTGTGTAGATACCACAGGGCTTGCCCCGTGGATCGTTAGGGTCGCAGCTACAGTAGCCGCGAGCGTGACCAACCACGGGGCAAGCCCGTGGCATCGCGAATCCCACGGGCTTGCCCCGTGGATCGTTAGGGTCGCAGCTACAGGCGAGGGGAAAGAAAGTTATTTTTCTCTCTCTCCCCTGCTGTAGCCGCGAGCGTGACCAACCACGGGGCAAGCCCGTGGCATCGGAGCGTTGAGATGAGCGACGAAACCCCGACCACGACCGAATCGCCTCCCGAGGCCGCGCCGGCTACCACGGTCCCGGTCGCCTACGAGGACGCCAGCCGCCTCCTCACCAGCGGCGGCACCGCGCAACTGGCCCTGTTCAGCAACGTCCACCGCGACCCGGTGCGCCTCGACGGCGTCCTCAAAGACCCGTTGCGCTTCCGCGAAGCGATGGCCACCCTCTACGCCGTCGTCGGCAGCGATTACCGCTACGTCCCCAAAGACCGCACCGCCTACCTCGCCTACCTCCGCGTGAAGCGCGAATCGACCACCCTGAATGTGCGGCAATCGCAGCAAGCCTTCTTCGAGTGGGCCCTGCGCAACGACCCCCTCGCCTTCATCCTCCTCGATCCCGTCGTTACCGTTCACCCCGACCAGGTGTTTTTCGAGGTGTTCAGCAAGGACGAGGGGACCTACGCCAAGCTCGGCATCGACCTCGGCGCCATCGAGTTGGAACATCCGCCGGCCTGCGGCACGACCAACATCGACTTCAGCCCCGCCCTCTTCGCCGGCGTCGAGCAGATGCGCAGCTATCGCCAGACGCGGCTGTCGGTCGGCAAGGAGGCCGTGGCCCTGACGACCACCTCCGCGGTGAAGGTTCTGGAGAAGAAGGTGCAGGTGCCCGACTCGTGGCTGCGCGGCTTCCTTCAGGTGCAGTCGGCCGCCGCCCTGCCCCGCGACGCCTTCCGCCTCAGCGCCATCGACCTGTACAACCTGCTCCGCCATCTGCGCATGAACGGCGACCGCAAGGGGCGCCGCCGCGGCTTGCGCATCGAGTTGATCCCCGGCGAGCCGCCGCGGCTGGTGCTGGAGCCGTGGGAGACGGTGCTGTCCTCGACGGCCGGCCCCTACCGGGGGAAGGCGTCGCGCGTGGTGCGGCTGTGGGGACGACGGCGGTTGCTGTTGCTCCGGCGGCTGCTGCCGTTCGTCGAGGCGATCGACGTCCACGTCCTGGGGAGCGGCCTGCCGAGCTTCTGGGTGCTGCGGGCCGGGCCGGTGACGCTCACGCTGGGGCTGAGCGGCTTCACCGCCACCAACTGGTCGCAGGCGGTCAGCTTCGACCTGCTGCTGCCGCGGAAAGTCCACGGCGGCGAGGCGCTCGAACGCGTCCTGCGCCACCTCGCCACCGTCTGGGTCGCCGATAGCAAACAATTGTCCTCCGCCACCGGGCTCAAGGGCGAGGCGCTGGTGGAAGGGCTGCAAGCGGGCTGCCAGCAGGGCAAGCTGATGTACGACGTGGCCGGCGACGTTTACCGGCTGCGGGCCCTGACCGAGGCGCCGCTCGACATGGGCCGGCTGGAGTACCGCAACCAGCGCGAGCGCAGCGCCCACGACCTGCTGGCCCGGCGCGGGGCGGTGCAGATCGTTTCCGAAAACCGCATCGCCGGCACCGGGCTGGAATTGACCGGCAAGGTGATGGCGGCCGAGGACCGGCGCGAGTACCGGCCGCAGATGCTGCTCAACGACGAGGGACAAGTGAGCAAGGCGGAGTGTACGTGTACGTTTTTCCGCAAGCAGGGACTCAAGGCGGGGCCGTGCGCTCACCTGGTGGCGCTGAGGCTGGCGTACGGCGAACAGGAGGCCAGGCGAGCACGCGAGGCCGGGCCGCGCGAGGGCGTGACGGTGGAGACGCGGACCTACAGCCGCCGCGACGAGGAAGGGGCGGACGTGGTGCAGGTGACGCTCGACCGCAGCCGGCTCAAGCTGCGCTGGGGGCGGGCGGGGAAGGCGATGCGCTTGCAGGTGCTGCGCTTCAACACGGCCGACGAGGCGCGCGCGGCGTACTTCGCGCGGCTCGGCGACCTCGGCGCCCGCGGATATCTCGACGCGACGGCGGAGTGAATTTGCCGCTTGCGGCTTCGCATGCCCTGCGAAGCCGCAAGCGGCTACGGAGCGACCATGCCCGAACAAACCGACCTCATCGTCCTCTGGCGCACCATCGTCCAGGCCGGCGGCATCCCGGCGTGGGTCGATGCCCAGCTGAGCGCGCGCAGCCTGCTGGTCACGCGCCGCGATGCCAAGGAGATGTCCGAGCGCGAGCTGGAAGGCTACAAGAAGGAGCTGAAAGCAGAGGCCGAGGAGCGGCGCAAGCTCCGCAAGGAGGCGTGGCGCGCCTACAAGGCCAACCACATCGTGTACCTCGGCGACGGCGTCTTCTGGAAGGACGGCGGCGGCCCCGACAAGTGGGACGTGCCGCACGCCGAGGAGCGCGCCGCCGAGAACGAGCTGCCGCCGCTCGATTCGCCGCAGCAACTCGCCGAGGCCCTGGGGCTCACCATCGCACAATTGCGCTGGCTGGCCTACCACCGCGACGCGGCCACGCGCATTCACTACCGCCGCTTCGTCATCCCCAAGCGCGGCGGCGGCGAGCGGGCGATCTGGGCGCCGCTGCCGCTGCTCAAGGCGGCGCAGCACTGGGTCCTGCGCAACGTCGCCGAGAAGCTGCCGGTCCACGGGGCGGCCCACGGCTTCCTGCCCGGCCGCTCCACCCTCTCCAACGCCTCGAACCATACCGGCGCCCGTGTCGTGGTCAAGATGGACGTCAAGGACTTTTTCCCAACGGTGACACTCAAGAGGGTCAAGGGCGTCTTCCGCAAGGCGGGCTACCGCGAACAGGTGGCGACGCTGCTGGCCTTGCTGTGTACCGAGGCCCCGCGCGAGGTGGTCGAACAGGACGGCCAGACGTATTACGTCTCGCTCGGCCCGCGCTGCCTGCCGCAGGGGGCGCCGACCAGCCCGGCCCTGACCAACACACTCTGCCTTCGCCTGGACCGGCGCCTCAGCGGACTCGCCCGGCGCCTCGGTTACAGCTACACCCGTTACGCCGACGACCTGACCTTCAGCCTGCCGGCCGGCCACGAA
The DNA here is from genome assembly GCA_035266225.1 of Gemmataceae bacterium. GTDB lineage: Bacteria > Planctomycetota > Planctomycetia > Gemmatales > Gemmataceae > DATFNV01. The sequence continues at coordinate 4,489 of DATFNV010000740.1, forward strand.
GGGAAGCCGCAGCTCGGCACCCTGATGGGGCAGGTGCGGCGGATCGTCGAGGCGGAAGGCTTCCGGCTGCACCCGGACAAGACGCGCGTCCACCGCAGCGGCGGACGGCAGCAGGTGACGGGGCTAGTGGTCAACGGCGGCGGGGCGCCGCGGGTGCCGCGGGCCCTGCGCCGCCGACTCCGTGCCGCCGTCCACAACCTCAAGCAGGGCAAGCCGCTCCAGGAGGGCGAAACCGTCGAGCGCCTCGCCGGGTACGCCGCCTATGTCCACATGACCGATCCGAAACTCGGGGCGAAACTGTTTTCGGCGCTGGGCAACGGGTCGTGAGCCGCTTGCGGCTTAGCGTTCGCGCCGTATCCGTTTGGCGAAATGGATACGGCGCGAACGCTAAGCCGCAAGCGGCCGCGAAGGCTGGTGTTGACACAACTCGCGCAATTCAGTCTCATACGGCCCACCAGCCGCAACAGGCGCCTGTGCGCGAAAGGATTCGCCAGGACTCGCTAAGCCGCAAGCGGCAAGGAGGACATGCCGTGCATCTGGTGGCCCTCGTGGAAAGCCCGGATCACGTCTGCTGCCGCTACCGCCTCGCTGCCTTTCGCCCCTCGCTTGAGGCGGCCGGCCATCGCCTCGACCTGCGCCCCTGGCCGAAGCGCTGGTGGTCGCGCCTGCGCCTCGGTCGCGCCCTGCGCGGCGCCGACGTGGTCATCCTTCAGCGCAAGCTGCTGCCGGTCTGGCTCCTCTACCTGCTGCGCTGCGCGGCGCCGCGCCTCGTCTTCGACTTCGACGACGCCGTCTTCCTGCGCGACTCCTACTCGCCGAAGGGGCTGCACAGCGCCTCGCGGCTGCACCGCTTCATGGCCACGGTCGAAACCGTCGATGCCGTCGTGGCGGGGAACCAGTTTCTCGCCGGCGAGGCCGGCCGCTGGGCCGCCGGAGCCCATCGCGTCCATGTCGTCCCCACCTGCGTCGAACCGGCGCGTTACTCCCCGGCCCGGCATGAGGGGACCGGCGTCGAGTTGGTCTGGGTCGGGTCGTCGAGCACCCTGCGCGGGCTGGAAGCGGTGCGGCCACTGCTCGAGGAGGTCGGCCGCGCCGTCCCCGGGGCGCGGCTCAAACTGGTGAGTGACCGCTTCCTCCGCCTCAATCATCTGCCGGTGCTCGAATGCCCCTGGACCGAGAGCGGCGAGCCGGCCGCCGTCGCGGCCGCCGACGTCGGCATCAGCTGGGTGCCGGACGACCTGTGGAGCCGCGGCAAGTGCGGCCTCAAGGTCTTGCAGTACATGGCCGCGGGGCTGCCGGTCGTCGCCAACCCCGTCGGCGTGCAGACCGACCTGGTGCGGCACGGCGAGACCGGCTTCCTGGCGCGCACCCCGGCCGAGTGGGTCGAAGCGCTGCGGCGACTGGCCGCCGCCCCCGACCTGCGCCGCCGCTTTGGCGAAGCGGGGCGGCGGCGCGTCGAGGCCGAGTTCAGCGTCGCCGCGGGGTCGGCGCGCTGGCTCGCCGTACTCGACGGCCTGCGCAAGCCCACCTCCGCGAAGGGCGCCGCCTGATGAACGATATTTCAAATGGTAAATTGGTCTGCGGGTCGCTGCGCTGGCAGGCGGCGGCCGAATACCGCGACGTACTGCTCGGCCCGGAAGGGCTGCGGCTGGCGGAGTGGCTCGAAACCGGACAGGCGCGCGTCGTCAAGCACGGGCCGCACCGTACTGTCTACCGCGTCGTGCTGCCGCAGGTCGATTGCTACGTCAAACACTGCCGCGTCCACGACCGCCGCGCCTGGCTGCGCGAGTGCGTCCGCCCGCCCAAGGCGCGCGGCGAGTACGAGCGCTGCCTCGCCGTGGCCGCCCGCGGCGTGCCGACCGTCACGCCGCTGGCCGTCGGCGAAGCCCACGGGCCGCACCCCGGCGACAGCTTCCTCGTCACGCAAAGCCTCGATGCCGAGCCGCTCGGCACCTTCCTCGAGCAGACTCTGCCGGCCCTGGAGCCGACGCGCCGCACGCGGCTGCGGCAGCGGTTGGCCGTCGCCCTCGGCCGTTTCCTGGCGCTCCTGCACGGCGCCGGCATCGCTCACGACGACCTGCACGCCAACAACCTCCTCCTGGCCCTCGGCGCCGACGACGAGCCGCGCCTGTACCTCATCGACCTGCACGCCGTCCGCCTCGGCCCGCCGCTCGGCCCGCGCGCCCGCCGCGACAACCTCGTGCTGCTCAACCGCTGGTTCGTGATGCGCGCCGCCCGCAGCGACCGGCTTCGCTTCTGGAAGGCGTATCAGACCGCCGCTTGCGGCTTAGCGCTCGCGTCACCAGAAGCGAACGCTAAGCCGCAAGCGGCGGTCTTGAAGCACGCCCCCCGCGACATCGAGGAGCGCACCTGGCAATCGAACCTCCGCTTCTGGAAAGCGCGCGACCGCCGCTGCCTCGAAAACAATCGCTATTATCGCCGGCTTCGCTCCCCCGCCGCCGCCGGCCACGCCGTCACCGACCGGGACCACGCCGCCCTCGACGCCTTGGCGGCCGACCCCGACGAGCCATTTCGCCGGCCGGGCGTGCTGCTGCTCAAGGACTCGCGCAGCTCGACCGTCGCCGAGTTCGACCTGTCCGTAAACGGCACGCCGCGCCGCGTCATCTGGAAGCGCTTTCGCCTCACGTCGCGCGGCGATCCGTTCGTGGCCCTGCTACGGCGCACCCCCGCCCTGCGCTCCTGGGTCCACGGCCACGGCCTGCGCGAGCGCTGCCTGCCGACGCCGCGGCCGCTCCTCGTGCTCCACCGCCGGCGGCACGGGCTGGCGCAAGAAGGATATCTCCTCACCGAGAAGGTTTCCGATGCCGAGGAACTGTCGCGTCACGTCGGCGGCCTCGGCTCCCTCCCGGACGCGGAGCGCCGCCGGCGCCTGCGCGGCCTCCTCGAACAGGTGGCGCGACTGGTGCGCGAGTTGCACCGCCGCCAGCTGGGGCATCGCGACCTGAAGGCGGCCAACGTCCTCGTCCAGCGGACCGACTCGGGCCCGGCGCTGTGGCTGATCGATCTCGTCGGCGTCACCTGTCACCGGGCCCTGTCGCGCCGGCAGCGCGTGCGGAACCTGACGCGGCTGCACGCCAGCTTTCATTGCCACCCACTGCTGACGCGGACCGACCGCCTCCGCTTCCTGCGCACCTACCTGGGATGGGGCCTGTACGGCAAGCAGGGGTGGAAAGTGTGGTGGCGGGCGCTCGGCACGGCGACCTCCCGCAAGGTTGCGAAAAATGCGCGGAATGGCCGAGTTTTATCGTGAGGCGCGAGCGGGTCGTGTGTAATCCTGCAACACAAGATAAAGGGCTGTACGTTTCTGCGGCGCGCTTAGCATACAACGGGCGCCTTGCTTTGTGCTTCGACTTTTGCTCGTCAGGCGTGCTGGATTGCAAGAATTGATGGAACAAGGACTTGCGTTGTGAGCGTGGAATTCGGCGCCCGCGGAATTCTGAAAGCGGTACGTGCTTTGCAATGTAAATGACGTTCAGGTTCGGAAACATCAGTGGCCCAACACCCGTAGGATGAGACTGATGGAAAGCAGCCAATTGATCGGGATGGTCAGCGCTGGGCCGAACGCCGCGCTCGTCGCAACCATTGCCGCTGACCCGAGTTGGAACGTCGCCGAGGATTGGGGCCTCGGGTGCAACTGGAAGGCCGTACGCGTGCCTGTCGGCATCAAGTTCCGCCGCTCGTCGAACGGCCTGGTGAGCGAAGAAGTCCTGGTCACGCGCGGTTCCGCTTACGACCGGGTGACGCATGAGAAGCTGCTGGCCCTGTCGCGGGTGCCGGCGCACCTGGTTTTCGTGGAGCGGCCCCACGCCCCGCACAACCGGTTGAGGCCGCACTTCCTCTACCCACACCTCGGCAGCGATAGCTGACACCGGAACAGAGAATGACGCCCCGAACAGCCGCCGGGCCCGTTACCATGACGGGACCGGCGGCTGCAGCGTTTACCGAAGCGACGCACCGCGGTTATCATGGCGAACACCCCCAGTGCGGAGGATGCTGCGATGACGACGGTGCGGACGACCCCGCCCGGCAAGTACGTCCTGATCTACGACGGCCTGTGCAAGTTGTGCGCGGCGGGCGCGCGGCGGTTCGTGCGCTGGATGAGGCGCGTCGAGGTGGAACTGCTCGACTTTCAGCGGCCCGGCGCGCTCGATCGTTATCCGGGACTCACTCACGACGCCTGCATGCAGGCGATGCAACTGATCACCCCCGACGGCCGTGTTTATCACGGGGCCGAGGCCATCGCCCGTGCCTTCGCCACCCGGCGAATCCTCGGCAAGTTGGCCTGCCTATACTACCTTCCCGGCCTCCGACAACTCCTCGATTACTTGTACGCGCGCGTCGCCGCCAACCGCTATCGCATCATGGGCAAGGCTCTCGCGGCCGGTGAGTGCGAGGGCGGCACCTGCGCCCTGCACCTGCCGAGTCGGAAATAGCCTGTCCGCTTGCGGCTTGGCAGGTCGTGCGAAGCCGCAAGCGGCCAGGAATCTTCTGTGCGTCCCCCGCGACAGCGCGTATAACGACAGAACCCACCCCCTTCCCCAGGGACCAACCACTATGCGAACCCCCACATCGACGCCGCGGCTGCTCCTCCTGGCGTGTACCCTCGCCGGCCTCGTTGTCCTCACCCCGGCTCGCGCCGCCGACCCGCCGCGCACCGATGCCCACGGCGACCCGCTGCCCGATGGCGTCCTGGCGCGGCTCGGGACGATCCGCTGGCGCGCGGGCAACACCATCGCCATGACCGCCTTCCTTCCCGACGGTAAGTCGCTGCTGACCGTCAGCCAGGACTACGTCGCCCAGGTGTGGGAGCGCGACACCGGCAAAGAGCTGCGCCGCTTCGACGCCGCCGGCGCCGCCTCCACCGACCCCAACGTGGCCCGCTACGTCTCCCTCAACGCGGCCGGCAACAACGTCGTCCTCAGCGGCGACGGCAAGACGCTGGCCTGCCCGGGGCGCGACGGGGCCGTCCACCTGTGGGAAGTGTCCAGCGGCAAGGAACTCTCCAAAATGGGCGATTGGCGCATAGCCGGCCGCGCCCAACTGGCCCTGAGCCCTGACGGCAAGACCCTGGCGATGGCCATGTACGGCCAGAAAACCACCCTCTATGACACGGCCACCACCAAGGAATTGCGCTCCTTCGGCGAAACGACCCCCACCAGCCGACTCATGGCCTACAAGATGACATTCGGCCTCGACGGCAAGACGTTGGCCCAGGCCGGCCTCGAGGTCGGCAATGGCGCCCTCAAGACGGGCGTCATCCTCTGGGACGCGGCCAACGGCAAGGAGCTGCAGCGCTTCGCGGACCCCGCCGCCGCAGGCGCCATCCCTGCCCTGCTGTCGGCCATCAGCCCCGACGCGAAGCTGTGGGCCCTGCCCAGCGGCGACAAGGTCAAATTGATCGACCTGGCCACGGGCAAGGAGGCGCGCCAGCTCGAGGGCGGTGACGGCCGTAGCTCGCTGGTCTTCTCGCCCGACGGCAAGCTCCTCGTGGCCCTGGCCGGCCGCAACGAGGCGCTGACCGTCTGGGACACGGCGACCGGCAAAACGGTGCATCAGCACGGCAAGGCCGAAGCCCCTGCCGCCGGCGTCGCCGTCAACTGGGCGGGCCGGGTCACGTCGAGCCTGGCGGTGTCGGCCGACGCCAAGCTGCTGGCCTGGAGCGACGGCCCGGCCGTGCGCCTCGTGGAGTTGGCGACCGGCAAGGAGAAGAACGCCTCGGCCGGCCACGCCGCCGCCCTGCGCGACGTGTCGTTCGGCCGCGACGGCAAGACGCTCCTGACGTGGGCTGACGACGCGACCATCCGCCGCTGGGACGCCGCCAGCGGCAAGGAGGTCGGCCAGATCGCCGTCCCCAACAAGTCCTACGCCTTCGTCATCCCCTCGCCGGACGAGCGTGTCCTCGCCGCGGGCGACCCGGACGGCACCATCCACCTGCTCGACGCGGCCACGGGGAAGGAATCGCATGCCCTCCAGCCCACACCGCAGACCTACGGCCGCAGCGTCGCCTTCTCGCCCGACTCGCGTTGGCTGGCCGCGGTCAGCCCAATGGCGCAGTCGGTGGTGGTCTTCGACGTGTCCACCGGCCGGGAAAAGCAGTCGCTAGCCCTGCCGTCCGCCCAGGCCGCCGGCGCCGCCGGCGCCCCCCCCGGCGTCTGGATCGCCGTCGGCGGGCGCAGTATGCTCCGCGTCTTCTTCTCCCCGGACAGCCGGCAAGTCGCCGTCACCGACACCAACCTCGTCGTCTGGGACGTGGCCACCGGTCGGGACCAGCGGGAGATCGCGCTGCCGCAGGCGGCACAGGTGCGCTGCGCCACCTTTTCGCCCGACGGCCGCACCATCGCCGCCGAGATGAATGGCGGCGAGATCGGCGTTTGGGAGGTGGCCTCCGGTCAGAAGCGGTTGACCCTCAACCCGCAGCCGAATGCCGCCCCGTCCCGCCTGGTGGAACGAAGAGTCATGATGGTCTCGGCCGCGGGCGTGGCCAACGGAATGACGCTGGCGTTTTCGCCGGACGGACGTTTGCTGGCCCAGGCCGACGACCGCAAGGCCCGCTTGTGGGACCTGCACACCGGCAAGGACGCGGCCACGTTTGACGGACACCGCGGTCCCCTCGCCGCCTTGGCCTTCGCCCCCGACGGCAAGCGCCTGGCCACGGCCAGCACCGACACCACCGGCCTGCTCTGGGACGCCGAGCCGGTCGTGAAAAAGTTGCCCCAACTCGCTGCGGCCCTGCCGAAGGAGAAGTTGGAGTCGCTGTGGACGACCCTTGGCGGCGGCGACGGAGCCAGGGCCTTCGAGGCCATCCGCGCCCTGGCCGGCGACCCGGCGCAGTCGGTGCCGTTCCTGGGGGAGCGGGTCAAGCCGGTGAAGGCGCCCGATCCCAAGCACGTCGCCAAATTGATCGCCGACCTCGACGCCGATGATTTTCCGGTGCGGGAAACGGCTTACAAGGAACTGGAAGGGCTCGGTGAGTTGGCGCTGGCCCCCCTCCGGACGGCCCTCAAGGACAGTCTCTCGGCGGAGCAGCGGCGGGCATTGGAGGAACTGGTGAAGGCCGCCGAAACGCTGACCCCGTCGGGCGAGCGCTTGCGGCTGCTGCGGGCCCTGGAGGCGCTGGAGATGGCTCGGACGGCTGACGCGGTCAAGGTGCTCAAGGGGATGGCCGCCGGCGCCCCGGACACCTTGCCGACGACCCAGGCGCAGGCGATCCTGACGCGCCTGGGGCAGAAGTAATTGGCCGCTTGCGGCTTAGCGTTCGCGGCATCCCACGAATCGCTAAGCCGCAAGCGGCGACCGCGAGAGCTACCTCTTTTTCTTTCCCTTCTTGTCGGGCGGGGCCTCGTCTTCGTCGAGGCTCGTCAGGATGTCGCGCAGTTCGTCCGTCTCCGGCAGCTGGAACTCCGCCGCGTTGATTACTTCGAGGTCATCCAGTTCCGGCGCCGGCTCCTCCTCGACCGGCTCCAGGGCCACATCCTCGTCGGCGGTCGGTTCGGCCGCAACTTCGTCGAGGATCTCGAACTCGGGTTCCGCGCCGTCGGCGTGTACGTCCTCGCCGCGCAGGAGGCGATCGATGGCCTCCGGCGTCAGCTGATACTCCACGATGAAGGTGACCGGGCCGATGCGCAGCCGGTCGCCGGGGCGCACCACCTGCTCGCCCTCGACTTCCTCGCCGTTGAGGTGCGTGCCGTTACTGCTCTTGAGGTCTTCGACCGTGAGGTAGCCGTCGCGCACGCGCAGCAGGCAGTGCCGCCGGCTCACCTCCAGCGAGGGGATGCGGAAGTCGCAGCCCTTGACGCGTCCTACCAGCCCCTCGTCCTTGCGCAGGTGGAGGGCCTTCGTCCGCGTCTTCCCCTGTTCGATTACGAGTTTGACGTCCATCAAGGGCGCCTCCCGAAAAGAGGCGTCAAGCCAGTTTCACCCAGGTTACCAGTAAAAGGGCGGCGTGCCTAGCCGTCCCCGCGCAAGAAAGAAGCCCACGGGCCTCAACCCGTGGGCTTCGTCGCATCACGTCCGGTTTCCTCGCTACGGGACCGGGAAGCCGGGGATGATCGGGTTGCGGATCAGCACCGGCTGCAGGCGCGTGCCGGTGACGACGTTGAACGTCGGCGCCAGCGAGAAGCGCACGTAGCGGCGGTCGGCGGAGATCACCGCCTGCGCCGTCACGTCAATGCCGTTGGTGGCGAACGGCGACACGCGCGTCTGGTAGGCCACCTCGTCGCGCGGGCCGATCTCGGGGAGCTTCCCCTCCGGCGTGGCGCCGAGGCCATCGACGCCGGAGGGCGAGCCGCCGTTGAAGGAATAGCCGGACGGGTCGGCCAACTGCTGCAGCTGGCTGATCGCGTCGGTCGTCGAGACCGACTTGCTCGAGGTGTTCATCCGCTCCGCCGTCGCGGGGGGCGGCACCTCCGCCACGTGCGTGCGCCGGCCGCCGTCCAGCTTCACCTGGACCGGCTCCTTCTTCGTGTCCACCGCCCCCTTGGGAACCACGACGGTGACGAGTTCCTCGCGCTGCTCCGGCGTCCCCTTGTGGCGAACGATCCGCAGCTGCGCCTTGTCGCCCAGCGGGTGGCCGAAGACCCGATTCACGCGCACCTGGTAGGTGCCCGGGAACCCCTCGGCGACGATGTAGGTGGCTTTCTTCTCGCCGACCGTGCCGCCCAGGAGAATGCCGCCGCCGACCGTCTGCCGGTTATGCCACGAACAGGTGCTCCCGGTCGGCTCCTCCACCAGGAGGTCCAGGTCGGCCGGCTCGTTGCCGTTCTGCCAGACGAGGGTGATTTCCAGGTCGCGCCGCTGCGCCTCCTGCAAGCGGGCGAGCAACTTGTCGCCGGCCTCGGTCTTCCCTCCCTCGGACAGTTTGCTGGCCAGGTTCTTGAGCCGGTCGGCGGCCCCCTCATGCACCCTGTCGTTTTCGGCCGGCCAGTCGCGTGCCAGCAGCCGGGTGGCGGCCCACTCCAGGGCGTCGGAGTCCTTGGCCTTCTCGGCGTAGTCCAGGGCGTCGCGATACGGGCCGGCCACATTGGGCTCGAGCAGGGCGGCCTGGCGACAGAAGGCCAGGGCCGCCTCGGGGTGCTTCAGTTCCTGCATCCCGCGGGCCGCCTTGAGGAAGCCCTGGGCGTCCAGCGGCTCGAGGTCGGCCGCCGACGCCTCGGCGCGTTCGATCTCCTCCGCCGAGGCCTTGGTCTCGCGCAGGGCGACCGCCAGCGCCTCGTACACCCACGGCCGGACGATGATGCCCTGGCGCAAGTTGGCCTTCAGCATCTCCGCGGCGTGCTCCCACTGCTTCATCGTGACCAGGAAGTCGGTGCAGGCGATGATCAGGCCAGGCTCCTCGACCCCCTTGGCAATGGCTTCCTGCCAGATCGTCTTCGGGTCGGCGTCGGCCAGCGGCGGTTTCTTCTTCTTGCTGCCGTCGGGGCGCTCGTCGCCGGCATTGCCCACCTTCACGCCGGGATCCTTCTTGTCGAGGACGCCCACCAAGCCGCCCTCTCCGGCCGGCTTGAGATTCGGCGGCGTCGGCCGCGTCTGGATGCGGGACGAGCCCTTCACCACCAGCGCCAGGGCCGGCGGGTAGAAGGCGAGGGAGTTGCGGTACGGCCTCTTGTCGAGTTCGTCGGGTTGGCCGCCCGGGTCCCGGGGGACGCCGGCCAGCTGCAGCGGGTCGATGGGGGCCCAGTCGTCGGGCTCACCGACGATCTGGGTGATCATTTTGACCAGGAGCGGAGCCTGCGTGCCGCCCAGGGCGCCGAGGCCGATGTTGACCCCACCCATGCCGCCTTGCAGGCCCTGGAGGCCGCCGATGCCGGCGAGACCCGCGACGCCGCCGCCAAGGCCGCCGCCCAGACCCGCCAGGCCGCCGCCCAGACCCGC
>DATFNV010000741.1:0-20980 GCA_035266225.1 Gemmataceae bacterium
CTGGGCGGCGTTGGGCCCGTTGTTGCTGACGGTGAGGGTCCAGGCGATGTTGGCCCCCGGCAGGGCGGTACACGGGGCGCTGAGGCTGACGGCGAGGTCGGCCTGGCTCTGCACCGTGGTGGTGACGCTGGCGCTGGTGACCGAGGAACCGCTCAGCTGCGTGCTCGTCAAGGCGCCGGCCGTGTCGGTGAGGGTCGCGCCGTTGGAGAGGGAACTGTTGAGGGCGGCCACGATGTCCACGGTGACGGAACTGCCGGCGGGGAGGGTGGCAATGGTGTCGTAGGGGTTGCCGACGAAGGTGCCGAGCGACAGGGAGGGACCGCTCACCTGGGTCTGCGAGGCCAGGGTGGTGCCGGAGGGCAGGCCGTCGCCAAGGATGACGTTGGCGGCGGCGTTGTTGTTGTTGTCTGTGTTGGCCAGGGTGACGACGTAGGTGGCGTTGCTGCCGGGGACCGCGTAGGTCGGGCCAGTGAGCGTCAGGTTGAGGGTGGTGCTGGGCGTCAGGCGATCTTCGAGTTCTTCGATCCGTAGAGGGCTGGGGAAGGTCCGTTTGCGGGCCTTGCGGGTCGTGCGGGCCGAGATACCGAAGCGGCGGGCGAGGGAGAGGAGCCAGCGGGGCATGGTGACACTCCTGTGTAACCGCTCACGATCAGAGCGGGAGGCTCTGCCGACCCGAGCTGCGCTCGGAACATGCCCCGGGGAGTGCGGGGTTATGTTGGGCCACGAAATTGGCACATTCCGTGCCACCCTCGTTCGGCCGCGCCGGCTGAGGGTTGCGGGGTGTAATTGCTCAGAGTCTCTGGGTGAATCTCAACAGCGCGTGGCGCAAGTCATTCATTGAAAATGAGTTACGACCGCTAACATCAGGCATGATTGTATTTTCTACTAACCTTCTGAGCAATTACTGCGGGGTAATCTAACCCCTTACTCAGACACGACATCGGTCGGGTCGCGCTTGGCACGCCCAGCCGCCAGCCGCCCAGCCACTGAAGGTCGGCGGACGGGGTGAGACGGCGCCGCACAGTCCCCTGCGCCGGAGCCGCACAGTCAGCAGCACATCGGCAGGAAGATCTGGCGCGAGGTGAGTCCGGAGCCAGCGCCGGCGGGAGGGCCAGAGGGACAGTTCTCGTAACTAGCTGTAATCGCAGTAGTTACGGAACAATTCGACAATTCGTGCCACATGCCCCGTGGGGCGTGCGGGGGCCGAGGCCGGCAAGGGGCCGAGTGCTCGATCACGGCGCTTGCTGGGATTGTCCTCCGGGCTCCAGTGGGGCCGCTGACCCAGCGCCCGGAGGCGGGGGCTCCGGCAGGGCTTCGGCCTGGGGGGCCAGTTGCTGGCGATAGGCCGCCAAGTAGCCCTCAATCCTCTCGATAGCGACGGCGTGTTCGGTGAGTTCGTCCTCTCCCAGCAGGCGAGCCTCGAACGGGGTTTCCGGCGCCGGGCGCCGCAGTACAGCCAGTTGAATCGGGCCATTGATCTCGCCCGTGTTGAGTGCGATGGCGTTATGCAGTGCCCAGTACGCGGCCAGAACGCCCTCGGCGAGAGTGGGCTGGGCATCGCGGAGCAAGGTGCGTCGCAGCAAGCCGAAGAACGGGTCCGTAATCATCTGCCCGCTGCCCATCGACACGAACCAGGTGTCTGCCGTTTTCATCTCCTGCTGGCAGTCGGCTACGGCGAACTCGCAGAGATGACAGCCGTTTTCACAGGCAAACGCCAACAGGGCACCACTTCCTCCCGGCGGAAGGAACGTCCTTCGCATGTTCTCGATCATGTTCCGGCTGATCAAGATCGAATGGTGCAAGTGGTGCTGATCGTGCCAGTCGTTAGCGTGCCCCCGCAGTGCCTGCAAGATGTACTCCAGCCGCTGACCCAGGCCACCCGCTCCCGTGGTGGCAAAGATCACGTCCGGCGCGACGAGGAACGTCTTCTGGACGGGCTGTTCGATGGTGTCGAGATTGGGACCCGCGGCGAACGTGGCTGAGCTGTCGGACCCAAGCACCACGCCGTCGGTACACAGTACGCCCACCAGGACAGTCATCACGCCCCCCGGAAAACACCCTTCGCGCTCATGTCGGGGAACGCGCGATAGATCGCGGACACGAGTTGCTCGAAGGAGAGCCGTCGGACCCAGGCCGATAGGCGGCGGATGTAATCGGCGGTCGCGGGGGGAAGCTTCTTGAGCTGCACTTGCCCTTCCGCGTTACCTTCCGGAATCAAGTGGTAGGCGCGCGACGCCCCCTTTCCCTTCGTGATCGACACCAAGCCTCGGGAAGTGAGGGCACGCAGCTCCTCATATACAGCCCTATCGTACGGGCCGTAGTCGTAGGGCTGGAATGCGAACCAGGGGCCGCCCACCTGTTCGGGGACCTTCCGGTCGAGCAGGAAGAACAGCTTTTGCACCTGAGTGGAATTGTGTTCCACCGCATCGCCGGCGGCCAGCACGGCGAGCACGAACTCTTGCCGGTTCATGGTCCCCTTCTCCCGGTGGCCTGTGCCCCGCCTGCACCAGGGCAGACGTATCTTGGTCGTTCAGGGCAACCAGCTCGGGACGACCGGCCCGTCGGGACTCGGCTGGAAGGTGACGTGCGGCATGGCCGGAACGGCCAGAAGTCGAATTTCTCCGCTTCGATGTCCGCGCCGTCGTTATAGTTCAACGGTAAGAGGATTTCGTACCTCGTCGTCCGAACCGCACGGGTCAGGAATCGGAACCAACGTGTAATGAAGCTGATGTTCATCCAGGATCTTCTGATCCCGCTCTGCAATCTCGAAAATTTGTCCGCGCAGCCGCCGGACCACCGTGTTCGTGGCCAGTAAGTAATTGCCCTGGGCGCGATCGCGCTCGGTAGCAAACTGGATGCGGATCATGGCACACCTCCGCTGAAGCATAGGCACGAGGCAGGGGCGCGTCAAGCAGGGATGCCGTCGGCGAACGGGCCGGCGCGCCGCGGCTTCGGTCGTCACATCCTCCCCATCCGATAGGCGAGTGCCCTGGCCTCCTTCCAGGACAGCCGCAGGTTGTTCCCCAGGTAAATAGGCAGGCACTCCAGGGGCCCCCAGCACCAACGCCTGCGGCCGCCGCGCGCCTGCTCGAAGGCGTGACAGCAGCGCTTGTGCGTGAAGTACATGCGGCCGTCCCACGGCCGGCCGTCTTCCTCGACCAGCCACTCGTAGATGCCGTCGCCGGCGTCGGCGATCTCCTCGTAGCACTGATCGCAGACGACGACCGGCATGTTCAGCCCGGCCTCATATTTGATCTCTAGCGGCATGATTGTTCTCCTCAGGCCGCGCCACGCCTGGCGCGGCGCACGCTCTCGATGGAATTCGGTCCCGGCCGGCCGTCAATCCTCCCCGTCCAGGTCGCCCAGCGGATCCTGCTGCTGACCCCACTCTTCTTCCAGGCGCCGCAACCCCTCCTCGACCGCCTCGTCCCCCTCCGGTGCGACGCCGGGCGGGAGCCGCTGGCCGGGCAGCATCCAGTAGCTGGTCAGTTTGCCGTCCGCGAACAGCCGCCGCGTGCGCAACCGCATCGCCTTCCGGGCCCGGTTCAGCGTCGGCTTCGTCAGGCCCAGCGGTTCCGCCTGCGCCCAGAGGTCGCGCGTGGTGCGCGAGCCGTCCCGCAGCGCCTCGGCCAGGAACTCCTTGGCGCGGTCGATCGGCCCAAGGCGCGGCGGCCGGCTCCCCACCGCGGTCAGCAAGGCGTCGGCCGTCCAGTCGGTCGGCCCCAGCCACGACAGCCCCGGCAGGCCGCCCCCCGCGTCCACCACCTCGAACGCCAGGCTCGGCTGGGGCGGGCCCAGGTTGTTCTTCTCCTGCGCCAGCACGCGCCGGCCCGGCAACTGCGGGTCGGCGGCAATCAGCCAGGCCGAACGACACGAGCCGATCAGGCCGATGGAGCCCAGCCCCCGGTACAGGGCGCGGCGTCGGCCGTCCTTGGTCAGGTGGCGCACCATCAGCACCGCGCAGGAATACTTCCGGGCCAGGGCCGCCAGCGGGGCCAGGGCCCGGCGGACGCCGCCGTCGCTGTGCGTGTTCACTCCCGGGTCTAAAAAGACGGTGATGGGGTCGATCACCACCAACCGGGCGCCGGTCTCGGCGAGGACGGCGTCCAGCGCGGCGATCCGCGACGGCAGGCGGAAATCGATGCCGCCGGCCTCGTCGCGCGGCAGGAAGAAGACGCGCTGCAGGTCGGCGCCCAGGATCCGCAGGCGCGGGCAGACGGTTTCCTGATCGGAGTCCTCGGCATTGATGACGATGGCCGATCCAGGGGTTTCCACCGGGGTGCCGTCGGGCCAGGCGCGGCCGGTACTCAGGCGGGCACACAGGTCGAGGGTGACCAGCGACTTGCCCAACTCTGGGTCGCCGTCGAGCAGGGCCAGGTGGCCCCGGGCCAGGCGCGCGGGCCACAGCCAGGCCACCGGCTGCGAGGTCATCTGGCTGGCCGAGCGCGCCAGACGTGGGGTGGGTTCGGTGGGTGGGGTGGAGTCTGGGGACATGCCTCCTCCGGGGGATCGCTGAGCGGTGAGGGATTTTGGTCGCACTGACTGGATTATGATCGAGCCCAGCCGTCCAGGGCAGGTCAGTAGTTTTCCTGTGCGAGATGCCCCGGGCTTGTCCCGGGGAGTCTCACGTTCGCTGCTACAAAGGCAGAAGGTGTGCGAGATGCCCCGGGCTTGTCCCGGGGAGTCTCACGTTCGCTGCTACAAAGGCCGAAGGAACTCCCACGTTCTTCTTCTCCCCGAGGTAGCAACGAACGTGAAACTCCCCGGGGCAAGCCCGGGGCATCTGGTATTCCCCAGAGGAATCCGCCTTTGTAGCAGCAAACGTGAGACTCACCGGGACAAGCCCGGGGCATCAACACGACAAGCATCTCGCACAGGAAAAGTAGGAAGGGAACACCGACACCCCGACGGCCCACGGAAGGCAAGGCCCGAGTGTTGTGTCACACCCGCACGAAGTGACACAACACTCGCCGGGCGCGGCGCAAGTTGTTATTTGCAAAAGACTTGTTGCGACGAAGTATTGTTTCACGCCCCGTGCGAGTTGAAACAATACTCCGGCGACGAGGAAGAAAGACGGCCAAGGGGCAGCGGGAGCGGGTATCAATACGCCGACACTTTGCCGTCGATGCGGCGGTCTTCCGCGCCCTGGTACGCGCCCGTCTTCAGATCGACCCGGATCGTGTGCGCGTCGCCCTGGCGGATTCCCGTCACCTTGTGTCCCATCGCCTTCAACTTGACGACCGCATCGGGGTAGTCAGTGATCCCCTCGAAGCGCGCCTCGTCGGGGAACCACTGCTGATGCAACCGCGGCGCATCGACCGCGGCGCGGACGTCCATGTCGAAGTCGATCACGTTGACCACCACGCACAGCACCGTGTTGATGATCGTCCGGCTGCCGGGGCTGCCCGTGATCAGCACCACCTTGCCGTCCTTCGCCACGATCGTCGGCGTCTGCGACGACAACATCCGCTTGCCGGGGGCGATCAGGTTCGCCTCGGTGCCGATGCCCCCCGAGCGGTCGGTCACGCCCGGCCGCCAGTTGAAGTCGATCATCTCGTCGTTGAGCAGGAAGCCGGCGCCGCGGACCACCACGCGCGAGCCGAAGCTGCGCTCCAGCGTCGTCGTGTTGGCCACCGCCATGCCGTCCTTGTCGATGACCGAGAAGTGCGTCGTGCTGTCCCCCTCGCGCGCCAGCGGGATGTCCTTCGCCAGTGCCTCGCTGCGCGTCGCCTTACTCAGGTCGATCCCCTTGGCCAGGGTGCGGGCGTAGTCCTTCGTGGTCAGTTCCGGCGGCACCTTGGTGAAAGCGGGGTCGCCGAGGTGGCGGGCCCGGTCGAGGTACGCGCGGCGCATTGACTCGATCATCAGGTGCAGCGTCTCCGGGCTCCAGCGGCCCTGTTTCCGCAGGTCGAAATTCTCCAGGATGTTGAGCATCTCGACCAGGCAGGTGCCGCCCGACGACGGCGGCGGCGGGCCGTAGACGTCATAACCGCGGTAGGTGCCGTGGATCGGCTGGCGCTCGTTGGCCTTGTAGGCCGCCAGGTCGTCCTTCGTGATGAGCCCGCCGCCGGCCTTCATCTCGGCGGCGATCAGGTCGGCGATCGACCCGTTGTAGAAGGCGTCCGCCCCGTCGTCGGCGATCAGGCGCAGGCTCCGGGCGAGGTCCTTCTGCACGATGCGGTCGCCGGCCTTCCAGTCGGCCCGGCCGGCCTTGCCGTAGACCCGGCGCAGCTCGGGAAACTCCGTCGAGTAGCCAACGACGTCGTTCAACTGTCCGGCGAGTGAGGCGTCCATGAGGAAGCCGTCCTCGGCGAGCTTCAACGCGGGGGCGACGAGGTCCTTCCACGGCAGCTTGCCGAAGCGCTTGTGGGCCAGCGCCATGCCGCGGACGGTGCCGGGGACGCCGACCGGCTTGTGCCCCAGCCAGCTGTCGTCCTTGCGGAACATGGTCTTGCTGGCGGCGGCGGGGGCGGTCTCGCGGTACTCGATCACGACTGGGCCGGCGCCGTGGCCGGGATAGACCACCATGAAGCCGCCGCCGCCCAGGTTGCCGGCCGCGGGATAGGTGACGGCCAGGGCGAACTCGGTGGCGATGGCCGCATCGACCGCGTTGCCGCCGCGTTTCAGGATGTCGCGGCCGATATCGGCGGCGGGCGGCGACACCGCGACGACCATACCGTGCCCCTCCTCCTCGACTTTCCCGTCGGCACGGGCGTGCTGCGCCGGCAAGCGGCAGAGCGCCGCCAGGATCGCGACGGCGGCGGCGAGCAGGGCCAGGGCCGCGAGGGGCCGGCGGAGCAGCGACACGGACAGACGCAAGATGGGGTGTGCGTGCGGCATGAGGTTCCCTTTGTGGGTACGCGGCGGTCGGGCGGGTCGGCGGCGGGGCTCTGCGGTGGGGACACGGGCCGGGGGGACTTCGTTACCATACCCCCGCGCGACGGCCGCCGCCAGTGGCGCGACGCCCCGGCGAGGAGCAAGCCAGGGCCGGCGCGCACGCGCGTAGCGATCCGCGCGAAGAAGACACCGAGTCGGGCGGCGCGGGAATCGGTCAGCCGAGTGGCAGGAATGGTCGAAGAAGCGCCCAGGCGGCCAGTGCCATCCCCGCCGCGAGCAGCAGCACGAACAGGCAGACGGACAGCCAGCTCCCCTTCGCGGTGTCTTCCGCATCGGCCGGCGACGGCGGCAGCGGCAGCGCGGACCCGGTCGCGATCGTGGGAGCCAACGGCGATGGGCGCGCGGGGCGCGGCGGCCCCTTCGGCGGCGCGACGGGCGGTCGCGGTGCCGCCGGCCGCGGGACGCGCGGCACCGTTGGGGCGGGCGGGGGTTCGACCTCCTCGTGGATTCGATAGACCTTCAAGGTCTCGCGGTTGGCGTCCGCCGATGGGACGTTGTCGCCGTTCCCCGCGGGTGCCGTTGGCGGCAGAGCCGGGGCCTGACTCGCGGATCCCTGGGCGCCCCGCGCGGCGCGCAGGGCGTCGAACTCCGCCTCGGCCTGCTGCGGGGGGTGCGTGCGCCGCAGCTCGCCGACGTAGTTCTGGATGTCCGGCGAGGCCATCGCTTCCGCGAAGGATGCGAACGGCCGCAGCATGTGGTGCGGGTTCGACCGCAGCAGCCGCCCCAGCAGGAGGTCCGCCTCGGCGCCGCGGCCGGCGCTCAGGGCCGCGTCGGCGGCGAGGACGAGGTAGCGGTCGCGCATCTGCGGCTGGCCCTGGCGCTCGTGGGCGTCGGCCAGCTCCTTGTAGATCACGACGAGGTTGTCGGGGGTCGCCATGTTTGCACTCCGTGCGGGCTATTCTATACTGGAGCTACTGGAGTGTTTCCGCTCTGGCCTCAGTCTCGTCCATCGGCAATCAACACCCGCTCCCCGGCGTCGATCAAGCAACTATTGCCTGCCGACGAGAGATCTTGCTCTCGCGATACTACCTCTCTTCGTCACCTTACGGCAACTCGGCTTCCGCAGGCTTGTTCAACTGCAACAGGCTGCTGTCAAACTGGTTTTGGGGAGTGTGTTCCCGGGCGCAGGCGGCCTGCCGCAACTTGCGGTCCGCGCCGCTCGCCACCAACAGCCTTCGGTTGCCGGTCCTCGCCGCCCGCGAACTGCTTGCTGTCCGGCGAACGATGGCCCCGGAGGCTGATGCAACAAACCGACCCCTGCTGGACCGTCCAGCAGGTATGCGATCACGGGCCGAACAGTATCCGGCAGAGCTCGGTGCCGTTGGCATTCGCATGGTCAATCTCGCACTTCGACTTTTCGCCCGCTTTTTGCTTGCACTCTGGCTGATGCGAGAGGAGGATTGTCGGTGGCCCTTGGCAACGGCGAACCGGCGGCGGGCGACTTGGCGGGCAACGTCGCTCCTCCCTTGAGTCGCCTACGCTTCCGAGGCAGGGCTGTACGTAATTGCTCAGAGTCTCTGGGTGAATCTGAACAGCGCGTGGCGCAAGTCATTCATTGAAAATGAGTTACGACCGCTAACATCAGGCATGATTGTATTTTCTACTAACCTTCTGAGCAATTACGGCTGTACCTCGTGGGGGAAAGACATGGCCGCGACGATCACTCGGGAGGTGCTGGAGAGCCACCTAAAGTGCCGCTACAAGGGCCACCTGAAGCTGGCCGGGGAGCGAGGCAGCCCCTCGGACTACGAACTCCTGCTGGCAGAGGCCAGGGAGCGAGTCCGCCAGGCCGCGATCGAGAAGCTGCTGGCCAGGCATGGAGAAGGGGAGGTGCTGCGGGACTGCACCGCGACCGCTGAGGTGCTGCGGCGGGGCATACCTCTGTTGTTGGACGCAACCATCGAGGGCGAGGGCCTGTCCGTCCGCTTCGACGCCTTGCAGCGGGCGACCGGGAAGTCGAACCTGGGCGAGTTCCACTACCTGCCGGTGCTGTTCCACGAGGGCGAGAGGGCGACACAGGGGCAGCGGCTCCTGCTCCAGCTTTGCGGCATAGTCCTCGGGGCCGCCCAGGGCAAGGAGCCCGAACGCGGGGTGCTGATCCATGGGCGAGGCTGCGAGGTTCGCGGACTTAAATTGGGGCCAGGTGTCCAGAAGGCACGGCGGGCTCTGGAAGAACTCCGAGATCTCCCAAAGAAGCCCCCAACACTGCTGCTAAACAACCACTGCCAGGTGTGCGATCACAGGGCAAACAGGCCGGCGGGAATGGAAATCGCGCAAGAATAGCGCAGGGTGGACAACGAGCCGTCAGCGCGGTTCGTTGCCCATCCCGCGAAGGGGAGTTGTGGGCGCGCTTCAGAGGCCACCGACCGCCAACGCGACGCCTTCGACAACCCCGCGAAGATAGCCTGCCGTGCCGGCAACCTCCGCGTCCTCTGCGAAGTACGTCTTCTACGGCAACTCCAGCGCCGTGTTCAGCGCCTGATTGACCTGTTGCATTAGCGCGTCCGACAAATGGCCGATGACCTGCAGGACGCGCCGCTGTCGCACGGTGGCCAGGTTGTAGCACTTGATCAGCGAGGGGCCGCTCAGCCCTGATCCGGCCCCGTCCGGTGTTTTCGGATCGACAAGCACGGTCGTCGGCTGCCGGGCGTCGTCCAGGTTGCCGGTAATCATCGCCAGGATGGTGTTGGCCAGCCGCCGGTTCTCGGTGTCGCTCTGGACCACCACGGCCGGGCGAATCTTCTCCCCCGGCCTGTCCTGGAAGGGGAAGGGCACGATCACGACGTCGCCGCGGTTCATGCCTGTTTCCCGTAGTGCTGGTAACTCTCCAGGTAGGGATCCTTCGCGTCGTCCTCGGCCATGACTTCGTTGATGTAGCCGGCCCCTTCCTCGGGGTCGTAGTCATCCAGCGCCAGGAGAGCTTTGAAGCGCTCGTAGTTTTCCCGCCGAACCAGGACGTAGGTCTGCTGCGTCTGGGGGTCGATAGCGACCGGCTCCGGGTCGCTCAACTCCCGCCGCTGTTGTTCGGTCAGTTCGATCATGGCTGTCTCCTTGGCCGTATCGTACCGTCGGCCGGGTTTCCCAACAAGGGCCGCAACTGCTCACTCAAGAGTACACGGCCCCGAGTATCATGATAAGCTGAGGTAATAATCGCCTGGGAGCGTTAACGCCTCTTTCCGACCGCCAGCACGACGCCTTCAACAACCCCGCGAAGATGGTCTGCCGTGCCGGCAATCTCCGCGTCCTCCGCGAAGCCGCGTATCTCCTCTGGGAGGACGGCGACCGGACCCGGCTACGCGGCGACTGGTGCGAGCTGATGGGCGCGACCGGCCTGCTGACGCTTGACCTGCTGGAGCGTGAAGGGGTGCTGGCGCCGGGCGGCTTCGTCGGCATCGACCTCGATCCCGGACGCATCGACGGCTTCCGGCAGCGGCGGCCGGATGTGAAGTGGATCGCGGGCAATCTCTACGAACGGCTGGACGCACCGGAGTTGGCAGGCGTTGGCGTCCTGAATCTCGACGCTTACGGCGAGGTCGGCGATCTGTCCGCGCGAGGGGATTTCGCGCTCCTGCGCGGGCTGGTACACGGCGGGCTGGAGAAGTTCGGCGAGTTCGCCCTGTTCTGGAACCAGGATCTCGATTCCGTCGTCCGCCGGCGCCACGGTCGAGGAGCGGCACTCCGCCGTCACGCGGACGCCGTGTGCCGGGCGCTCACCGGCCTTCTGCCGCGGCGAGAGCTTACCTCCGAGATGCTGCTTCCCCCAGGGAGCGAGGAAGAGATCGACGCAGGCTTCACCGGCACCCTGGGGGCGTTCGAGATCTACCGCGGCGCAGCGGCTGGCCATCGCATGGCCAACCTCCGAATCGTCCTGCGCTAGCCATCGACTACCAGGACATTCACGCATTCGCTGCCCTACCTGGGAAACGGGAGCGGACCGTGACGACGAACTGGAATGCGCCCTGAGCCTCTGAACCCTGGGCCGAACCGCAGAGCCAATCAGCGCATCCGCGGCCGACAGTCGGGGTTGCCCCAGTTCGGCCGCTCGGGCTATACTCGCCAGCCAAGCACAACCAGCCCGCGTCCGAGGAGGGAAGGAGCCCCCATGCATCGCGCGCCTATTCCGCACCCCGGCAGCGCTCCGGCCGCCTCCCCCGCCCCCGTCTCGCGGCCCGACCGACCGGCCGGCCAACCACTGTGGGTTCCCGAACTGTCCGTCGTGATCGTCAATTATCGGCAGTGGCAGGATACCTGGGCCCTGGTCCGGCAGCTGCGGCAAAGTCCAGCCCTGCGCGAAGGGTCGGCCGAGGTGGTCGTCGTCGATAACCACTCGCCGGCGGACCCCGCGGGACGGCGGCTGCGGCGCTGCCCCGAGGTGTCGCTGTGGCGCTCGCGGCGCAACGGGGGCTTCGCCGCCGCGGCCAACCGGGGCTGCCGCCTCGGCCTCGGCCGCTGGCTGCTGCTCCTCAATCCCGACGTCAGCGTGCCGGCCGGCTTCCTCGACCGGGTCATCGCCCTGGCCGACTCCCTCGCCGCCGCGGAGCCCAGCGCCGGCGTCGTCGGCTTCGGCCTGCGGCACAGCGACGGCAGCCGGCAGCACTCGTTCGGCCCCTTCCCGACACTGTTCGGCAGCCTGGCTCGCCTGCTGCTGCCGCGGGCGCGGCGCAAGTACCACGCGCTGGCCCCGCCCCAGCGCTGCCGGGTGCCGTGGCTGACCGGCTGCTGCCTGCTGGTGCGGCGTGAGTGTTACGACCAGCTCGGCGGCTTCGACGAGGATTTCTTCCTCTACTACGAGGACGTGGACCTGTGCCGGCGGGCGGCGGCATGCGGCTGGTCGGTCTGGTACGAGCCGGACCTGACGGTAACGCACCACCGGCCGCTGCATGCCCGCGCCGTGCCGGTCCACCTGCGCCTGTTCACTCGGCACGCCTCGTTGACCTACGCCCGCAAGCACTGGCCCGGTTGGCACGCCCGCGGCCTGGCGCGGCTGGTCGGGGCGGCCGCCTGGCTCCGCCGGCACCTGGCGGCGTGGCGCGGCGACACCGGGGCCGCGGAAGCCTTCGCCACCCTGGGGGCCATCGCGGCGGACTTGGCCGCCGATCAGCCGGACGCCGCCCGGCGCCGCCTCGGCCGCTTCGTCCGCCGCCGGGAGGCCCAACTTGTCCGCTAACACTTCTCCCCTCGCCCCGGTACTCCGGGGCGAGGGGTTGGGGGTGAGGGGCTGTGTGTGTGCGCAGGCGCAATGCAATCCATCCCCCTCACCCCAACCCCTCTCCCCAGAGGGGCGAGGGGCTTTATCGATCGTCATCCCCAGCCACAACCGCCCCGACCTGCTGCGCGCCTGCCTGGCCGGTGTCACCCGGCACGCCCCCGCCGGCACGGAAATCCTTGTCATCGACGACGGCTCGCCCGGCGGGTCGGTGAGTGCCGCCGCGTCGGAAGTCGCGCACGTCCGCTGCCTTCGTTCGCCCCGGCGGCGCGGGTTCTGTGCCGCGGCCAACGCCGGGATCGTGGCGGCGACGGCCCCTATCGTGGAACTGCTCAACGACGACACCGAGGTCGAGGCCGGCTGGGCCGCCGCTGCCCTGGGCCATTTCTCCGACCCCCGTGTGGCCGCGGTGGCACCGCTGGTGCTGCGCTGGGCCGCGGCCGGGGAAGCGGCCCCCATCGACAGCGCCGGCGACCGCTACTTCCGCGGCGGGGTGGCGGGCAAGCGCGGCCACGGCGAGCCGGTCGGCCCGGCTTACCTGCGCCCGTGCCGCGTGTTCGGGGCCAGCGCCTCCAGCGCCTTCTACCGCCGCGACCTGCTGCTCCGCGTCGGCGCCTTTCCGGAGCGCTTCGGGGCCTACTTCGAGGACGTGGACCTGTCGTTCCGCCTGCACCGGGCCGGCGGCGAGGTGGTTTTCGAGCCGGCGTCGCGTGTGCGGCATCGGGTCTCGGCGTCGCACGGCCGGCCGCGCCACCGCCTGCTGGAGCAGCAGTCGCGCAACGAAGAGTTGGTGTTCTGGCGCAACCTGCCTGCGGCCGAACTGGCCCGATCCCTGCCGCTGCATCTCGCCGTGCTGGCGGCGAAGGCCTGGCGCCGCTGGGGAGAGGGAAACCTGGCGCCGTTCCTCGCCGGGCGGCTGAGCGTGCTGGCGCAGCTGCCCGCCATCGTGCGGCAGCGCCGTCTGCTGCGCGAGCTGGGCCCCCAAGATGACGTGACGCGATGGGGAGTCGAGCGACACTTCTGGGGCACCACCAGGAAACGCTAACCGCGCCGCCCGATCAGCACCGTTCGTTCCCGGCGAGGAATTCGTCTTTTTTTGCTTGTTTCTCGCGCTGTTGGGAGGTAATCTATTCGCAAATCCTTGTCACTCGACGGTAAGTCGTCGCCCGCCCGGCGCGCGCGACGATCCCCGACCTGTGTCGATCCGGTGGCCCCACTACGATTGCATCCCCAACGAAGGAGACCTGCCATGAGGACCCGACACCCGTTCACGCGGCGGCCGTGCGTCGAACAGTTGGAAGGGCGGCTGGTGCCATCGACGAGCACCAGCCTCAACTGGTCCGGCTACGCCGTTCAGACCAACCCGGGCGAGGTGACTTCTGTGGTCGGCCGCTGGGTGGTGCCCACGGTGACCGGGCCCAGCACCGGCTACGCCGCAGTCTGGGTCGGCATCGACGGCTCGTCCTCGACTTCGACCACCGTGGAACAGATCGGCACGGAATCGGACTTCGTCAACGGCCGGGCGACGTACTACGCCTGGTACGAAATGTACCAGAACCCCTCCGTCACCCTGAGCATGACGGTGAAGCCCGGCGACTCGATTTCCGCACAGGTTTCCTACACGTCGTCCGGGCAATTCGCCCTGTCGATCACCGACACCACCAGCGGCAAAAACTTCTCGACCACCAAGGCCATGCCGAACGCCCAGCGGTCCTCGGCCGAGTGGGTCGTCGAGGCGCCCTCCGAGAACGGCATCCTGCCGTTGGCGTACTTCACCCCCGTGACCTTCACCAGCGCCGACGCCACCATCACCGGGACGTCGGGCAAGGCGGTCACGGGCGCGATCAATAACTCGACCTGGAAGGGCGCCCAGATCGAGCAGATCAACATGGCCACCCAGTCCGGGGCCAGCGAAGACACGACCTCGACCCTGTCGAGTGGCGGCACGAGCTTCACCGTCACGCGAACCGCAGCAAGCACCTCCTCGAATCCGTCGCCCCAGTCGGGAATCGGCGGATCGGGTTGGGGCTGGGGCTGGGGTTGGGGGTGGGGCGGGGGCGGCGGCTGGGGCTGGTCCGGTTGGCGGCAAACCAACGTGACGTTCGGCTCCCCGGTCGGACTGTTCCCCGGGATGCCGGCCGGCTCACCCCAGGGCGTTCCGTTCTCGTTCCGCACGGCGCCGTCCCAGGCGACGGTCGCGACGTCGCCTGTGGGGGTGGTTCCGGCCGCCCTGCCTGCCACATTCAGCATCATCGGCACGACCCGGCTGCACGGGGCGGACACCGGCTTCTCGGACGGCGGGGCGGCCGAACAGCCCGCGATGCCGCAAGTGGCGCCGGACGCGAACGAGCCCGGCCTCCCCATTGAGCGCTCGGCGCCGAAGCCGGGCGGGGATGCGTTTCCGATGTCCCCCGCGGCCTCGGCCGCGTTCCCCTCCAGCCTGCGGCGGACCGACGCGGTTGCGGCGCAGGACTGCGACGCCTGCTTCGCGAAGGGATGCTGGACGGCGGCCGCACTCGACGTCAAGACGGACTCGTCGAACCACGAAAACCGGGAGGGAGGGCTGCCTCTCGAGGTGGCCGCGGGTGTGCTGCTCACCGTCGGCGTCGGCGGCTCCTGGGCGGTCGCCGTGGAGCGCTCCGAAGAGCGCCGCCGCCGACTCACCCTTCGCTGAGGGCTCACCGAGGCCGCTTGCGGCTTCGCATGCCGTGCGAAGCCGCAAGCGGCTCAGATTATTCCCACTCCACCCCGCTGAGTGCAGCCCCCCACGTCAATCCGGCGCCGACCGCCGCCCACGCGACCGGCCCGTGTGGACTCGGTCGATGCCGTGCCCAGGCCGCCGGCAGCGACGCCGAGCCGAGGTTCCCCGTCCGCGGTGTTTCGCTCCAGACGCGCTCCGGCGGCAGCCCGAGTTGCCGCGCCAGCAGCCCCGGCAGCCGACCGTTGCCGCCGTGACAGACGACGGCTTCCAGGCCACTCACCTCCAGCCCATGCCGCCCGGCGAGAGTCCGCACACCCTCCGCCATCGCCTTGAGGGCCCGTCCGGCAAGGGCCGCGCCGTCCATGCGCAGCTCGACCAACCCGACCGCGGACCGCTCGACGCGGAGCAAGTCGGCGGCGTCGCCATCTACGCCGAGAAGGATTTCGGCGAGGGGGACGGGACATTGACCGATGGGCCGCTCGCAGAGCAGCGCGGCGGCGGCACCGTCGCCGAAGAGTGCGGCCGTCTCGCCCGCCGCGCCGGGACGAATCTCCAGGAAGTGTGAGGGTGCCTCGACGGCGACGACCAGCACGGGGCCGACCCGCGCGAGCAAGGATTCCGCCGCCCAGAGTGCGCTCAGGAACCCGGTGCAAGCGTTGCCGACCTCCAGCACCACGGCCCCCGCCGACAGCCCGAGACGATGGTGCAGCGCCGCCCCCAGTCCCGCCAATCGCGGCGGGGCTTCCGACGTGACCAGCAGCGCCCCCACGTCCTTCGCCGCGAGTTCCGCTTCCCGCAAGCAGTCGGCCGCCGCCTCCTTGGCCCCGCTCAGCGGATCTTGTCCGGCCCACAGCCGCCGCGACTCGATGCCGGCGTGGCTCTCGAACCACCCGGCCGGCCGGCCCAGCGCCTGGTTGATCGCCGCCGCCGGCTGGGTCGTCTCCGGGAAGCGCACCGCCGTTGCTGAGAGCCAGCAAGGCAAGGTAGGTCCCGCCTGCCGGGCGGGACCCTCTTCTGGTCCCGCCCGGCAGGCGGAACCTACCGCCCGCAGTCCCGCGGCGCTCATCGCACCGGCCAGGTCGGCGACCGTCCCGAAGCGGTGGTTGACGCACTCCTCGATAGCCGCCGGTTCGACGCCGCACTCCCCGGCCAGGATCGCGACGAACTCGACCATGCCCATCGAATCCAGCAAATCCGCGAAGCGCGCCGCCGGATCGTCGGCCAGATCGTCCTCGCCGAGCTGGTGCCGGACGCGCCGAACGATGTCGAGCAGGTGGGCCGTCAGGGCGTCGGTGGCGGGGCTCATGAAATCACGGTTGGGGGTTGGAGAGGGAGAAGATGCCATCGACCATCAGCCAGCACAGTCCGGGGTCGCGCTGCGGGCTGGCCTGGAACGGCCGCGACACGCCCAGCCGCACCGCGACCTGCTCCCCCATCTCCCGGACCAACCGGGTGAGCGCCGGCGCCAGGCCGTTCAGGTTCCGCGCCGCCTGCTCGGCCCGCAGCAGCAGGTGATGGTCCTTCAGCGGCAGCGGCCGGTTCGCCAGGGGAAGCACGCCGATCGTCGCGCGGACGTCAGCCTCGGCCGCCCCCTGGCGCTGGCACGCGCTGAAGCCGACCTGGACCGAGGGGACGATGAGCGTGACGAGGCTGCGCTGCCCGGTGCCGGGCCGGAGGTACGCCGAGGCGCGCGTCGTCAGCAGCGGCGTGCCGAAGAGCACCTCGCCCGGCCGGGCGGCCAACGATTGCAGGATGGCCCGCCGCTGTTCCGGTGTGGCCGAATAGCGCCGCGGCTGCAGCGCGCGCACCCAGGTGTCCTCCACGTGCGGCGGTTGCGGGTCGGCGGTTGCGGGGCCGACCAGCTCGAACACCTCCCAGCGCTGGTGGCCGTCGAGGAGGTACGGCGACCAGCCGACGTTGCGCACCGGGGCGTCGCGGCACTTGGACAGCAGCGGCCGGACGGTGCGGGCGAACTGCCCCTCGACGACCACGCCGGCGAGGCAGTACGCCCGTCCCATCCGAGTCCAGTCGATGAGGATCAGGTCCATGATGGAAGCCCCCGGCGGGGATGTGTTACAATCGCACCTATTATGGAGTCCGGGCTCGGGGGAATGCAAATGTTAAACGGCTCGCTGTCGGCCGGGCGGCACCTGTTCAGCGTCGGCCACTCCAACCATGACCTGCCCGCCTTCCTGCGGCTGCTGCGCCTCAACGGCGTCAGCGCCCTGGCCGACGTGCGCTCCGCCCCCTACAGCCAGCGCTACCCACAGTTCAACCGCGAGCCCCTCGAACGCGCCCTGCGCGACGCGGACGTCCTTTACGTCTTCCTCGGCGACCAGCTCGGCGGCCGGCCGCCGCCGCGCGAGGTCTACGACGACGAGGGCCGCGTCGATTACCAGAAGGTGCGCGCCACGGACTTCTTCCGGCACGGACTCGATCGACTCCTTTGCGGACTCAACGAATACACGATTGCGATGATGTGCGGCGAGGCCGACCCGCTCGACTGCCACCGCGGGTTGATGATCGCGCCGGCGCTGGTCGAGCACGGCATTGCCCCCGGGCACATTCGCAAGGACGGCTCCGTGGAAAGCACGCCGGAGATGGAGAGGCGGTTGCTCGCCGCGACGCGCCTGGAGAGCGGCATGCTCGACGGCCTCTTCGCCGGACGAGTGGACGAGGAGCGGCAACGACTGCTCGCCGAGGCGTACCGCGCGATGGCGAGGAAGAAAGCGTTCCGGCTGCGCCCCGAGGCCGACGACCTCGGCGACTAGCAGCAAACGGTGGCGGGGCAAGATCGCGTTAACTTCGGCGTGCCCCACAAGCCTGAGGCGCCAGCGAAGGAGCAACCGCCTCCTTCGCTGGCGCCTCAGGCTTGTGTGAGAGTCATCCTTGCCGGTGTGATAATCGGGTCGCCGTCCTCCCGGACGAAAAAATGCTCGGCGGCGCGGCTGGTGGGGGAACTCGGCAGGCGAGTTCCGCCCTCGCCTGCTTCGTCTGGGACTTCTGCCACAACGCTTGACGACCCCTCCGCGGCAACCTACGATAATTCTCTTTCGGGGTTTGCGTTCGACAGGAGAAGGCGAAGACCCATGGCCGTTCCCAAGAGACGTACGTCGCACGCCCGGCAGGGCAAGCGGCGGAGTCATCATCACTTGAAGCCGATCCAGATTCAGTACTGCCCGCGCTGCGAACAGCCCGTGCTGCCGCACCGCGTCTGCGCCAACTGCGGCCACTACCAGAACCGCGAGGTGGTGCCGACGGAGGCGAAGGAGTAGTCTCTCGTTTAGCGGCCGCCCTCGGGGCGGCGCGTTGACAAACGCGCCGCCCCGAGGGCGGCCGCTAAACGAGAAGCTGACGAAGGGAGGATCCCCATGCCGCAAATCGCCTTCCTCTTCCCCGGCCAGGGCGCGCAGGAGGTCGGCATGGGCCGGCAGCTCTGCGAATCGCTCCCCGCCGCGCGGCAGATGTTCGACGAGGCGGCCGAGGTGCTCGGCTACGACCTCGCCCAGGTCTGCTGGAACGGCCCCCCCGAGCGCCTCAATTCCACCGCCGTCAGCCAGCCCGCCATCTTCGTCAGCAGCCTGTGCGCCCTCGTGTCGCTCAAGGCGACGCAGCCCGACGTGGTCGCCTCATGCGCCGGCGCCGCCGGCCTCAGCCTCGGCGAATACACAGCGCTAGTCTTCGCGGGGGCCCTGAGTTTCCGCGACGGCCTGCGTGTGGTCCAGAAGCGCGGCGAGGCGATGCAGGCCGCCTCCGACGCCAACCCCGGCGCGATGGTCGCGGTCCTTGGCCCCGACGAGTCGGCCGTACGCGACCTGTGTACCCGGGCCCGCGGCAATGACGTGCTGGAATTGGCGAATTACCTTTGTCCGGCCAACATCGTCCTCTCGGGGGGGAAGGCGGCCTGCGACGCGGTCGAGAGGCTGGCCGAGTCGGCCGGGGGGCGCACCGTCCGCTTGGCGGTCGCGGGCGCCTTCCACACGGTGCTGATGAAACCGGCCGACGCGGCGCTGGCGCGGGCCCTGGCCGGCGTCGAGATCGCGCCGCCGCGGGTGCCGGTCTGGTCCAACGTCGATGCCGCCCCGCACACCGACCCCGCCGAAATCCGCGGCCTGCTCGTGCGCCAGGTGCTCGAGCCCGTCCTTTGGGAGAAGACGCTGCGCAACCTGCTGGCGGCGGGCCTCGACCGCTTCTACGAAATCGGCCCGGGGCGGCGCGTGCTCGCGGGACTCCTCAAGCGTGTCCAGCGCAGGGCGGAGTGCTACAATATCCCAGCCTGACGCTCACGTAGACGCATCTACGTGGGCTTGCGGCGCTCGTGCATTTTGCCCCCGCGCAACGTCTTGCCCGTCCTTGCTCGTAGTGACCCGATTTATCGGGTTCAGCAAGACCCGATAAATCGGGTCACTACGAGCCTGACCTGCGCGACAGGCAAGATCCCTTGTCCAATACACGGGGCCGTGGTACATAACCGCAACGGCGCTCCGCAGCGCCGCCGTCCGCGGGTTGAACTGATCCCTCTGAGGGAGGATCCGATCGTGCCTTCTGTCGAAGAACGCGTCATTGAGATCGTCTGCGAGAACCTGGGGGTAAACAAGGAGCAGGTGACCCGCTCCACCTCGTTCCAGGAGGACATGGGGGCCGACTCGCTGGACATCGTCGAGTTGGTCATGGAGCTGGAAGAGGAGTTCGAGATTACCATCCCCGACGACCAGGCCGAGAAGATCAAGACGGTCGGGGAGGCCATTGACTACATCGAACGGGAGATGGGTAAGAAATGACCCGACGCGTCGTCATCACCGGCATGGGCACGGTGAACGCCCTGTCCCTGGACCTGGCGGGGTACTGGCGCGCACTCCTCGAGGGCCGAAGCGGCGTCTCACTCATCGAGCAGTTCGACACCACGGCCTTCAAGGTCAAGTTCGCCGGCGAGGTCAAGGGCTTCAAGCCCGAAGCGCACCTCGACCCGCGGACCGCCCGCCGGCTCGACCGCTTCACGCAGTTCTCCCTGGTGGCCTGCCATGCCGCCGTCAAGGACAGCGGGATCGACTTCTCCAAGGAGGATCCCTACCGCTGCGGCGTCATCCTCGGCAGCGGCATCGGGGGGTTGAACGAGTACGAGGAGCAGCACGCCCGCTACCTCAGGGACGGGCCGAGCCGCATCAGCCCCTTCGTCATCCCCAAGATGATCGTTAACGCGGCCTCGGGGAACATCTCCATCGAGTTCGGGCTGGGCGGCCCGAACACGGCGGTGGCGACGGCCTGCGCCTCGGCGGCCAACGCCGTCGGCGACGCCCTCGACGCCATCCGCTGGGGCAAGGCCGACGTGATGGTCAGCGGCGGCACCGAGGCGTCGATCACGCCGATGGCCGTCGGCGGCTTTACCTCCGCCCGCGCCCTGTCCCTGCGCAACGACGCCCCGCAGAAGGCCAGCCGGCCGTTCGACAAGGACCGCGACGGCTTCGTCATCGCCGAGGGTGCCGGCATTGTCATCCTCGAGGAGTTGGAGCGGGCCCG
This sequence comes from Gemmataceae bacterium, assembly GCA_035266225.1. Lineage (GTDB taxonomy): Bacteria > Planctomycetota > Planctomycetia > Gemmatales > Gemmataceae > DATFNV01. The sequence goes on from DATFNV010000741.1 coordinate 20,322, forward strand.
CCGCCGCGGCGCTCACATTTACGCCGAGGTGCTCGGCTGCGCCAGCACGGCCGACGCCCACCACATCACGGCCCCGCACCCCTGCGGCGCCGGCGCCGCCAAGGCCATGCAGTTCGCTATGCGCGACGCCCGCGTCAACCCCGACGACGTGCAGTACATCAACGCCCACGGCACCAGCACCGAACAGGGCGACCTGGCCGAGACCCGGGCGATCAAGCTCGTCTTCGGCGACCACTCCCGAAGGCTGGCCGTCAGCAGCACCAAGAGCATGCTCGGTCACCTGCTGGGCGCGTCCGGCGGCGTCGAGCTGATCGCCACCGCCCTGACGGTCAAGTACGGCGTCATTCACCCGACGATCAACCTCGAGACGCCCGACCCGGAGTGCGACTTAGATTACGTCCCCAACCACGCCCGCGAGGTCCGCGTCCGCCGGGCGATCTCCAACAGCTTCGGCTTCGGCGGGCATAACTGCTGCCTGGTGGTCGGGGCGCTGAATTAACCCGTTGAGCCGCTTGCGGCTTAGAGCTAGCGGAAAAAACACTTGTTCAGTAGTGAACGTGGGCCAAAGAATCCATGGCTTTCCGCTCGAAGAAAGATGATGGAGGCGGCCAGTTGGACCCAGCCCAAGTAGCGGCGCGTCAGGCGATCCAGCCGCCGAG